>DASYHY010000016.1:0-7688 GCA_036252795.1 Aurantimonas sp. | reverse complement strand
TCCAGCGGGGCCGGCAGCACGGTGAGCACGTCGTTGCGCGCGGCCAGAGGGCGCTTGAGCCGCGCCGCGGCGGCGGAGACGGAGGTCACGCCGGGGACGATCTCGGCCGGGAAGCGATCCGCCAGCCGCTCGAAGATATACATGAAGGAGCCATAGAATAATGCGTCGCCCTCGCAGAGGACGGCGACGTCCCGGCCTGCGGCGAGATGAGCCGCTATCACCGAGGCCGCCTGGTCGTAGACCGAGGCGGCGGGAAACCGCTCGACGCGCATCGGCACGACGATCGGGACCTCGTCCTGGTGCGGTGCCAGATGCGCGGCGACGATCGAGCGGGCGAAGCTGGCGCCGTGATCGGGCGCCGGATAGGCGACGACGGGAGAAGCCTGCAGGATGCGCAGCGCCTTCAGCGTCAGGAGTTCGGGATCGCCCGGCCCGACGCTTAGACCGTAGAGCGTGCCGCTCATCGGGTATGGCTCTTGGTCACGTGCCAGTGGATGACGGTCATCGACGGCTTGAAGCCGCGATAGGGGCCGACCTTCTCGGCCCGCTCCACCCCGACGCGCATCAGTTCGCCGCCCAGCCTTTCGTGGAGCGCGATCAGCAGCGCCTCCGACTCCAGCGTCACGGCGTGGGCCACCATCCGCCCGCCCGGCTTCAGCGCGTCCCAGGCCGCGTCGAATACGCCGTCCGACAGGCCGCCGCCGATGAAGACGGCATCCGGCGGATCGAGCCCTTCGAAGGTCGCCGGCGCCGATCCCGCGACCACGACGAGTTCCGGCACGCCCAGCGTCGCCGCATTCTCGGCGATCAGCGCGCGGCGGGCCGCGACCGGCTCGATGGCGACCGCCCGGGTGCGGGGCGCGCCGCGCAGCCACTCGACCGAGATCGAGCCGGAGCCCGCCCCGACGTCCCAGAGCAGCGCGCCCGGCATCGGCGCCAGCGCCGCGATCGCCATTGCCCGCAGCACCCGCTTGCTCATCTTGCCGTCGTGGACGAAGGCGTCGTCGGGAAGACCGGCGACCAGCGGGCGCGGCTCGGCTGCCCGGCCGGCGGCGCAGGCCACCGCGACGGTGTTGAGGTCGGCAATGTCCGCGAGGTCGAAGCCGCCGGCGGTCGTCTCGCGGATTCGCTCGCGTTCGCCGCCGAGATGCTCCAGCACGATCATCCGGCTGGGCCCGTAGCCGCGGCCGGTCAGGAGCCGCGCGAGTGCCTGCGGCGACTGGCCATCGGCCGAATAGACCAGGAGCCGCGCCTCCGGTGCCAGCGCCCGCGCGACGGCCTCGACCGGCCGGCCGTGCACGGTGAGGCAGGCGCAGTCCTGCAGCGGCCAAGCAAGCCGTGAAGCGGCGAGCTGAAAAGCCGCCGGCGCGGGAATGATGCGCATCGCCTCCGGCGCGAAATGCCGTGTCAGCGTCGCCCCGACGCCGAACCACATCGGGTCGCCGGTCGCCAGGACCACGGTGGGGGTTCCGGCGCAGGCCTCGAGCCGTTCGATCGACGCCGAGAAGGGCGATGCCCAGGCGACGGTCTCTGCCGCGCTCTCGCCCAGCAGGGCCAGATGCCGCTCGCCGCCGAACACGGTCGCCGCCTCCCGCAGCAGGTGCCGGGCCTCGTCCGTCAGGCCGTCCAGCCCGCCGTCGCCGATGCCGATCACCGTCAGCCACCGACTCTCGCGTTGCGCGTCGGCGGCCTTGGGTACGGTTGCGTCATGCTGCGCCAGCCAGGGCCGGACCGGGTCGGCCATGGTCAGTCGAGCCCTTTGGCCAAAGCATTCACGGCGGCCGCCGCCATGGCGCTGCCGCCGCGCCGGCCGGCGATCGTGACATAGGGGATGCCGCGGGAATCGCGCACCAGTTCGGCCTTGGATTCAGCCGCGCCGACGAAGCCAACTGGCATGCCGATGATCAGCGCCGGCCTCGGCGCGCCCTCGTCGAGGCGCTCCAGCAGCCGGAACAGCGCCGTCGGGGCATTGCCGATGGCGACGACGGCGCCCGGGATCAGTTCGTTCCAGAGGTCTACCTGGGCAGCCGAACGCGTCGTGGCGTCGCGCTCGGCGATGCGTCGCGTGCGCGGATCCGATAGCCGGCAAACGATCTTGTTCTGCTGCGGCAGCCGGCCCGGAATGATGCCGTGGGCCACCATCTCGGAATCGCAGAGGATCGGCGCGCCGGCGGCGAGCGCCGCCTGGCCCGCGGCGATGGCATCCTGCGAGAGCAGGAGATCGGCGACGATCTCCGGCATGCCGCAGGCATGGACCAGTCGGATCGCCAAGTCCTGGGCATCCTCCGGCAGCTGCGACAGATCCGTCTCGGCGCGGATCAGCTGGAAACTTTCGGCATAGATCGCGGCGGGATCACGCAGGTAGTTGAGCCGCGCACCGGGTGCCACGTAGGCCTGCGGGTCTTCCTCGCCGAGGGCTTCGGTCAGGCGGTGGCCGAGGCCGACGATCCAGCCCTCCTCCGCCACCACAGCGGCGGCCTCGCCGGCCGGCAGATCGGTCGGCGCGGAAAGGAGTTCGCCGAAGCGCCCGTCGGCGTCGAAGCGGCTGAAGATGCAGGCGAACGCTTTAACCTGCGCTTCGTCGATGCATGAACAGTCTCCGATCTCCACCTTGATTAGCCCCGGATAGATTTCCGCCAGCACGATGGGCGCGTGCAATGCCGAGGCGAAAGCCGTCTCGAACGGCCAGACGGCCAGATGATCGGCGAACTCGGGATTGCGCCGCAGCTGCTCCAGCCGGGCGATGCCGGTGATCGTCTGGCTGCCGACGCTGCCGGTGTAGTTGAGCTTCCAGACGGGCTGGGCCTTACCGGTGCGGGCTTCGGCCACGCGCTTCTCCGGCAGACCGGCCGGATAGGGATCCGGCTTCGTCGCCGAAAGGCCCGGCACCGCCTGGTGCATCGGCCGGCCCCAGTACATCGGCATGTCGGCGAGCTGCTCGCGATTGAGCCGGCCGGCGACCTCGAAGCGGTTGTTGGTGTTCGTCCCGAGGTCCTGCAGCGCGTCGGCGAAGAAGCCCCAGAGCGCCCGCCAGTCGGGGCTGCCGGTGATCGCCGCCGCCCCGCCGGCCGGATAGCCGAAGGGAAAGTCGAAGCCGGCGAAGACACGCTTTTCGTCCGCCAGTGCCTGGCGGAAGTATGCTTCCAGCCGCGCCATCGCGGCGGCGCGGGTCGGCGGGTTGATCGTCTCGACCAGTCGCGTCTCGGTCCCCTCGCGTTCGGCGAAGGCGATCCAGATGGAGTCCTTGCCGCTGGCAGGCGCGTTGGCGGCCGACCAGTCGACGATGGCGTAGCGGTCGAACAGCGCGCTCATCGGTCGTTCACTTCCCGCAGCCCCTTGGCCGCAACGGCGCCGCGTCCTCGCAGCCGGTCATGGACGGCGCATCGAGCGCGGGCCGAGCGGGTGGTCGGCATGGGGATAGGGGTGATGGTGGTGATCGTGGGAATGGTCGTGTCCGCCGTGCGAATGCGAGTGGGGATGAGTGTGCCCGCCCGCAGCACCCTCGGCATGAGAGTGGAAGTGGTCCGGCGCATGGTCATGTGCATGCTCGTGGCCATGCGAATGGCCGTGATCATGCGGGTGATGATGGTCATGCCCGTGCGCATGGGCGGTTTCGTGGCGGGTTGCGGCAGGGGCGGCCGAGGCGGGATTGCGGCAGGCGCCGGTGCAGACCGTGTCGCAGAGCGTGCAGTCGGCCGAGGAGCCGACGCCTTCGACGTGATGGTGGTGGCTTTCCTGGGCAAGTCCCACCTCCGCCTCGAAGCCCAGCACCTGCTCGCGGTACTTGCACATCTGGCAGTTCATGTTGTTGGTGCCTTCGACGATCTCGTTCAGACGATCGACGAAGGTCTCCACCACCAGATCATGGGCGCCCAGATACGGCGCCTTCAGGAAGCGGATCTCGGGATGAGCGGCCGCGACGATGTCGGTCTGGTCGTAGATCCGCCGCACCAGCACGCCGGTGAACAGGAAATACGGAAAGACGACGATCCGCTTGTAACCGAGGCGGCTCGCGTGTTCGAGCCCCGGCTCGACCAGCGGGAAGGTGACGCCGGAATAGACCGTCTCGCCCCAGGCGAAGCCGAGACCCTCCCACAGCATCCGCATCACCTTGGCGACGTTGGAATTGGCATCGGGGTCCGAGGCGCCGCGGCCGACCACGACCAGCATCGTGTCGTGCAGGGGCTCGCCATCCTGCCAGCCATCGGCGCGAAGGCACTCCCTGATGCGCTCCCCGGCGGCGCGGATCATCTTCAGGTCGACGCCGAGCTCGCGGCCATATTCGATCCGCAGGCCGTTGGCGGCGGCATAGGTGTTGAGCACCGAGGGAATGTCGTTCTTGGCGTGGCCCGCGGCGAACAGCATGCCGGGCAGCGCCAGCACCGTCTCCGCGCCACTCGCCTTGAGCCGGTCGAGCCCATCGCGAATCACCGGCTTGGCGAACTCCAGATAGCCGTGCTCGACGGACCAGTCGGGCAGACGGGTGCGGAGCTTGTCGGCGAGGCCGCCGAATTCGACCATCGCGGCCTGGTCGCGGCTGCCATGGCCGCACAGCATCAGGGCTTTCATTCAGAGCCTCCGTCCATCCTTGCTCGGCGCCGGAGGAGCCGCCACGGGCAAGGCCCGTCGCAGATCTGTCCGACAGCTCCGTCTTGGCCCCCTGCTTGGGTCGGCCGCACCGGAATCGCTTTCAGCCCGTCACGCGGGCACCGTCAGTTTCGTCATGGCGTAGACCGCGGGCAGGCCTGCCGTCAAACGCCGTCTCGCAGGCCGGCTTGTGCAAACGGCGGCAAGCGGTCAGGAAACGACGATGAAGCGAACAGCCGCCATCATGCTGCAAGGGACCGGCTCGGACGTCGGCAAGACGGTGCTGGTCGCCGGGCTCTGCCGGCTGTTTTCGCGGCGCGGGCTGACCGTGCGGCCGTTCAAGCCGCAGAACATGTCCAACAACGCCGCCGTCGCCGCAATTCCCGGCTCCGACGCCTTAGGGGAGATCGGCCGCGCGCAATGGCTGCAGGCGCTGGCCTGCGGGACGCCGCCCACCGTCGACATGAACCCGGTGCTGCTCAAGCCGCAGTCGGAGACCGGCAGCCAGATCGTCCTGCGCGGCAGGATGGCCGGAGAAGCCAAGGGCCGCGACTACCAGCGGCTCAAGGCCGGCCTCATGGAGACGGTACTGGAGAGCTTCGCCCGGCTCTCGGTGGAGGCCGACCTCGTCATCGTCGAGGGCGCCGGCTCGCCTGCCGAGATCAACCTCAGAGCCGGCGACATCGCCAACATGGGGTTTGCGACGGCGGCCGACGTGCCGGTGATCCTCGTCGGCGACATCGACCGCGGCGGCGTCATCGCCTCGCTCGTCGGCACCCATGCCATCCTGCCGGAGGAGGACCGGGCAATGATCGCCGGCTTCCTGATCAACAAGTTCCGCGGCGACGTCACGCTCTTCGACGAGGGTATTGCGGCGATCACGCGCTTCACCGGCTGGCAAGGCTTCGGCGTGGTGCCGCATCTTTCCGCCGCCGCACGGCTGCCGGCGGAGGATTCCGTCGCGCTGGAGCGATTGGCCGCTTCGAGTGCCGGCAAGGCGCTGACGGTCGCCGTGCCGCTGCTCGGCCGCATCGCCAATTTCGACGATCTCGACCCGCTGAAGGCCGAGCCGGACGTGGCGGTCGTCTTCGTGCGCCCCGGCGAGCGGCTGCCGCCCGACGCCGGGCTCGTGCTGATCCCCGGCTCGAAATCGACGATCGCCGATTTGGCTGCCTTCCGGGCCCATGGCTGGGACCGGGACCTTGCCGCCCATCACGCCCGGGGCGGCCACGTCGTCGGCCTATGCGGCGGCTATCAGATGCTCGGCCGCAGGGTGCGCGACCCGGACGGCATCGAGGGTCCGGTGCGCGAGGTGGAGGGGCTCGGCCTGCTCGACGTCGAGACGGTCATGGAGCCGCAGAAGACCGTGCGCGAGGCACGGGCCACGACTCCCGGCGGCATGCCGCTCGAAGGCTACGAAATCCATCTCGGGCGCACCAGCGGGCCCGATTGCGCCCGGCCGGTCTGCCTCCTCGACGGCCAGCCCGACGGCGCCATCTCCACCGACGGCCGGATCTCCGGCACCTATCTCCACGGCCTGTTCGGCGCCGATTCCTGGCGCCGCGACTTCCTGGCGCGTTTCGGCCTCACGGGGTCGACGGCGGGTTATCGTGCCGGCGTGGAGGCGGCGCTGGACGAGATCGCCGGGCAGCTGGAGCAGGCGGTCGATGTCGACCGCCTGCTGGCCGTGGCGAAGGGCCGTGCGGAGAACGTCAGTCGGACCGTGCCGCCCAGGCCTTGAACCTGTCCGCCCAGTCCTTGTGCCAGCGCGACAGCGGCGGGCGGTTCTCGATGATGTCGCCCGCCGTCCAGGCGATGCGCTTCTCGTCCATCGCGCGCGTCACCTCGCCATCCGGGCAGAGGATGTAGAACTCGTCCGTGGCGAGCTTCTCCAGCATGAAATCGATGGTCTGTTCCGGTGTCCAGGCGCCGGCGGGCTTCTCCGTCCGGTCGCCTTTGGTGAGCGCGGTGTAGACGAAGCCCGGGATCAGCAGCCGCGCCTCGACGCGGCAGCCGTCGCGGCTACGCAGATCGTGCTGCAGCGCCTCGGTGAAGGCCTTCAGCCCCGCCTTGGAGACATTGTAGGCGGGATTGCCGGGCGGCATGGTGATGCCCTGCTTGGAGCCGGTGACGACGACGAGGCCAGGCGCGCCGCTGGCCACCATGCGCTCGGCGAAGATCTGGGCGACCTGGACCGCCCCGACGAGATTGGTGCGAAGGACGGCGTCCCAGGTCCCGCTCGTGTCGAAGATGTCGCTGCCCGGCTGGATCCCGGCATTGTCCAGAACAAGATGAACCGCGCCGTAGCGGCCGAAGAGATCGTTCGCCAGCGCCTCCACCGCTGCGCGGTCGCCGACATCCGTGTCGAAGGCGAGGATCTTGGCGGCCGGCGCGGTCTCGGCGATGGCGTCCTTGGCCGCTTCCAGCCGCTCCGGCAGCCGGTCGACGATGGCGACGACCATGCCCGCCTCGGCGAAGCGACGCGCCGCGGCGAGCCCGATGCCCGAGCCGCCGCCGGTGACGACGGCGACGTTTCCTTCGGCGATGACGGGATGGTTCATCGATGCAGTCCTTCGCAGGAGTAAGCCGGCTCAGCTCCGGCGGGCGGCGGCGCCGGCCGGGGCAGTCGAATTGGACGAAGCGCTCATCCGTGCAGCTTCAGGGCCGGGCCAGCCGTCGGCGAGATCATGTCGGCGAGGATCGCCACGGAGCCGCGCAGCGGCCCCAGCACCGCCCATTGATGGCGCCGCTGCAGGCCGTGATAGGCGGCGGTGGCGAACCGCCCCTCGACCAGAAAGTCGTTCTTGCGCATGAACCCGACGAGGCCGACGGAACCGGCGCCGCCGAGTGACAGGAGGCTGCCGCGGTCGTTGTAGACGAACGGTTTCGGCGTGCCGCCCGCAAGGCCGTGCGGCAGCGCCGAGGCCAGATAGTCCGCCTGCTGGCTGGCGCACTGCGCCGTCGGCGGCAGCGGCCGCTCGGCGCCCTCGGGCGTCAGGCTCGCGGCGTCGCCGATGACGTAGATCGCCGGATCGACGGTGGAGCGCAGCCGGTCGTCGACGACGATCCGGCCCTTCCTGTCGGTCTCGAAATCGGCCAGT
>DASYHY010000015.1:0-37447 GCA_036252795.1 Aurantimonas sp. | reverse complement strand
CCGAACCGTGCGCATGGAACACATTCTTCGTGATATCCAGACCGATCGTGGTAACCTCAGGCACGGACGCCTCCCTTCGAATGGTTGCAACACTCCATTCTGGCACAGCGATGCCGTCGGGGGCGTCCACCCCATCAGCTTCCGCCGTCGGTGGGTCCGGAAGTGGACGGTCTCCTTCGAACCGATACCGTATATACCTCTCGTCCAATCCGGTGCATACGGTCACTTCGGAAGGTTATAGGTGAAATAGACGCCGTTTCGATCTGACGGATATAATTCCCTTCATGTAGATGGTCACTCTTAGTGTTCACCGAGCCTCAAGCTGTTTGTCCTGAACGCTAGTTCAACAGGTCATTCCAATTTACTTCTGGTTCGGTGCAGCCACACGCGGCGGGCGAGGGGAACGAAAAGCGGTAGCAGCGCGATGACGAGGCCGAGCGTCCCTCTGCGTGGATGGACGACGACCACCTCTCGCTCAAATCCAGCGCCTGCCGCCTCGTCACGATCTATGGTTCCGCGGGTAACCGATGACTGATCTGGGACATCGATGACGAAGGCACTCATGTCGGTCGCTTCGCCGTCGCGGGCCGTGCGGACCCGGTAGCCGAAGCTCGAGCCGCGGGTCTGCTCGACCTTGAGTTCCCGGCGCTGCAGCTTCGCCGGTTCCTGGCCGGCCCAGTCGACCCGCAGTTCTTCCACCGCCGACGGTGTTCGCCGGATCCAGAGCGGCCGGCCCGGGATGGCATCCGCCTGCGGGCTGACGACCGGCAGGTAGTCGGCCTCGTCGAACAGGCTGGCCTCGGCGAGCGTCATGTAGAAGACGGCACCAGGCCGAGCGAAGATCCGCGCTGCCGGTGCATTGCTGGCGAGCGGCCGCGTCCAGCGTTCCGCAGGCACCACGTCGGCGACCAGCGCGTCGCTTTCCGCCAGGCTCACGACCCGCAGCGTCCGTTCGCTGCCGGGCACGGTGAGGCCGCCGCTTTCGAGCGCCATCACATAGGCTCCCGGCTCCAGCGACAGGCGAAAGCCGGGTTGGGGCTCGGTGACGAGCCTGAGGCTGGGTTCGGGAAGTGGCGCGGGCGGCTCGATCGCCTCGGCTGGCTCCCCCTGCCGGCGCATCGCCCCTGAGTGCACGAGCCGGCGCTCATATTGGGAATGGGCTCTGCGCGCCGCGGCGAAATTGCGGGCGAAGGCCTGTTCGCCTTCCTGATGCGCCGTGAAGGCACGGACTGCCTCTTCTCCCCAGAGCAGCCTGCCGTCGCCGTTCACCGCGCCTTTCGGGTAGAGGATCGAGAACATGGCCAGCGGCTGGCGGGCGATCTCTCTCGCCCCGCGGCGGATCACCAGATCGCCGTCCAGAACCTCGCGCTGGCGCTTGAAGTCGACATAGACCTGACGTGACAGCGGCCAGTAATATTCGAGCGTGCGCACGAAGCTGATGGCGCTGTCCCGGCCGGCGATCACCGTCATCTCGGCCTTCGTCGACGGCACGAAAATCTCGCGATATTCATGGCCCTCCCAGACGCGGGCGCTGATGACGACCACCTCGCGCTGCTCGGGCTCCATGGCGGCCGACGCGGAGGGGAGCGCCAGCAACGCCACGATCCAGAGGAAAAGTACACGCGGCGTGCTCATGCGATCGCCCCGCGCAGGCGCGAGACCGCAGCGGCCAGCGCCAGCAGGACGAGGGCAAGGACGATGGCGGTCAGCGCTTGCGAGGCGGCGGGGGCCGTATCCTGCGTCATGCTGCGGACGAGGTTCGCTAGCGGCGCGACCGGCGACAGCGGCTCGATGAGGGGCGAGACGGCCTGCATCGCAGAGCGCAAATAGCCGGCGGCGAGGCTCAACTCCTGCGGCGGACGTGCGGCGAGAAGGCCGAGCACGGCCTCGAAGACGCCCAGCAACACGACCAGCGTCAGATAGGCGAGAACCGCCCCGCGCACGGTGCGCGCCCAGGCAGAGACGAGTAGGCCAAGCGCCAGGACCGGCAGCGCGTGGACCGGCATGCGGGCCACCGCCAAGGCGCTTCCCGTGTCGATGATGCCCGGGCCGAGCGGCTGTGCGACCTGCAGGTAGAGGACGTAGACCGCCATGAGCAGGGCGAAGATGCACAACTCGACGGCGAATTTCGCCGTCACGACGGCCTCGTGGGAGGCCGGCCCGACCAGAAGCACCTCCAGGGTGCGGTGCTCACGCTCCCAAGCGATGGCGGTGGCTAGCCGCAGGCCCAGCACGAGGGCCACGAAGATGACGACCAGCACGTCGAGGGTCGCGAGCGGATCGGCTGCCACCAGGACCGATTCCGTCCGGAAGCTCTGCTGGAACCCGCCGCCGTAGAACCACGCGAGCAGGCAGACGAGGCTCGCTGCGGCGTAGAACCATAGCGAGGCGAGCCGCATCCGCATCTCACGGCGAAAGAGCAGCAGCGTGACGCGGAGGAGGCCCGGCGGGTGCAGCGCCACGGCCATGGCGATCAGGCCACGGTCCGGATGAGGCCGCCGTCGATCCGCAAGGCCGCGCCGTTGACGATGCCGGTGCGCGCGCTGCCGAGAAACGTCACGAAATCGGCGACTTCCTCAGGCCGCGACAGGCGCTGGATCAGCGAGGTGGGCCGGTTCTCGGCGACGAAGCGCCGCTCCGCCTCCTCGGTCGGCGCGTCCGGGTACAGTCCCGCGATGAGCCTCGCGACGCCCTCCGTCCGGCACGGGCCGGGCAGCACCGAGTTGACGGTGACGGCGGTGCCTTTCGTCGTCTCTGCGAAGTTGCGGGAAAGCGAAAGCTGCATCGTCTTCGTTGCGCTGTAGGCCGGCAGTTCGGGCGCCGGGTTGATGGCCGATTCGCTCGCCATGAAGATGACCCTGCCGCTATCGCGCTTCAGCATCCGCGGCAGGTAATGCCGCACGAGGCGGACGCCGCTCATCACGTTGATCTCGATCAGGTCGTACCAGCGGTCGTCGCCCGCCTCGAAAATGTCCACGGCCTCGTAGATGCCGAGATTGACCACCAGCACGTCGACATCCGGGCAGACCTCGATGATTTCCGCACAGCCTTTTGCCGTCCCGCTGTTGCCGACCGCCGTCTCGATGCGCGCGCCGTTGACGTCAGCCGCGATTTCTTCCGCCGCGGCTGCGACCGATCCGGCCGTGCGGCCGTTGACGACGACGGTGGCGCCTTCGGCTGCCATGCAGCGCGCGATGGCGAGGCCGAGGCCTCCGGTCGAGGCGGTGACGAGGCAGCGTTTGCCGGCATAGCCGAGATCCATGAGGGGCTCCTAATGTCGTTCAGGGCTGGTCTGGGTGAGGGAGAGAAAGAGATCTTCCAGGCTCGGCGCCGTCACGCCGACGGCAAGGACTGTCAGCGAAAGCCCCGCAAGCTCCCGCACGATGGCGGCACGCAAGGTCTGACTGTCGCCGGAAGCGGCCTCCGAAACCACGATCTCCGCCTGGTGCCGACCCGCCACGCGAAGTTCCCGGACGAGCGCCAGTGAGCGGATTGCATCGGCATGGTCTGCGACGGGCTCGAAAAGCTCGACGAGGAACGAGCCGGTCTGATGGACTGCCGGTACGAGCTCGGAGGGGCGGCCGACGGCTACCACGCGTCCGTCCTTCATGAAGGCGACGCGGTCGCAGATGCGTTCCATCTCGGCAAGCTGGTGCGAGGAGAAGAACAGCGTCGTTCCTGACGCCCGCATCTCGCGCAGGATGTCTCGCATCTGCGAGACGCCGGCAGGATCGAGGCCGAGCGTCGGCTCGTCCAGAAGCAGGAACTCCGGCTCGTGCAATATGACGCGGGCGAGGCAGGCGCGCTGCTGCATGCCGCGTGAATACCCGGAGAGCGGGCGGTCGGCGGCGTCGGCTAGGCCGACCCGCTCGATGACGTCGCCGACGCGCTGGCGCGCGGACGCAACGCCGTAGAGCTGGGCGAACAGATCGAGATAAGCTTGCGCGGACATTTCCGGATAGATTCGCGGCTTTTCCTGCAGGTAACCCACCCGCAGCCGCACGCCGCGATGCTTCGCGCCGCCGCGCACCCCGAGCAGCTCGATCTCGCCACCGTCGGGCGTCAGCAGCCCCATGACCATGTTCATCAGGGTCGTCTTGCCGGCGCCGTTCGGGCCGAGAAACCCCATGATCTCGCCGCGCTCCACCGTCAGGTCGACGCCATCGACGGCGCGCTTGCCGCCGAAGGAGCGGGTGAGGCCGGTAACGCGCAAGGCGGCTTCGGCAGGCATTCCTCAGAAGACCGGATCGATGATGTAGAGCCGCCCGAGATTGATGACGATCATGGTCACGGCCGATGCCAGGAGGAACTCCATCGGCCAGCGAAGCACCTGGACCCTGTCGTTGGCCAGCTTGAGGGCGACGATGACCGCCACCGCCAGGAGAGAAGCCGGCCAGTGCGAGACGTCGCCGGCGATGACCGTGCACGAGCCGAGAAGCAGGGCGAGGATTACGAGAAGGCCAAAGACATTCGTCATGCCGCCTGCCTCGCCGAGGTGGCGCCGGCGGCGGCCTGTGCGATGGTACGCCCGTCCTCCGGATCGAACAGATATATCCAGTTCGGGTCGAAGCGCATGGCGAGGCCGGTTCCCTCCTTCTTTCCCAGATGTTCGGTCTCGGTGGTGGAGTTCCGCGTGGTGATCTCGGTGCCGCCGGCCCGCAGGACGTAGAGATTCTCGGCACCGGTGGGCTCGAACGAGTAGAGCTCCGCGGCGATGCCGTGAGCGGCATCGCCCGACGCCGCCAGGGCGACATGTTCGGGCCGGATGCCGAGGCGGACCTTCCGGCCGTCGCGGCTGCTGAGCCGGTTCTCCTGTGCCCAGACTTCATCCAGCGGCACGGCGAAGGATCCTGCGTCCGCGACGAGGCCTGCGCCGGATCGCGTCAGTACCGCATCGATGACGTTCATCTGTGGTTCGCCGACGAAGGTGGCCACGAACTCGTTCGCCGGACGCTCGAAGATTTCCAGCGGCGTGGCGAACTGGAGCATGCGCCCGTCGCGCATGACGATGATACGATCGGCCATCGTCATCGCCTCCAGCTGGTCATGCGTGACGAAGATGGTCGTGACGCCGATCTCCTTCTGGATATGGCGTAGTTCCGCGCGCATATGCCCACGCAACTGCGCATCGAGATGCGACATCGGCTCGTCCATCAGGAAGAGGTCGGCGTCACGCACCAGCATCCGGGCGATCGCGACGCGTTGCAGCTGTCCCGCCGCCAACTGGTCGGGCATCCGGTTCAGGACGTCCGCGATCTGCATCGTCTGTGCGACGGCGCCGACTTTCGCGTGGATGTCGCTTCGCGACAGGCGCCGCACCTTGAGCGGATACGCGACGTTCTCGAAGACCGTCATGTGCCGGTAGAGCCCGTAGTCCTGGAACACCATGCCGACATTGCGATAGCGCGGGCGCAGGAAGGTGACGTTCCGGCCGGCGATCTCGATGCGGCCCTCGGTCGGCATCTCCAGGCCCGCGATCATGCGCAGGGTCGTCGTCTTGCCGCATCCGGACGGCCCCAGCAGGAAGACGAACTCGCCGTCCTTCACCGCCACGTCGGCGCCGGCAACGGCGGTGAAGTCGCCGAAACGCTTCACCAGATCCTGCACGCGAAGGTCAGCCATGCTTCACCCGCACCCGAACGTTGTCCGCCGTCCCCGTCCTCATTTGCGCAGCACTCCCTGGGACAGGCCGCTGATCAGCTGGCGCTGCACGAGCAGCACGAACAGGATCAGCGGCGCGGTGATCAGCGCGACGGCCGCCCCCAAGACGTTCCACGAAATGTTGGCGCCGCTGGAATAGGCGATGATGGCCGGCGGCAGGGTCTTCGCCTGGGTGGAGGTCAGGAACATCGCGAAGGCGAACTCATTCCAGGACAGGATCATGACGAAGATCGCGGTGGCGGTGATGGAGGGGCGCATCAGCGGCAGCGTCACCTTACGGAACGCCTGGAACCAGGTATCACCGTCGACCATCGCCGACTCTTCGTAGCGCCGCGGAATGTCCCGGAAATAGCCGGTCAGCATCCAGACGACGAAGGGGAGCTGCATCGCCGTGTAGAGGATGATGAGGCCGGTGAGCGTGTCGAGCAGCCGCATCGTCTGGAACGTGACGAAGATCGGGATCAGCACCGCCACGGGCGGCATCATGCGGTTGGTCAGCACCCAGAAGGAGACGTCGTCCCGCCCGACGAAGTCGTAGCGCGCGATGGCATAGGCGCAGAACGTGCCGAGCGTCACGGAAAAGAACGTCGCCGACAGCGAGACGATCAGGCTGTTGGTGAAGTTCCGCATGATGTCCTTCTCGAAGATCAGGAAGCGGAACGCGTCGAGCGTGGGAGTGAAGACCCACTGCGGCGAGGAGCGGGACGAGGTGTAGTCGTCCATGAACCCCGTCATCACCACCCAGAGATAGGGCAGGAAATTGATCACGCAGACCGTCAGGATGACGAGGTAGACCCACCAGTTGCGTTGCACCGGCGGCGCATCGGGGGAGACGATCGACCTATCGGGACCTGCCATGTCGCGCCTCACGCCGCGTTGCCGGTGCGCGCCTGCAGCACCCGGATAAAGATCAGGCTCATGACGATGATGATCATCATCATGATCAGCGAGATGGCGGCGGCCTTGGAAGCGTCGAAGAATTCCAGCCCCGTCTTGGTGAGGTAGACGTTCAGCGTCGTCGTGGCGTTGCCCGGACCGCCGCGCGTCATCACCAAGATAAGCTCGTAGGTGCGGAAGGCGTCCATCGTCCGGATGACGACGGCGATCAGGATAGCCGGCTTGAGCAGCGGCATGGTGATCGTCCAGAAGACGCGCCAGGCCGAGGCGCCGTCGATCTCGGCAGCCTCGTAGGGTTGGCGCGGGATCGAGGCGAGGCCCGCGGTCATCATCAGGAACATGAACGGCGTCCACTGCCAGACGTCGACGAAGACGAGCGTGTGGAAGGCGATCGTGGGGTCGGAGAGATAGGGGATCTCCCCCCAGCCGAGTGCGCTGGTGATCGCTCCGCCGTAATAGGTGACGAAGCCTGCGCCGGGAAAGAACATGTACCGCCAGATCAGCGCCGCCACCAGGGGTGGCAGGATCATCGGTATCAGGATGAAGATGCGCATGACGCTCAGGCCGCGGATCGCGCGCTGGAACAGCAGCGCCAGGCCGAGGCCGAGCCAGAACTGGATGAACACCGCCTGGAGGGTGAACCACATCGTGGTCCGCAGGGCGTGCCAGAACTCCGGGTCGCGGATCACTTCCTGGTACTGGAAGAGCCCCACGAACATGCGCGGAATGTACGGCCGCGACAGGTTGACGTTGTGCCCGGCGATGTAGAGCGCATAGAGGAACGGATAGATGCCGAAGGCGAACAGCACGATGAGCGTCGGCGCCATCAGGACCCAGGGGAACGCTTTCTCGTTCGACGGTCCCAGCCGCGAGAGGACGCTGCGGCGCCGCAACGGCGCGGCCGGCGACAGCGACCGTTCTTCCAGAATTGTCTCTGACTGTGTCATGGGCTGATTCTCGTCACCGGCATGCGCGGCGCCGTCTCGTGCGGCGGCCTCGACGGCCCGGGCGAGATGCCCGGGCCGCTAGAGCAGTGGCTCAGTTCCACTCGGAAGGCAGGCGGTCGTAGTACGACAGATCGCGCCAGTTCTGCGGCGGCAGGTCGTCGCGACCCGGGACGTAATAGCCGCCCCGGCGCATGACCTGTGTCATCCGCGTCTCCATGTTGGCGGCCGCCGTGGCAGCGTCGATCTGGCCGATCCAGACGCTGTTGCCTTCCTCGCCGAGTATGTCGGAAATCTCCGCCCACTCCGGCACGCGGATGCGCTCGTCGGGATTGGTGTCGTTCAGCATGAAGTCGTAGACGCCGACCCACCACGGCTGGTGCTTGGCCAGTGTCTCGGACTTGTAGGTCGAGTGCCGGGACGGGCCCGCGCCGAACTCGGTGGCGCGCTCCTGGATCTCCTTCGACGTGATCCACTGCATGAAGACCCAGGCAGCTTCCTTCTGGGCCGAGTCCCTCGACATGCCCAGCGACCACGCGCCGAACCAAGGATCGATGGCACCGTGCGGGCCGACGGGCGTGTGCAAATGCGCGTTCTTGCCGACAATGCCGGGCTGGGCTTCCGGATCCTCGAAGAAACCCTTGATGAAGTCCTGGTAGTTCCACAGGCCGAAGGCGCGGCCCTGCTGGTAGACAGCCGTCGCCTCGTCGATGCCCCAGTTGGCGCTGTCCGCCGGCATGTAGTCGCGGAAGCTGACGAAATAGTCGATCGCGTCGATCGTGTGCTGGTTGTTGATCGTGATGTTCCAGTCCTTGTCGACGAACTCGTTGCCGATGGTCTCCGGCGACTGGAAGGCGTAGTGGAACGGCACGTAGGTGATGCCCCAGAACCAGCGGCCGGGCATCTGGGCATAGCCCATCATGCCGGATTCGGGGTTGTGGACCTTGGCCGCCGCATCGGCGAGGAACTCGGTGGTGAACTCGGGCGAGAAGCGCTCCGGCAGCGTGATGCCGGCTTCTTCCGCCACGTCGCGGCGCAGCGTCACGCCCACCGGTCCGGCGCCGATCGGCAGCGTGTAGAGGGTGTCGTTGTAGACGCCGGTGCCGCTGATCACGCGCGGCAGGAAGTCGTCGATGTCGTAGCCGGGGTCGGTCAGATCGGCGTTCTTGACCATCGGCATCAGCGGCTCGAGGAAGCTGGCTGCGGCATATTCGGCCAGCCACATCACGTCGACCGCATAGATGTCGTAGCTGCCGGTTCCCTGCTGCATCTCGACCAGCGAGCGCTGGCGATACTGGTCGAAGGGGATCTCGTCCACGGTCACGGTGATCCCGTATTTCTCCTCGAACTCCGGGATGAACCGCTCCAGCGCCGCGAACTGCGGCATCGCCGGCTGCAGGAAGCGGATCTGGGCCCCTTCCAGGGCCTTCTGCGCTTCCGTCTGCGCGTGGCTCAACGTGGCGCCGGATCCCGACAGCAGCATCGCGGCGGCAAGCACTTTCAAGTATGGTCGCGGCATTGTTTCTCCTCCTGTTTTACGCGTCCATATTCCCGATCGACCTCTTCTCCCTCGATCAGGAACCGATGCTTCAATGGGCCAGACGCCTGGCGAAACGGGCCTGACGGACCGTCTTTCCCGTGCGCGCATCGAAGAGATAGAGAAAATCGGGGTCGACCCTGAACGCGATCGGGGCGCCATTCTCCTGCGGGTAGCGCCGGCCCACGTCGACGGGTGCGAGAACGCGCACGATCCCGCCTTCGACCTCCACGTCGAAGATCACCCGCGATCCCAGCGTCTCGACGGCGAAGACCTCTCCGCGGACGATGCCGGGACCGTCTTCCCCCTGTTCCGCCAGCGCCAGATGCTGCGGGCGGATGCCGGCGACATAGTCGCCGCCGGGCACGATCTTGGCGCCCGAGACCACCCACTCCCGGTCGAGCAGGATGCGCGACCGCCCGATCGCCAGCTCGAACTCGCCATCCTGCTCCGTCAGCAGCGCCGGCAACGCGTTCATCGCGGGCTCGCCGACGAAGGTCGCGGCGAACAGCGTCTCCGGACGGTCGAAAAGCTGCTGCGGCGCCGCGATCTGCTCGATGCTGCCCTTGTTGATGAGGACGATGCGATCGGCCATCGTCATCGCCTCGAGCTGGTCGTGCGACACGTAGAGCAAGGTGGCGCGGAAATCGCGCTGCAGCCGCTTGAACTCGACCCGCATCCTGGCGCGCAGCTTCGCATCGAGATGCGAGATCGGTTCGTCGAATAGATAGACGTTCGCGTCGCGGACCAGGGCGCGGCCGATCGCGATGCGCTGCATCTGGCCGCCGGACAGCTGCGAGGGGTAGCGTTCCATCAGCTGCTCCACCTGCAGCGTCTCGGCGACCGCGTCGATGCGGCTCCGGATCTCGGCCTGCGGCAGCTTCCGGTTGCGCAGCGGATAGGCGAGGTTCTCGAAGACTGTCAGATGCGGATAGAGCGAGTGCTTGTCGTAGACCATCGCCAGGTCGCGCTCGCGCGGCGAAAGCCCTGTCACATCTTCACCGGCGATGCGGATCGCACCAGCGGTCGGCCTCTCGAGACCGGCAACGAGGCGCAGCGCGGTGGTCTTCCCGGCGCCGGACGGGCCGAGCAGGAAGACCGCCTCCCTGTCGGCGACGGTGAAGGATATCCCTCGCAGGGCCTCCACGTCGCCTTTGAAGCGCTTGGCGAGATCATGGAGTTGCAGCTCGGCCATGGTCTGCCGCGGGCCTAGAGCCGGCCCGTCGCGCCCGGCGGCGCAACGGCGATCGGCATGGATCCGTGCGGGGCAAGCGGCATTATCGGTCCTCCCAGACGCAGCCCCGATCGCTGAAGAAGCGGCGCGGAGCCTCGATGAAGAAACGATAGCAAGCATGAAAATTTATGTCGAGACAGAAAATCAGCTTGAAAGATAATTTCAGGCACGGCTATTGTGCGGCGGAAAGCGGCAGGCATTTCGCGGGGGCGTGCTTGAGAGGTCATCAGCAACAATGAGCTTCGAGATCGGGCTGATCGAGCAGATCCAGAGCGTTCGCGGGCGCCTCAAGCCGACCCTGCAGCAGGTCGCCGATACCGTCCTGGCCCGCCCCAGCGACATCAGCGCCATGAACATCAAGGAACTGGCGCTCGCCTGTGACGTGTCCGAGGCCTCGATCAGCCGCTTCGTGCGCGAGATCGGCCTATCCGGCTTCCGAGCCTTCCAGCTGCGCATGGCCGAGGAACGCTCGGTGGCGGAAGACGCGGCGCCACACGACCAGAGCGCGATCTACGAGAGCATCGGGCGGGGCGATACCGCGTCGACGATCCTCACCAAGGTTGCCCATCGCAACGTCGACATTGCCCGCGCCTGCATGTCGACACTCGATCCCAATGCGTTGGAGAAGGCCGCCCGCATCATCCGCCAGGCACCGGCGCTCTATTTCTTCGCAGCCGGCCTCTCGGCGCTTGCGGCGGAAAACGCGCTGCTTCGGTTCGCCCGGATCGGCATGCCAGCGATCTTCCACAGGGATCGCAACAGCCAGCTTCTCTACGCCGCCGCGTTGCCGAAGGGCTCCGTCACCATCGCCATCAGCGATTCCGGGCGCACCCAGCAGACGGTGCTGGCTCTCACCGCGGCCAAGGAGTCGGGCGCCTCCAGCATCGCCATCACCTCCTTCGCAGAATCGCCCCTGGCGCGCGCCGCGGACGTGACGCTGGTCACGCCGAGCGGCTACGCCGCCGCGGGCGACGAGCCGCTCTACGAGAGCATGGTCAGCAAGATGGGGCAGCTGCTCACGATCGACGTCCTCTACTCGCTGGCAGCGGTGCAGGACTACGACAATTCGCTCGCCTCGGTGTGCCGCGGCGACGCCTTCATCCAGCAGAGCCGTCGCGTGAGGCAGTACGATGGCAGCGAGTGATGCCGGAGACGGGGCCCGGACCAACCTGCGCTGGGCGCACAAAGGCGGCTCGCTGGACGATCTGCTCGACGCCGATCCCGAGGCCGTGGCCCTGCCTGGGCCAGCGGCCGACGAGGTGATCGCGCGAGTTGAGGCGGTCTCGATCTGCTCGTCCGACATCAAGGTGGTGCGGATGGGGGCGGATCACCCGCTGCTGGCCCGCGCGGCGTCCGGCGAAGTCACCGTTCTCGGCCACGAGATGAGCCTGCGCGTCGAGGACGTCGGGACTGATCAGGCGGACCGGTACCATGTCGGCCAGCGTCTGGCACTGCAGCCCGCGATGCGGATCGACGGCAGGCGCCGCATCATCGGCTTCGACGTGCCGGGGGGCTTCGCACAGTATCTGCGGCTGGGACCGGAGGCGCTCGCCGGCTATGTCTTCGATGCGCCGGAGGCGCTGACGGCGGCGGAGATCGCGCTCCTGGAGCCTTATGGCTGCGTGGAAAGGGCCTACCGGAAGAACGCCCGCACGGCGCTGAAGCCGGAAGGCTCGGCGCTCGTCGTACTCGGCCCCGGCTCGGCCGGATTCGGCGCGTCCCGGCCGCTGCGCTGGCGGCGCACCGTCACGGTGGGATCGGTCGACGCGCGCCTGCAGGACAGTTTCGGGACGGCCGACGCCGCGTTCGGCAATCTGGCAGATCTCGGTGCGGAGCGGTTCGACGACATCGTCGCGCTGGGCGAAATCCCGGCGGACGAACTGGCGCTGCTGCCGTCGCTGCTGGCCGACAGCGGCATGCTGCTGCAGGCCCGCCGCACGTCGACGGGCCCGGTCCTGCTCGATGCGGCGCGGATCCACTACGACGCCCTCGCTTTGGTCGGCACCAGGGAGGATGACGTACTGCGTGCACTCGCTCCCGAGCGCCAGCGCTTCGACGCCCGAGCCGAGGGCGTCGCTCTGGTGCATGGCGCGGGCGGTGCGATGGGACGCATCCACGTCCACCGCCTGCTGCAGCTCGACGACGGCCCCCGCGTCGTTATCGCCACATCGCGCAAGGGTGCGCGCCTCGCCGACCTTGCGGCCGATTTCGGGCCCATGGCCAGCGCGCGGGGGAGGCGCCTGATCGTGACCGAGACCGCCGAGGTGGAAGAGGCCGTCGCCGCTGCCGCGCCCGGCGGTCTGGACGATGCCGTGGTGGTCGTTCCGGACAGCGAGGCGGTCGCCATGGCCGGCCGATGGTTGGCGCCGGACGGCCTGCTGTCGGTTTTCGCGGGTTTTGCCTATGGCCGCCCCATCGCGTTCGACCTCGCCGGTGTCGCGGTTTCGGGCAAGCGCATCACCGGTTCCACCGGATGCACGGCCGACGACATGAAGGACGTGCTCGCCCGCGTGCTCGAGGGCAGGCTCGATCTGCTGGCCAATCTGAAGGCGGTCGGGGGACTGAAGGCGCTGCCCCAGGCGCTCGACGCCGTGAACCGGGGAGCGGTCTCGGGAAAGATCGTGATCTATCCGCAGGCGCCGGACATGCCGTTCCGGGCACTCAGCGACGGGTGGAGGCCGGCGGAGGAGCAGGGCCTCACGGGCGGGGTGAAAGCGGACCCGGCGCGCTAGACGAGCCGGAACGGATTTGGGAGGAGCCAATGCAGGACCACGTCATCGGCATCGACATCGGCACGACCGGAACGAAGACCGGCATCTACGATCGCGATGGCCGGATGGTCGGCGATGCGTTCGAGGAGTCGGTCCTGCGCTATCCGGGTCCGGGACAGGTCGAGCAGGATCCCGACGAGATGTTCCGATCGGCCGTCCGCACCATTCGGACGGCGCTGAAGGTATCGGGCGTCGACCCATCCCGCATCGCGGCGATGGCGATCGACGGGCAGATGGCCGGCATCATGGCGATGGACGACGAGTGGAACCCGGTCACCCATTACGACAACTGGCTCGACACGCGCTGCGCACCCTGGCTCGAGCAACTGCGCCCGCACGAGGACGAGATCATCCGCACCTGCGGCATGGCGCTGGCCTTCAACCACGCGCCGCGCATCCTCTACTGGCGCGACCAGCCGGGTGTGTGGGCGCGCATCCGCAGCTTCATCCAGCCGGCAGGCTATGTCGCCGGCAGGCTGGCCGGGCTGAAGGGCGCGGACG
This sequence comes from Aurantimonas sp., assembly GCA_036252795.1. GTDB lineage: Bacteria > Pseudomonadota > Alphaproteobacteria > Rhizobiales > Rhizobiaceae > Aurantimonas. The sequence goes on along the minus strand of DASYHY010000015.1, from coordinate 23,902 downwards.
CCTTCATGGACCGGACCTATCTCGTCTTCTCGGGCTTCGGCTCGGGGGAGACCGGCACGTGGAATGGCGAGCTGCTGTCGCGCTTCGGCCTGACCAGCGAGAAGCTGCCGAGGATCGTCGAGCCCTGGAATATCGTCGGTTGCGTGACCGCCGAGTGGTCGAGGGAGACCGGCCTTCCCGAAGGGCTGCCGATTGCCGCCGGCTGCGGCGACCAGAGCGCCAACGTCCTGGGTGGCGGGCTGGTCGATCCCGGGGCGGTGTTCGATACCTCCGGCACGGCATCGGTCTTCGCCACGGTGATCGACCGTTTCGCCACGGACACGACGTACAAGTGCCTGATGACCTGCCCGCACGTCATTCGCGGGCTGTATTTCCCCATGGCCTATGTCGCTGGCGGCGGGCTGAATCTGCGATGGTTCCGCGACAGCGTCTCGCCACTGGAGAAGGCGGCCTGCGAGAGCAGCGGGATCAACCCCTACGACGCCCTGGCAGAGGAAGCGGCCGGCATACCGCCCGGTTCGGAAGGGCTGATCTTCCTGCCGCATCTCTCCGGACGCAATACGCCCAACGATCCCGCCATGCGCGGCGCGTTTCTCGGCCTCACCTGGCGGCACGGCAAGCCGCACATGGTCCGCGCGATCATGGAGAGCATTGCCTACGAGTATGCCTTCTACCTGCGCGCTGTGCGCGAGATCGCGCCGGACTACGACCCGCACCACGCCATCAATATCGCCGGCGGCGCGCGCAGCCCGCTGCTTCGGCAGATCAAGGCGGACACGCTCGGCATCGACTACCGCACGCTCCAGCGGGAGGAATTCGGCACGCTTGGCTCAGCGATCGTCGCGGGCCACGCGGTCGGGCTGTTCCCGGACATGGCGGAGACGGCGCGCCGATTTGCCGGCTCCCCCGTCGCCGAGACCAAAGCGCGACCGGAAGCGACCGCCGCCTACGCGTCTTACGTCGACGCGTATATCGACGCTCTGGCGACGTTGTCGCCGCTGTTCGCACGGATGAGCCGCCGCCTCGCTGCTGCAGGCTGAGACCGGGGCCGGCAGGCCGGCCGGCAAACCGCCAACCAGGACCAAACGACAGGATAGATCCATGCGCGCCATCGTTCTTCATTCACCCGGCGACATCAGGCTGGAAGAGCGACCGGAACCCGCGGCAAAGCCCGGTCACGTCGTTGTTCGCGTCGCTTCCGTGGGCGTCTGCGGCTCGGATCTGCCGCGCATGCTGGTCAAGGGGGCGTGGAAGATGCCGCTGATCACCGGACACGAATTCTCCGGCCATGTCAGTGCTATCGGCGAGGGCGTTGCAGGGTGGAGCATGGGGGAGCTCGTGGCTGTCGCGCCGCTTCTGCCCTGCGGCCACTGCAGCCAGTGCCTCACCGGCAATTTCTCCCGCTGCACCGACTACGACTATTTCGGCAGCCGGCGCGACGGCGCCTACGCGGAATATGTGGCGGTGCCGGTGGAAAACCTGATCAAGGCGCCGCAGCACCTCGATCCCCGCGCCATCGCGATGACCGACCCCGCCTCGATCGCCCTCCACGCGATCTGGAAGGCGGGGGGCATAACGGTTGGCAAGAAGGGTGCTGTGGTCGGGTGCGGGCCCATCGGTCTCTTCGCGATCCAGTGGCTTCGGCTCATGGGCGCGAGCGAGGTGATTGCCGTCGACGTCTCGGAAGAGAAGCTCGAACTGGCGCGGGAGGCCGGTGCTTCGATCTGCATCCTCTCGGCGGCGCTTGCGCAGGCCGACGCCCGCGCCGACGTGGTGATCGAGGCGGTGGGGATCGACGCCACGATCAACAGCGCCGTCATGCTGGCGGGGCCGGGCGGGCACGTCACCTTCATCGGCATTCCCGTCCCCGACGTGACGCTCGACAACAAGACGTTCCAGCACTTCCTCCGCCAGGAGATCTCGCTGCATGGCTCGTGGAACAGTTTCGGCCCGCCCTTTCCGGGCCCGCAATGGACGACGACGCTCGAGAAATTCGGTACCGGCGAACTCAAGTGGGAGTTCATGATCTCCCACGATCTCGATCTTTCCGAGCTGCCGGGTATCTTCGACCGGTTCGCGCGGCGGGACATCCATTTCTCCAAGGTCCTGTTCAGGCCCTGAGCATTCTTGACGGGAGCACGCCGATGAACGCCGAACCCCAACGCCACGCCGGTCCGACTGTGGCCCCCCCGGCGCTTTCGAACCGCCCCCGCAACCTTGGCACGACTCTGCGTCCGGAGATGTTCGAATTCCATCCGGCCAACCGCAGCGCCGCGGAACGGCGCACCGCCTCGCTGACCGCCCGGCGGAGCGTCAAGAAGGAGTGGCAGGCCGCCTGGCTGGTCAACGCGGTGCGCTGCATCGACCTGACGACGCTCGCTGGCGACGACACCGCGGCCCGCGTGGCGCGGCTCTGCGCCAAGGCGCGCCAGCCGCTGGCAGCCTCCGTCGTCGAGGGGCTGGGCATCGAGGGGCTGGGCCTGACCACCGGCGCCGTCTGCGTCTACCCGACCATGGTGCCGCACGCGGTGAAGGCGCTCGATGGCTCGGGCATTCCCGTCGCTTCGGTCGCCACCGGTTTTCCGGCCGGGCTGATGCCGCTCGGGTTGCGGCTGGAAGAGATCCGCTACGCCGTCAGCGAAGGCGCGGACGAGATCGACATCGTCATCACCCGCGAGCACGTGCTGACCGGCAACTGGGCGGCGCTCTACGACGAGGTGCAGGCCATGCGCGAAGCCTGCGGCGGGGCGCACCTGAAGGCGATCCTCGGCACCGGCGACCTGCAGACGCTGCGCAACGTCTACGGCGCCTCGATGGTCGCCATGCAGGCCGGCGCCGACTTCATCAAGACCTCGACCGGCAAGGAGGGCGTCAACGCGACGCTGCCCGTCAGCCTGATCATGGTGCGGGCGCTGCGCGACTACCGCGACGAGACCGGCCACCGCGTCGGCTTCAAGCCGGCCGGGGGGATGCGCACCGCCAAGGACGCGCTTAACTGGCAGTTCCTGATGATGGAGGAGATGGGCCGCGACTGGCTGCAGCCGGATCTCTTCCGGCTCGGCGCGTCCTCCATGCTCGCCGACATCGAGCGGCAGCTCGAGCACTTCGTCACCGGACGCTACGCCGCGTCCTCGCGCCACGCGATCGCATGAGGGCTGCGATGAACAACGTCATGACCATTCTGTCCACGCTCGACTACGGCCCCGCGCCGGAGGATTCCCGCATCGTCCGCGAATGGCTGGAGAAGCACCGGGCCGGCTTCGGCCACTTCATCGACGGCGCCTTCACCGAGCCGGGCGAGACTTTCGCCGTGACCAATCCAGCCACCGGCGAGATCATCGCCAACGTGACCCAGGGAACGGCCGGCGACGTCGACAGGGCCGTGCGCGCGGCGCGCGCGGCCCAGCCTCGCTGGGCGGGGCTCGACGGCCATGAACGCGCCCGCCATCTCTACGCGCTCGCGCGCCACGTCCAGCAGCATGCGCGCTTCCTGGCGGTGCTGGAGACGATCGACAACGGCAAGCCGATTCGCGAGAGCCGCGACATCGACGTGCCGCTCGTGGCGCGGCATTTCTACCACCACGCCGGCTGGGCGGAGATCCTCGCAGACGAGTTTCCGGCCGCACGGCCGCACGGCGTCTGCGGCCAGGTGATCCCGTGGAACTTCCCGCTGCTGATGCTGGCCTGGAAGGTGGCGCCGGCCCTGGCGGCGGGCAACACGGTGGTGCTGAAGCCGGCGGAATACACGCCGCTGACGGCTCTGGCCTTCGCGGAGATCGCCCGCGAGGCCGGTCTGCCGGCCGGCGTCATCAACATCGTCACCGGCGACGGCCGGACGGGCGGCGAGGTCACCGGCCACCCCGATGTCGACAAGGTCGCCTTCACCGGCTCGACGGAAGTGGGCCGCATCATCCGCCGGCAGATCGCCGGTTCCGGCAAGGCGCTGACGCTCGAGCTCGGCGGCAAGTCGCCCTTCATCGTCTTCGCCGACGCCGACCTCGACGCGGCCGTGGAGGGCGTCGTCGACTCGATCTGGTTCAACCAGGGCCAGGTCTGCTGCGCCGGCTCGCGCATCCTCGTCGCGGAGGCCGTCGCGCCGCGCTTCGAGACGCTGCTGCGGCGGCGGCTGGAGAAGCTGATCACCGGCGATCCGCTGGAGAAATCGACCGATGTCGGCGCGGTAGTCCATCCGGTGCAGCTCGAGCGGATTCGCCAGCTAGTGGCCAAGGGCGTCGCCGAAGGCGCGGTCCTGTACCAGGGCTCGGCTCCGGAAGGCTGCTTCTTCCCGCCGACGCTGGTCACCAACGTCCACCCCGCCTCGATCCTCTGCGCCGAGGAGATCTTCGGCCCAGTGGTGACCCTGACGCCGTTTCGGACACCCGACGACGCCGTGGCGCTCGCCAACAACACGCGCTACGGGCTCGCCGCCTCGATCTGGTCGGAAAACATCAGCCTGGCGACCGACGTCGCGGCCAAGGTCAAGGCCGGGGTCGTCTGGGTCAACTGCGCCAACATCTTCGACGCCGGCGCCGGCTTCGGCGGCTATCGCGAGAGTGGCTTCGGCCGCGAGGGCGGGCGCGAGGGCATGGCGGCTTATCTGGCGGTAGCGTCACCGCAGGCGAAGGTGCCGGAACCGGCGCCGCCGGCACCGGACGCGCTGCCGTCGGGCCCGGTCCCGGGCGGAGCGATCGACCGCACCGCCAAGCTCTATGTCGGCGGCAAGCAGGCCCGGCCCGACAGCGGCTATTCCTTTCCGGTGCTGGGGCCGAAGGGGCCGGTGGGGCTTGCCGGCCTGGGCAACCGCAAGGATGTCCGCAATGCCGTCGAGGCGGCGCACAAGGCCGGCGGCTGGGGCGCCCAGACCGGGCACAACCGGGCGCAGGTGCTGTATTATCTCGCCGAGAACCTGTCGGCGCGCGCCGCCGAGTTCGCCGCGCGCCTGGTGGGTCTCGGCGCGGCGAAGGATGCCGCGCGGCTCGAGGTCGAGACGGCCCTTCGGCGGATATTCTGGTATGCGGCGCAGGCCGACAAGTTCGACGGCGCCGTCCACGCCACCAAGTCTGCCCATGTGACGCTGGCGATGAACGAGCCGATCGGGGTGGTCGGCATTGCCTGCCCCGCGGCCTTCCCGCTGCTCGGCTTCGTCTCGCTGGTCTTGCCGGCGATCGCCATGGGCAACCGGGTCGTCGCAATTCCCTCGCAGGCGCATCCGCTGGCGGCGACCGATCTCTACCAGGTAATGGACACCTCGGACCTGCCGGGCGGCGTCGTCAACATCGTCACCGGTGAGCGCGACGTGCTGGCGAAGACGCTTGCCGAGCACGACGACGTCGATGCCGTCTGGTACTTCGGCACGGCCGAGGGCGGGCGGATGGTCGAGACGGCGTCCGCCGGCAATCTCAAGCAGACCTGGACGGAGGATGGCGCTGCCCGCGACTGGCTTGGCGGAGGGGGCCAGGGGCGGCTGTTCCTGACGCGGGCGACCCAGGTGAAGAACATCTGGATCCCCTACGGCGAGTAGGACGGGCCGCGCGGGATCGGGTTGATCGGGAGGAGGAGCCGGATGAGCATCAGATTCGGAGTGCACAGCCTCGTCTATTCCGACCGATGGAACGGCGAGAGCGCGCCTGCCATATGTCGGCAGGCGGCCGAGATCGGCTACGATCTCATCGAGGTCCTGATGTTCGATCCCGCGACGCTCGACCGGGAGGCGACGCGGCGGGCGCTGACCGGGACAGGCCTCGGCCTGCGCCTCGGAATGGCGTTGGGCCCGGACGTCGACATCTCCTCGAACGACGCCGCCACCGCGCGCCGCGGCGAGGAGACCGTGGCGCTGGCGCTGGAGATTGCAGCCGAGCTCGGCGCCCCGGCGGTCAGCGGGATCACCTACGCCGCCTTTGCCAGCTACGGTGCTCCGCCGTCGGCTCGCCAGGTCGAGCAGGTCGCGGCCTCCCTGGCGCGCCTCGATGCGCGCGCCGGCGAACTCGGCGTGAAGCTCGGCGTCGAGCCCGTGAATCGCTACGAGAGCTATCTGGTCAACACGCTCGACCAGGCGGCCTCACTGATCCGCCAGGCCAGCGGCAGGAACATGTTCATCCACATGGACACGTTTCATATGAACATTGAGGAGGCCGACATGAGTGCCGCGATCCGGCGCAACGCGCCGCTGCTCGGCTACGCGCATGTGGCCGACAGCCATCGCGGCGCGCTCGGCACCGGCAGTTTCGACACGACGCGGTATTTCCGCGCTCTGACTGCGGCCGACTATGCGGGCGATATGACCTTCGAGGGGTTCTCGTCGAGCGCGGCCGGACCTGATCTCGTCGTCGGCGTGAGGCTCTGGCGCGAGGCGTGGCGCGATTCCGCGGAAGCAGCACGGCAGGCGCTGGCGGTCATGCATGCCGGTTGGGCGACGGCGCGTGCGGCCACGCGCGCGACTTGAACGGGGCGATCATCGCGAAGGGAGGCACAGATGGATTTCGGCATCGGGGGCAAGGTGGCGATCGTCACGGGTGGCGGCACCGGCATCGGCAATGCCATCGCCCGCACGTTCCACGAGGAAGGCGCGCAGGTCGTCATCAACGGGCGGGACAGGGAGCGTATCGAGGCGGCAGCTTCGGCTATCGGCCCGCGAGCCCTGAGCGTGGTCTCCGATCTGAGGACGCCCGAAGGGGCGCAGGGCCTTGCCGATGCCGCGGCTTCGCTCGGCCCCGTCTCGTTCCTCGTCAACAATATCGGGATCTTCGACGTCAACGACTTCTTCGAGGTCAGCGACGAGCGGTGGATGGAGTATTTCGACCACAACATCATGACGGCGGTCAGGATCACGCGGATCGTCATGCGCGACATGCTGGCGCGCGACGAGGGAAGTATCGTCTTCATATCGTCGGAAGCCGCGATCCGCTCCATCGGCAACATGGTGCCATACTCCGTCACCAAGACCGCCATGCTGGGCCTCGGCCGATCGCTGGCGGAGCTCACCCGCGGCACGTCGGTCCGCGTCAACAGCTACATGCCCGGCACCACGGCGACGGAATCGCTCGAGACCTATTTCGCCGATCTTGCGCGCCAGCAGGGCAAGACGGTCGAGGAGACGCTGCACGACTTTTATCGGGAGGTGCAGCCCTCGAACCTGGTGCAGAAGCTCATCGACCCGGCGATGCACGGCCGCGGCGTCCTCCAACTCGCGACGAACACGGCTATGAACGGCGTCACCCACCGTGCCGATGGCGGCACCATCCGGTCGATCTTCGGCTGATACGGCCGCTTGTCGCTCGGCATCGCTTCAGCCCGGACGTGATGGTTGCGGCTGGCAGTGAGCCGGCGTCCGAAAACCGCCCATGCAAGAACGAGCGGGCCTGCGTCCTGATCGCCTATGGAGATTTCGCCGACTGGGTCTGTTGGTCTCGTGGTCGAGGCTGGCGCGAAGACGCGGATGAGGCGTTCTGGGTTCGGCCAGTGCTGACGGCGTGAGGTGCACGACGGCGCTGTTTGAGCCGGACGGGGCTGCTTTCGCTCTTGCGGTGATCGAGCAGGCAAGTTCCGGCCATCGCCCGCATGGCGCGCTCTCCGACGGTCGACGGAATCCATGGTGGCTGATCATGGCGACGGTCCTTCGGACCGGCTTCCGCCGAACGGAGGCGCCCGCGCTCGCGCCATCGTCGGCAGGGTCAGGAGGCGCCGCATGGCACCTCCGCAGCACGGGCAGGGCTGTGGAATGGGCGGCTCTTGGACGTTGGGCTCCCCGGTGGCAGGTTCAGGCGTGGTGGGCTCGCCGCGGAGCGCACGGATGCGATCAAGACCGGCCTTGCGGTTCGATCCGCCAACCGGGACGCTGCTGCCCATCCCGCGAAAGCGGTTTCGTGCATGGGTCGAAAGCCGAAGGGCAGCTTTCAGACTTCGATGTTCGTAAGCCAATCGTCCGCTACCGGCACTTGCTGGTCTGTGCCGATCTCAGCGCGAACCGGAATCTTCGTCCCACGCTTTCTGGCGCTATGCCTCGGACTTTGAACGGCATTGGCGGCCGGATGATCATTTTGGGCCGCGTAAGCGCCCCTTATTTTCGGCTTGGATCATCATCTCCCGGTAGCTTTCCGTAAACCGCTGCGCCAGTCCCTCCACCAGTGGCTCAAGATCCTCCGGCATAGGCAGACGGTAGATGAACTTGCGGATGGCAAGGTAGATGATCCCGCCATGGAGGCTCCAGACATCTTCCATCTGCAGGTCGGCCGCGGGGAATTCGTGGCGCGCCTCTTCGAGAAGCGGCTTCAGGTACAGGGTCTCGACCTCGTGGAGATAGCGTCCGTTGAGATCGGCGCCCGCCAGGCCCGAGAACATGAAGATGCGCATCCACTCGTAGGTGAAGATCGCCCGGGTGTAATCCCTGTAGAAGTTCCGCAGCCGCACCGCGAACGATACTGAGCGATCGAGCAGCGCGTCGTGCCACGCGGGGTTGAGGCGGTCGATGTAGACGCTCTGGAATACCGCCTCCAGCAGCGCTTCCTTGCTGCCGAAATACCGGTAGATCAGCGGCTGCGCGACGCCGAGGCGATACGAGAGCTCCCGCGTCGTGCCATCGAGCCCGACCTCCGAGAAGAACGCGACCGCCCCGTCGACGATCATGCGCCTGCGTTCGTCCGGCGAAAGTCGACGACGCGCCTTCGCAGGCTTCTTGGGCGTCCGTCCGGGTGAGGCGCTCTGATCCATTCCTCCCTCGTAATCCGCTTCGGCGGCAAGAAGAAGCCTTGAACCGAACCGACCTCTTGCGCAGGATGTAGTTTAGTGATCGAATGATCATTAGCGCGGCAGGGATGCCGCCTGCCGGTTGAGGAGCCGGCTGGGGAGGAAGATCATGAAAGCTGCGCCGCTCCGCTATGCGCGCGCCACGTCGCTCGACGACATCTTCGCGCTCTGGCGCGAAGGCGGGGAGGACGCAAGGCTGATTGCCGGCGGACAGAGCCTCGTCGCGTCGCTCAACCTGCGCCTGTCGCATGTGCCTGCGCTCATCGACATCAATCATGTCGAAGCCCTGTCCGGCGTGACCGACGGCGGGAATGCGGTGCGCATCGGCGCGCTGACGCGGCACCGCGATCTCCTCGATTCACCGCTTCTTGCCGCACATGCGCCGCTGCTGCCGCAGGCCGCGCGGCAGATCGCCCACCCCGCCATTCGCACGCGCGGCTCGGTGGGCGGTTCGCTCGCCTATGCGGATCCGGCCGCCGAACTGCCGGCCTGCATGGTTGCCCTGGATGCGACGCTCGTCCTGCTCGGCGCGGGCGGCTCGGAGCGGCGCGTCAGGAGCGGCGACTTCTTTCTCGGTCTCTTCGAGACGGCCCTGCGCCCCTTCGAGATGATCGTTGCCGTCGAAGTGCCTAAGCGCCCCGCTGGCGGGTGCCAGCGCCTGATCGAGCTGTCACGCCGCTCCGGCGACTACGCGCTGGCGGGTGTTGCGGCATGTGCGGCCGACACTGCCCTTTCGAACGCGCGCATCGTGTTCTTCGGCGTGGGCGAAAGAGCGGTTCTGGCCGCCGGTGCGAGCCGCGCCGCGAGCGAGGGTGCCGACGAGGCAGCGCTGCACGACGCTCTCATGGAGGATATCGACCCGGTGAGCGACATGAACGGGACGGCCGAGTTCAAGCGACATCTGGCGGGGGTGCTTCTGCGGCGCGTCCTGGCCGATCTGCGATCGGGCGAAGGGCAGGGGACAGCGCGTTGAGTACGTCGGCCACATTCCAGCAGCGCGTGTCGGTCAGGCTCACCGTGAATGGCGAGGCGGTTCACCGGGAAGTCGAGGCCCGCCGGCATCTGGTGGATTTCCTGCGCGTCGATCTCGGCCTGACCGGCAGCCATGCCGGCTGCGAGCAGGGAGTCTGCGGCGCCTGCACCTTGCGGGTGAACGGCGACATCGTGCGCGGCTGCCTCATGCTGGTCGCCCAGCTCGACGGCGCCGACATCTGGACCGTCGAGGGGCTTTCGGAAACGGGCGAGATCCGCGATCTGCAGGACGAGTTCGTCCGCCGCAACGCCCTTCAGTGCGGCTTCTGCACCCCGGGCATGCTGCTTACGGCCGCCGAACTGCTCGACGAACCCGGTGAAATCGCCCGGGAGGAGATCCGCGAGCATCTGTCCGGCAACTACTGTCGTTGCACCGGCTACGAGGCAATTGTCGACGCGGTCGCGTCGACAATTGCGGCGCGCCGCGAAACTACCGGGAGTGGGGCTGGCGAATGAGTCTCCAGTTCGAGGATCCGAACCGGCCGAACAGCTATATCGGCCGCTCCGTGCCCCGGCCCAACGCGCCGCGCCTGGTCGAGGGGCAGGGACACTACGTCGACGACATCGACCTGCCGCGAATGGTTCATGTCGCGTTCCTGCGCTCGCCTCACGCGCACGCCCGCATCGTCGGCATCGACCCAGCGCAGGCCCTGCGTTTGCCAGGTGTCCTGCGCGTGTTCACCGGCGCCGATCTGGCCGAAGTCTGCAAGCCCTGGGTGGGGGTGCTCCAGCACCTCAAGGGTCTGAAGTCGCCGCCGCAATATCCGATTGCCGTCGAGAGGGCGTGCTGGGCGGGGGAGCCGGTGGCTGCGGTGGTGGCGGAAAGCCGAGCCTTGGCCGAGGACGCGCTGGCCCTGATCGACCTCGATCTCGAACCCTTGCCTGTCGTCGCCGACATGATGAGCGCGCTCGACCAGGGCACGCCGCTGGTTCATCCTGAGCTCGGCGACAATCTCGCGTTTCGGCGCCTGCATGAGGAGGGGGACGTCGACGCGGCCTTCGCGAACGGCCCGCATGTGATGGAAGCCGAGTTCGTGACGGGGCGCCACACGGGCGTTTGCCTCGAACCGCGCACGATCCTCGCCGACTATCGGCGTGCCGAGAACCAGCTGGTCGTGCATCTTTCCGGCCAGGCGCCGCATATGATCCAGTCGGTTCTTGCCGAGCACCTTGATCTGCCGGAGTCCCACGTCCGGGTGATCTGCAACGACGTCGGCGGATCCTTCGGCATCAAGGTTCACGTCTATCCGGACGAGGTGGCCACCGTCGCCATCGCCAAGATGATGAAGCGGCCGGTGAAGTTCGTCGCGGACCGGCTGGAATCATTCGCCTCGGACATTCACGCTCGCGACCACGTCATTCGTGCCCGGATGGCCTTCGACGGGGAGGGAAGGATCCTCGGGCTCGACGTCGACGACTGGACCGCGATCGGCCCGTTCTCGGTCTATCCGCGGACCAGTGCCGTCGAGGGCAACCAGGTCGTCAATCTCTGCGGTGGCCCCTACGTCCTGCCGGCATATCGGGCGCGCACCTCGGTGGTGTTCCAGAACAAGGTGCCGACGAGCCAGTACCGCGCGGTCGGGCACCCGATCGCCTGCGCGGTCACCGAAGGGCTGGTCGATATGGCGGCCGTTCATCTCGGGCTCGATCCGGTCGAGATGCGCCGGCGCAACCTCGTTCCGGACGACGCCTATCCGTACGTGTCGGCCGCCAAGATGAAGTTCGAGGCGCTGTCGCACCACGCTTCGCTCGACAAGCTCGTCAAGCTCATGGACTATGACGCGCTGCGTGCCGAGCAGCGCGCTTTGCGTGAACGCGGTATCCATCGTGGCATCGGCATCGCGAGCTTCATCGAGCTCACCAATCCGAGCCCGTTCATGTACGGCATCGGCGGCGCGCGCATTTCGGCGCAGGACGGCTGCACCATCCGCATGGATCCGGACGGATCGGTCGTCGCCCTGATCGGCGTGACCGAGCAGGGACAGGGCACCGAAGCCGTGATCGCCCAGGTCGTGGCGGAAAGCGTCGGCGTCTCCATGGAGCGCGTGAAGGTGGTGACCGGCGATACCCAGGTCACGCCCTATGGCGGTGGCACCTGGGCCTCGCGCGGCGCGGGGATCGGCGGCGAGGCCGCGCTGCAGGCGGGCCTGGCGTTGCGGACCAACGTCCTCGAGATCGCCGGAGTGCTGCTCCAGGCCGATCCGCAGGATCTGGCCATCGTCGCCGATCAGATCGTGGACGCGGGCACCGGCAACGAGCGCATGCCGCTCGCCGAGCTCGGGCGCATCGTCTATTTCCGCGGTGACACGCTGCCTCGCGATCTGCCGCGCGAGCTGGTGGCGACACGTCACTACCTCACCAGCGAGCACCCGTTCGCCTTCACCAACGGCGTCCAGGCGAGCTATGTCGAGGTCGACGTCGAGACCGGCTTCGTGAAGCTCCTGAAGCATTGGTGCGTCGAGGATTGCGGCCGTATCATCAATCCGATGCTGGTGGACGAGCAGATCCGGGGCGGGATCGTCCAAGGTCTCGGCGGGGCGCTCTACGAGGAGTGCCTCTACGACGAGGAGGGCCAACTCCTCAACGCCAACATGGCCGACTACCTCGTGCCCATGGCGCCCGAAATGCCCGACATGATCATCGGCCATGTCGAGACGCCGACGCAGGAATCCGTCCTCGGCGCCAAGGGCGCCGGCGAGGCCGGCACGGCCGGGGCCCCCGGGGCCGTTATGAACGCCATCAACGACGCGCTCGCGCCTTTCGCGGCTCGCGTGACCGACATGCCCTTCACGCCCGAGAAGATCCTGAGGGCGCTCGGCGTCGTCAAGTGAATGAACCAGTGTCCGGGAGGAACACCAAATGACCATGAGAACAGGCCTGCTAGCAGGCGCAGGCATGCTGGCACTGTTGCTACCCGGCGTCGCGGTGGCGCAGGAGAGCGTCACGATCAACATCGCGTCGAGCCACCCCACCACCAACATCTGGGCCTGGGCGATGAAGAACGTCTTCCAGCCGGAGGTCGACCGGCTGCTGCAGGAGCGCGGCAACAACTATGTCGTGGACTGGCGCGAGGCCTACGGGGGCACGCTCTACAAGTTCACCGACACGCGGGCGGCCGTGCGTGACGGCATCACCGACATCGGGATGGTGGGAACGGTCTGGGAGGGCGCGGCGATGCCGCTCCAGAACGTCACCTATTTCACGCCTTTCGCCACGACCGACCACGAACTCCTGATCGACATCTTCGACCGCTTGACCGAAGAACTGCCTGAACTGAAGGCAGGCTGGGAGGACCAGAACATGGTCTACCTCTCGTCGCTGATCACCGACAGCTACGACATCTACGCCAACTTCAAGATCAACTCGCTGGACGACCTCGCCAACAAGCGCATCAACGCACCGGGTACCTCGGCGAACTGGCTGCAGGGCACGGGCGCAACGCCGGTCGATGGCGCCCTGACCACGTACTACACCGACATCCAGACGGGCGTATCGCAGGGCACGCTCTCCTTCGCCTCCGGCATCCTGCCCGCCCGCGTTTACGAAGTGGCTCCGGAACTGACCCGCGTCGGGATCGGATCGATGTATTTCGGCGGCGTTGCCGCCAATGCCGACTTCTTCGAAGGTCTGCCCGACGAGGTGCAGGAGGTGATCAAGGAGGCGGGTCGTACGACGTCGATCCGCCACGGCGAGTACGTTACCGAACAGGCTGCCAATGCCATCGCCGAGATGGAGGCAGCCGGACTGACCGTCTCCGAGCTTCCCGACGAGGAGAAGCGTCGCTGGGTGGAAGGTCTGCCCAATGTCGTGCAGCCATGGCTCGACGCCAATGGCGAGGCGGCGGCCACCGTGCTGAAGGCTTATTTCGCGGCGCTTCGTGAAAATGGTGTCGAGCCGCTTCGCGCTTGGGACGAAGGCCTCTGAGCCTTTGAGTTCGCTGCGGCGGGGCCCTGTGCCCCGTCGCGTGTCCTTTGCAGGAGCGGCGGATGAAATCCCCAACCCAAGGTCCGGACGAACCCGGCGCCGATCCCATCCCTGCGGGGCCGCGCTTCCTCGCCCTGATCGCGCAGTGGCTGGCGGCCGCCGGTACGTTGTGGATTTTCGCGCTGATGGCGCTGATCGTCGCCGACGTACTGGGCCGCAACTTCTTCGACAGCCCCATCACCGGCGTTGCGGAAATCGCCGCGCGTTCGGTGGTGGCGATCGTCTTCCTGCAGATCGCGGCGGCCGTGCTGGCCGGTCGTATGACGCAGGCGGATTTCCTGGTGATCTTTCTGGCTGCCTACAGTCCTGGCCTCGTCCGGGTGCTGGAGACGCTGTTCGCGCTCGTCGGTGCGGCCGTCTTCGCGGCCATCGTTTGGGCGTCGTGGCCAGACACGGCCGACGCCTGGCGGACAGGCGAATTCTTCGGCGTGCAGGGACTCTTCACCATTCCGACGCTGCCGTTCCGCGTCATCAACGTCGTGGGGGCGTCGCTTGCCTGCGTTGCCTATCTCGTGGTGGCGCTGCAGGTCGCGCGGTCATCCCGATCACGTTACCTGCCGCCCAAGGGCACCTCATGACCGAAATGACCGTCGGCTTCCTTCTGATCGGCGCGCTGGTCGCGCTGGTGCTTCTCGGGATGCATATCGCCGTCGCGCTGTTCTCGGTGGCGATCGCCGGTGTTTGGCTTCTACGCGACAATTTCGACCTCGCGATGCGCCTCCTGTCGATCTCCGTCTATAACGGCATCGCCGATTATCTCTTCGCAACAATCCCGCTCTTCGTGCTGATGGGCCTGATCGTCTCGATTTCCAATATCGGGCGCGACACGTTCCAGGTAGCCGAAGCGCTGCTTCGCCGCCTGCGTGGCGGCTTGGGGATCGCCACCATCGCCGCCAATACGGTGTTCGCGGCAGTCACTGGCGTATCGATCGCCTCGGCGGCCGTGTTCACAAAGGTGGCGGTCCCCGAGATGACCCGCTACGGCTATCGCCCCGCCTTCGCCGCCGGCACGGTCGCCGGCTCATCCGTGCTCGGCATGCTCATCCCGCCGAGCCTGCTCCTCATCATCTACGGCGTGCTGGCGGAGCAGTCGATCGGCAACCTCTTCGTCGCCGGCATCATCCCCGGCATCCTGCTGGCGCTGGGGTTCGCCGGCATGATCGTCGCTTTGACCTTCATCGCCCCGCGCTTTGTCTTCGTGGACGGCGCGCCCCGCGTCGCCGGAGCGGAAGGCGAGGCCGACATGGGCGCGGCGGAGATAGCGCGCAAGCTCCTGCCGATCGTCGTTCTGGTGCTGCTGGTCCTCGGCGGCCTCTACAGCGGCTACTTCACGCCGACCGAGGCGGGCGGCGTGGGTGCTTTCGGCGCGCTCGTCATTGCGCTCTTCAAGCGCTCTCTCGATCGCAGGCGTATCTGGCGGGTTCTCAAGGACACCGGCATGGTCTCGGTGACGATCCTGATCCTGCTCATCGCCGCGAGCTTCTACAGCCGGATGCTGGCAATCGCCGGCATCCCCTCAGCGATCGGCGACCTAGTGTCGGCATCGGGCCTCGGGGCGTATGGATTTCTCGCCCTCTACGTCCTTGTCGTGCTCCTGATGGGCATGATCCTCGACTCCTCGTCGATCCTGCTCATCATGGTGCCGATCGCGGCGCCCATCGCGCAGTCGCTCGGCTTCGACCTGATCCAGTTCGGCCTCGTGACAGTGCTTGCCGTCGAGATCGGCCTCCTGACGCCCCCGTTCGGCATCTCGGTCTTCACGGTGCATTCGACGCTCGGCGATCGTGACGTCGGCCTGGAAGCCATATTCGCAGGCGTGGCGCCGTTCATCGGGGTGATGGCGTTGGTGACGCTCCTCGTTGCGGTCTTTCCGTCACTGTCCACGGCGCTCTTGTAGGCGCGAGTTGACGCTGGCGCAGGCACACAAGTCCGTCAGCGGACAGGGCAAGTGACCGGCAGTTCCAGGACGGCATAGCCGTCTATGACGCTCAGATACTGTCGAGTGGATGGCTGGCGCCCGACACACGAGACCTCGGTTCCAGGCCGGACCGGGGAACGAGCGCGGTCGGTGTCTCTCAGCGGATGGCGACCGGGTCCTTGTGGTCGACGAAGACGCCCATGGGGGCATTCATCAGCTCTCCACCGAAGAATCCAGCAACTCCGACCATGGCGAATATTGCGATCCCCGTCAGGATGACGATGATATAGCGCTTCTGCATGTTTGCTCCGTTGGCTCGTCTCCGGAGATTTTGATGCCTATAGGCTGAACTCCTTGGCGAGAGACCTGAAGGACGTCAACGCGGCGGGCGATCCCGAGCCGCGAACTCGACCGTCTGCTGGCAGTCATGATCCAGGATCTCGAAGGCAGTCAGCTCTTCCGGGAATATGCGCGTCTCCCGCCGGTCTCGTCGAACAGGCGGAGGAGAGCGAAGATCCGCGACGTGCTCACTTACCCAGTCGTGGAACGCGGCGTGGTAAGCGCTGAGGGCAGTTCGACCGTTGGCCATTGATCCACCTCCGTTAGCTGCTGAAGCAAAAACAGGCGATCGGCGGATCCGTTCCCGTACGGCCGCTGACGGATCGCGCGACCTGCTTCGGCGCCGCCGCCGGTGCAGACATGTTGCAACGGCGAAGCCACTGATTTAACTGAGTCCAAATTCCTTAGACGGCTAGTCAGGGCTGCGAGAGACGCTATTGTGGTGTTTGCGGCCTGTCGTCGCGGGCGGGACGCCGATGTTCATTCAGACGCTTGGAGACCTTCTCGATCAGCAGTTCGCTCTGGATGCCTTCTGCGGCCCCTGCGCCCGTGGCTTTCGCGTCGATCTGCATGACCTGGCGGAGAAGCTCGGACGAGATCACTGCCACCTCGGCGTTCGGCTGCCGATCAGCTGCGCGATCTGTGGGGACGACGACCTGGTCACGCTGATCTGCCGCGCCTAGGCCGCGAGATGTCCGGGGTGGCAGACGTTCCGAGCGCCCTGCCGCTGCCATGGTGATCTTGTGCTGCCCCCGACGGAGGCGGTGGGCTTTCCCTGAGTTCCTCGAACAAGGTCTTCAGATCGGCGACGGTCGGAGCATCGTCGGACACGGATCGCCCGCTGGCGGCCTTCTCCAGTTCAAGGAAGAAGCTTCTGCGGCTCTCGTCATCTCCCGGCGTCTCCATTTCCGCTCCTCCACGGCGTGTGCGTAGTCGCAGGCAGGGGCGTTATAGGCCACGCGAAATCGCGCTGAAGTGCAGCGTCAGACAGCGTAGGCAGGGCGCCCGCAGGTTCTTATCCCTGCTGCCAGCCGGCTTCGAGGGTGAGCGAGGCCTTGAAGATGGACCGTCCCGCCTGGTCGCGGACGAGGATCGTGATGATGTGATGATCGCCATCCGGCAGCACGTCCGAGGCCATCCGGGGCAGGGCGTCGATGGCGGCATCGCGCACCGAAGCGAGGGTTTCGCACTCGATGCCTTCCTCGTCGGGCGTCATGACCCCGTTGTCGTCGATCTCGAAGTAATAGCGCGGCATGAAGCTTCCGGTCGCTCTCAAGTGTCTTGCCGGATAGACGCTTGCGCGCCTGCAAACGATCCGGCGGCAGGGGGAAAAAGTCCTTCGCCGCCTAGCCTCGCGTCTCCGGGTCGAGGTGGAGGTAGAGCGGATCGAAATTCGCCACCTCCTGCAGGCGCGGCAAATCGATCGTCATGTACCGCCTCTCGATCGTGATCAGTCCCTCGCTGCGGAGGTCGCGCAGCGTCCGGTTGATCTGCACGAAGCTGAGCCCCATCGCGTCCGCCATGTCCTGCTGGGTCATCAGACGGATCGGCTCGCCCGCCAGCCCGACGGCATCCAGCCGGACGTACAGTTCGCACAGCATGTGCGCGACGCGCTGGCGCGCGGTCAGCCGCCCCAGACAGTGCACCCAGCGGCGGGTGACGGAGCCCTCGATGAGCGTCTCCCGCCAGAGGGCGGCCGCGAGGCGCGGATTGCGGTCGCACAGAGCCGCCAGCGCCCGGTGCGGGATAGCGCCGACCCGGGCTGGCACGATGCTGCAGAGATTGTGGTCCATCGTCGGCAGATGCAGCGACTGCAGGTCGGGAATGTCGCCGGGAACGAAGATCGAGAGAATCTGCCGCTTGCCGTCACGCGTGTCCAGAAACCGGGCCAGCAGACCCTCGACGATCAATATGCAGTGGTCGACCCGGTCGCCCTCGCGGCTGATCGTCTCGTTCTTGCCGGTTTCGCGGATCGTGACCGGCAGCGTCCGCAAATCCTGCAGTTCATGCTCGCTCAGCCGCGTCGACTTCGAAAGCCGTCGGATGAGCATATCCGTCTGGCTGGAAGTTTGCGACATGACGTTTCCACTCTCGGGTGACGAGGACGCAGCTTTCTGCATCGGGTGATTCCTGCGTGTCACCGTGATGCGGGGCAAGCCGAGTGGTTGGTGGTGCGGCGAGACGCGACGGAAGCGGGCCGCTCGGGAATGGCGGCCCGCCTACCGGCCAGGGGCTTCCCGCCGGAAACCGCAGCGCCGGGTGGTGTCAATGGAGATAGGACGGGCTGAAGTCGCCCTCGCTGCACAGCATCTGCCAGTCGTGCACGACGAGGATCTTGTGACGCAGGGTGATCACGTCCCTCCGGCGCAGGTCCTGAAGCGTCCGGTTCACCTGAACGATCGACAGTCCTGCCGCATCGGCGAGCTGCTCTTGCGTCAGCGGCAAGGTGCAGGTGCTTTCGTCGGCGAAGTCCATTCTCCTGTTGCAGACGAAGATCTCGCACAGGATGTGAGCGACGCGCTGGTGCGCGGTACGCCGCCCGACATTCACCACCCACTCCCTCGCGATCGCGGCGTCGGCGAGGCACCTGGCGAGGATGGCCCTGGTGACTGTCGGACGCCTGTTCATCAGGTCCAGCACGTCGTTCCGCCGTGCCACGGCGACAGCGCAGTCGGTTACCGTCTCGATGGCGTGGTCCGGCTCCTCGAAGAAGAGCGAGGAGACGTCGCAGAGATGGCCCGCCATGAGGAGCCCGACGATCTGCCGGCTTCCATCGGCGGCCGTCTTCTGCCTGAGGGCCATGCCGCTCTGCAGGATCCTGACGAGGTCCGAGCGATCTCCCTGCTGCCGCAGCATCGCCTTCCTCCCGACGACGATGGTGCGCGAGAAGACGCTGAAGATCGCTTCCCGATCTTCAGCGTCGATGGACATGGCGAGCCGGAGTGGACCGCGGGGCAGGTCGAGCATCTGTGATGCCTCCGGAAACTTGATGCGATAACAACCATTAAGCCCTTCCTGCGCCGGAATGAAACGGTTGGATGAGAAAGGGTGCGAAATCGCACATTCACGCCACGGCGGTTGTGATTCGCCCCATTATCGATTAACGATGAATCATCGCGTGCAGGTTTGACCGGGCGCACGCGGCCGTGAGTATCCATGCTCCCGCCCCAGTTGGAGGCGGCAAAATGGTCGAACTCTCTCTTGAAAATTGTCGCAACGTCATGCTTCGTTCGCTGCCTCCGGACGATCTGCGGGTGCTCGCCGAGCATCTGGAACGGGTGGAGTTCGCGCAGCACGACGTGCTGTTTCGGCCGAACGAGCACATCGCGACGGTCGTCTTCCCCGAGGATGGTATCTATTCGCTGGTGATCCAGTCCTCCGACGGGCGGAAACTGGAGGCGGGGCTGTTCGGCCGGGACGGATTGAGCGATGGCTGGATCGCGGCCGGGATCGACAGCGTGCCGCTGGAGTGCTTCGTCCAGGTCGCGGGATTCGGGCTTCGGATGAAGTCGGCCGAACTCGGGGTGCTTTCGCAGGAGCGGCCAGCCATCAGCCGGATGCTGTGCCGCTGGGTCCACCTCCTCGGCCTCCAGACGGCACAGACCGCACTGGCGAACGGTAACTACAACGTGGAGGAGCGCCTCGCCCGCTGGCTCCTGATGTGCCAGGACCGCCTCGGCAGAGACGAGATCAATCTGACCCACGACTTCCTCAGCACGATGCTCGCCGTCCGGCGGTCGAGCGTGACCCTCTCGATCCACATGCTCGAGGGCTCGCGGCTCATCTCGGCGAAGCGCAGCAACATCACGATTCTCGATAGGGAGGCGCTGATCGGAATCGCCGACGGATGCTATGGCATCGCGGAGGCGGAATACGAGCGTCTGGTCGGGCCGTTGGGGTGACTGTCGACAAGCCTCGGGGATGCGCGGCTGGTGCCGTTGTTCGTGTTCCATGTCCGGAAGGAGATGACCCGGGCGAAGACGAACCTCTTCTCCGCCACGTCGAGCACGACGGCGCGGCCGCCGCCCAGGAGGTGCTCATCGTGTGGGCGCCGTCAAAGACGAGAAAATAGACGCCCGCCGCTCGGCCTTCTCGCAGCAGATCCTACGCGCGTATCGTCGAGACGGGGCACCCGCTCGTCATGCAGGAGAAGGCTACCCTTCCTGCCAGTCGAAGGAGAGCGGAGCTTCGCGAAATGCGAAGCGATCGAGGTGCCGGGCAACGACTTCCTTGAGGGCCTCGAGTTGTTCGGGTGCCGTAGCTTGCAACCGGCACTCCAGTAGGTGGGGGAGGGCGATCAGCGTCATCGTCGCGTCGCCTGGCCAGTCCGCGCCCCGGGCGTTCCGCGGGAAAGTCACAGTGCCGGCATCTGGCGTATAGCTCACTTCCAGATTGTGGCTCCAGTGTTTGCAGAGCTGCTGGAGATAGCGGCTGCCATTATCCGTCGGGACATGAGCAATGGCCAAGGTCATCGGGGAATCCTCGTCGTGTTTCGAATCACTGGTCCCCATCCGGGAGCCGACGGGGCAGCGGAACTTGTCGCTGCGAGCCGCAAGGGCGGACCGCCGTACCGCCTCTCGTCCTTGCCGCCCGGGCGGCGCCTGTCTTCCTGCGCTCTCGTCGCGCCGCGGTCGACCTTGGCAGGGCCGCCTCCCGATGGCGTATGCCAGATGGTAGCGCGGTCTGGAAAGCTCCCGTGATACGGTCGCCTAATTCCATAACGAAGCGGCACGACGGCGCAGCGTGGTGAAGTCGACTTCGCGATCCGGCGAAACCGTGAGGAGAGCCGCCGCCGCGGTGTCGATGACGATCTGCCGCGGATGGAGGTCGAGGGCGCGGCGGTCCCATACGGCCAGCACGTAGTCCCAGGCGCTCATGCCACTCGGCAGGTCGAGGCGTTCGGCCCGCTCGGCCGGTACGTGAAGATCCCGGCGTGCCCCGTTCACGAGTCGCTGCAGCGTCGCGGGCCGGTTGGGCCGCGCCTCTGCAACGCCGCGTGCATGCGGCAGAACGACCAGATCCTGCCACCCCAGAAGCGCCGCCGCATCAAGGTGCAGCGCCTGGTATGAGATCGTCACCGCGCCGATGATTCCGGACGTGGCGCCGAGCGGGTTGAGAAGGTGGACGGCGTTGCTGAGCGGCGTGCGCATCTCCAGCAGGTCGTAGAGAGCGAAGATCGCCTCGAAACGGTCCGAGAGTGCGGCATGCGGCAGATAGGTGATGCCGAAGCGTTCCAGGATGTCCTGGGCGTCGCCGATCGAACGGCTCACCGGGATACCCAGCAGGGTGCATGCCGTGGCGACGCGGTCGGGACCCTCGAACCCGCGCGCGGAGCCGTGGAGCAGGATCCGGTATCCGGCTCGGGCAACCAGCTTGGCGGCGAGCAGGAACCAGGGCACGAAACGGCTGCGCGGCGACAGCGACACAGGCCAGTCGAGGTCGGCGCCGCTGCCGGGAATCCCAATCGCGCCGACATGGCGGCGAGCCGCCAAAGCAAGGCCCCCGAGTTCGACCGCCGTCAATCCCCGCTGCTGGAGGGCCACGAAGAGCGCGCCTACCTGAACCGGTTCGGCTTCGCCGGCGAGGATCACCGACATCGCCTCCTCGGCCTCGTCCATGGTCAGCGTGCGCGATCCTCCGCCACTGCCCGTCAGGGCGATGAGCCGGGCGAGCCGCCGGTGTGGCCTGGCACACGGCCCGATGGTCCCCAGCCGCCGTGCCCGGCTCGCCGCGGTCGGAGCGAGATCGATGGCGGGATCCGGCTCCAGCGTCAGCGGCGGGGCCTCCAGCAGCGGTGCGCCTGGCCGACGCGCCGGCGCAGCTTCGCCATCCGCCGAGCTCGCCGGTGTCCAGGCCAGGAGATCCTGCGCTTCGGCGGCGAGAGCCCGCACCCGCAGCCTCAGACTCTCCGCCAGCGGTGTCGGCACCATGCCGCGTCCGGTCTTGATGAGTACAGGGTCGTCGTATCTCTGCCGCAGCTGCTTCAAGAGCCGGCTCATGGCCGGCGTGCCGATCCCCATCCGTTCGGCGGCGCGGCCGACCGAGCCCTCCACCAGCAGCGCATCGAGCGCGACGAGCAGGCGCAGCTGGTTGAGCGGCGCGGCCTCCTCGCCCCCGTCCTTCGCCGCGGCGTCGCCTCTGATCCCGTCGTCCAAGCCTGCATCTCTCTATGCGCTGCCCGACGTCACGCGTGTTGCGCTTTCCTGAACTTGGAATCGGTCGGGAACAACGCGGTTGATCCGGACCGGACCTTATATAAGAGGAGAAACGCACTCAAGTTTCAGGGGGATAGGAGATGAACGTGGCGGAAGGGCGACGGGCGGGGACGATACGGGGCAGGTTCGCGCCGGTGCTTCTTGCGACGACGGCATTGTTGGGGGGCACTGCCTTCTTCTCTCCGGCGGCCTTGGCGCAGTCCACGGTCGAGAGCGCAGATGCCGAAGGCAGCGCAGCCGCAAGCCCGGACGCAGACGGGGTGATCTCGCTCGACCAGGTGGTCATCACCGCCACCGGTTTCGAGCAGAATGTCCAGGACGCGCCGGCCAGCATCACCGTGGTGTCGAGGGAAGAGCTGGAGAAGGGTCAGTTCCGCGATCTGACGGACGCGCTGCGCGAAGTGCAAGGCGTCGCGGTCACCGGCGTCGCCAACGAGAAGGACATCTATATCCGCGGACTTCCGGGCGCCTATACGCTCATCCTCGTCGACGGCAAGCGGCAGAGCACGCGTGATGCGCGCACCAACGGCAATGCGGGCTTCGAGCAGAGCTTCATCCCGCCGGTCAGCGCCATCGAGCGGATCGAGATCGTTCGCGGTCCGATGTCCTCGCTCTACGGATCGGACGCGATGGGCGGCGTCATCAACATCATCACCCGCAAGGTGGAGGACTACTGGACCGGCTCGCTGACGGCGGACTACACGGTGCAGCAGCATTCGCGCTACGGCAATTCCGGGCAGTTGAGCTTCTACGGGGCGGGCCCCGTCATCGCCGACACGCTCGGCGTGCAGATCTGGGGTCGCGGCTACCGGCGCGACGAGGACGAGTTCCCGGGCGGCGTCACAGGGGCGGAAGAGGGCGACATCACCGCCCGCCTGGCCTTCACGCCGAACGAGAACCACGACTTCCTGCTGGAGGGCGGGCGCACCCGCGTGACCCGCAAGGCGCTGGCCGGGGCCACGCTGGAGGAGACGGCGGACGACACCTACAACGACAATGACCGCGATCACTGGTCCGCGACCCATGTCGGCCGCTGGGGCTGGACGACGTCCGAGTTCGCCTTCTCTCAGGAATGGGCGGAACGCACGAGCTACAGCTGGGCAGATCGGGTCGACGACTACGTGGAGAACCCGCGTTCGCCGGAGATCCGCAACAGCGTTCTGGACGGCAAGTTCACCACACCCTTCGAGGCATACGGCCACCATACGCTCGTCGTCGGCGGACAGTTCTTCGACGCTCAGCTGACCGACCAGAATCCGGGACGGCGGACCGGAGAGGACGAGACGTTCCAGGTGCATCAGTGGGCGCTGTTCGCCGAGGACGAGTGGCAGATCACCGACACCTTCGCGCTGACCGGCGGACTGCGCTACGACCAGCACGAACTCTACGACGCCGAGTTCAGTCCACGCCTCTACGGCGTCTGGCATCCGCACGAGCAACTCACCCTCAAGGGCGGCGTCTCGACCGGCTTCCGGGCTCCGGAAATCCGCAGCATCGCCCCCGGCTACGCCTACACGACCGGCGGGCGGGGCTGCTCCTACGGGCCCACGGGCACCTGCGGCGTCATCATCGGCGACCCGGACCTGAAGGCGGAGACCAGCACCAGCTACGAGATCGGCGCGCTGTGGGACAGCTTCAGCGGCTTCACCGCCGGCGCGACGTATTTCTACAC
>DASYHY010000014.1:0-41793 GCA_036252795.1 Aurantimonas sp. | reverse complement strand
ATCTGCTCGAACGTCATCGGCGGCTGCATGGGCTCCACCGGGCCGGCCTCGATCGACCCGGCGACGGGCGAGCCGTACGGGCTCGACCTGCCGGTGATCACCATCCGCGACATGGTGCGGGCGCAGGCGATGCTGGTCGAGCGGCTCGGCATCGACACGCTGTTCGCCGTCATCGGCGGGTCGATGGGCGGCATGCAGGTGCTGCAATGGACGGTGAGCTACCCGGAAAAGGTCTTTGCGGCTTTGCCGATCGCCACCGGCGCGCGCCACTCCTCGCAGAACATCGCCTTCCACGAGGTCGGGCGCCAGGCGGTCATGGCCGATCCGGACTGGCACGGCGGACGCTATTTCGCGGTCGGCAAGCGGCCGCACAAGGGGCTGGCCGTGGCGCGCATGGCGGCGCACGTGACCTACCTTTCCGAGATGGCACTGCACCGCAAGTTCGGCCGCAACCTGCAGGACCGCGAGACGCTGGGCTTCGGCTTCGACGCCGACTTCCAGATCGAAAGCTATCTGCGGCACCAGGGCATGACCTTCGTCGACCGGTTCGACGCCAATTCCTATCTCTACATGACGCGGGCGATGGACTATTTCGACATCGCCGGCGATTTCGGCGGCCGGCTCGCCAACGCCTTCCTCGGCTCCAAGACGCGGTTCTGCCTCGTCTCCTTCTCGTCGGACTGGCTGTTTCCGACTGAGGAGAACCGCGCGGTCGTGCACGCTCTCAACGCCGCCGCCGCGTCGGTTTCCTTCGTCGAGATCGAGACCGATCGCGGCCACGACGCCTTCCTGCTGGAGGAGCCCCAGTTCTTCGCGGCGATCGACGGGTTCATCTCGTCGGCGGCCCGGGCACGGGGGCTGTGACGATGGCCGTCGCGGATACAGGCGCCGCCGAGGCGACGCGCTCGACCGCCCCGGCCACGGCGCGCGTCGACCTCCAGCTGATCGCCGACCTCGTGACGCGCGGCAGCCGCGTCCTCGACGTCGGCTGCGGCGACGGGCTGTTGCTGTCGCTGCTGCAGGAGCGGCGCGGCGTCGACGGACGCGGCATCGAACTCGGCCAGGAGGGCGTCAACGAGTGCGTGGCACGGGGCCTGTCGGTCATCCAGGGCGACGCGGATCGCGATCTCGTCCACTACCCGGACGACGCCTTCGACTACGTGATCCTCTCCCAGACCATCCAGGCGACCCGCAACCCGAAGACCGTGCTCGCCGAACTCCTGCGCATCGGCGAGCGGGCGATCGTGTCGTTCCCCAATTTCGGCCACTGGTCGATCCGCCTGTCGCTCCTGGCGCGCGGCCGCATGCCGGTGACGGCCAATCTCCAGCACGCCTGGTACGAGACGCCGAACATCCATTTCTGCACCATCCGCGATTTCGTCGCCCTCGCCGAGGAACTCGGTGCGAAGGTCGAGACGGCGATGGCGATCGATTCCACGGGCCAGAGGATGGGCATGAAGATGCCCTGGGCGTTCTGGAACCTCTTCGGGCAGCAGGCGGTGTTCGTGCTGCGGCGATAAGCGGCCGGCGGCGGGACAGAAAGGAGCCGGATGAACCGCAGTGACAGGCGGCAATGGACGCTGGCGGCGTGCCTGGCGGTCCTCGCCGGCTATGTCGACGCGATCGGCTTCCTGAAGTTGGGCGGCCTGTTCGTGTCCTTCATGAGCGGCAATTCCACATGGCTGGCCGTGGCGGTCTCCGAGCGCGCGGCCCTGTTCTCCTGGCTGGCCCTTGCCATCATCGCCGCCTTCGTCGGCGGAGTGATCCTCGGCACCCTCCTCGCCCACCAGGCGGGCAGGGCCCGGAAGACCGCGGTCATGATCCTGGTGACGACGCTGCTGGCGGGCGCGCAGGGGCTGGAAATCGCCTTCGGCGGCACGTTGCCCGCGCTGGTGCTTGCCGTGGCGATGGGCTCGGCGAACTGCGTCTTCCTGAGGAACGGCGAGGTCAGTATCGGGGTGACCTACATGACCGGCACGCTGGTGAAGCTCGGCCAGCATCTGGCGGCTGCCTGCATGGGCGGCAAGCGCTTCGGCTGGCTGCCGTATCTGGCGCTCTGGGCCGGCCTCATCACCGGCGCCACCTGCGGCGCCCTCGCCTTCGGGGCGCTGGCGGTCTTCAGCCTGGCGCCCGCCGTCCTCGCCGCCGCCGGCCTGACCGTGATGGCACACCGCATGGGTCCGGCGGAGCCGTTGCGCGCCATGGTTAGCTCCGGCTGAACCGGCGCTGCGGCCGGCTGTGGCGGCTCGCGTGCAGCGCCTACCGGCAGAGCCTCGCGCCGGCACCGGCGCCGGCCGGGACCAGCACCGGCTTGGTCGCCCGGCGGCGCTCGCGCGCGGTCGAGGCGACCGGCAGGCCGCGATAGAGCTGCTTGGTCGCCTCGATGATGACGACCCCGGCGAAGACCGGCCAGAAATCGCGGCCCAGACGCTCCAGCGGCCCGGACAGGCCGAGCAGCGGGCGCTTGCGGAACGGCGGAAACAGCAGCGCCTCCGACCACGAGCTCGGCGTGAACATGGCGTCGCGCAGGAGGCGGGTCAGCTGGCCGCGCGACCACGGCCGGCCCGAACCCCAGGGCGTGTGCTCGAATCGCGCCCAGACGCCGCGGCGATGCGGCACGAGGATGACGATGCGCCCGCCCGGCGCCAGTACCCGCCAGGCTTCGGCCATGATCTGCTCCGGGCTCTCGGCGAACTCCAGCGCATGCACCATCAGGATGCGGTCGACCGAGGAATCGCCGAGGGGCAGATCCTCGGTCCCGACCAAAGCCGTTCGGGACGCGGCGAAGGGCGGCCAGTTCTGGGCGCCCTGGGCGGCCGGCATGAAGGCGAGCGCGCGTTCGGCATCGGCGGCGAAGCGGTCGATATAGGGAACCGCATAGCCGAGGCCGACCAGCCGTTCGTCCGGGATATGACGCCAGACCGGCGTCAGCGCCAGCGACACGGCACGGGCAGCCGCCTGGCCGAGCGGCGAGGCGTAGAACGCGATCAGGTCGTTGATGTCGGCATTGGTGGTCAGTTGCGGGTCCCTCGACGGTCGCTGTTCGGCCGGCCATTATAGACAAAGCAACATAAAACAGCAGCAAGCTGGCCCAAAGCTCCCGCGCCGCCAGGCTGATCTCCTGACAGCCATGGAAGACGCCCTAATTCGACCGGATCAACGCCCAACAGCGAGTCCCGTTCATGCCTTCTATCGAGATCCGGCAGTTTTCCTGCCGAAGCGACAATTTCGGCGTCCTCGTCCATGACGGGGACAGCGGCGTCACCGTATCGATCGACGCGCCGGAGGAGGCGCCGATCCTTGCGGCGCTCGAGGAGACGGGCTGGACGCTGACCCATATCCTGACCACCCACCATCACGGCGACCACGTTGCCGCCAACGAGGCGCTGAAGCAGCGCTTCGGCGCCCAGATCATCGGGCCGCAGAAGGAGCGCGAGAAGATCCCGGGGATCGACCGTGCCGTTGCCGGCGGCGATCGCTTCGCGCTGGGCGGGATCGATGTCGAGGTGATCGACACGCCGGGGCACACGCTCGGCGAGATCTCCTACTATATGCCCGGCGCCCCTGCACTGTTCGCCGCCGACGCGCTGTTCTCGCTCGGCTGCGGCCGGCTGTTCGAGGGCGATGCGCCGATGATGTGGGAATCGCTCAAGCGGCTGCGGGCGCTTCCCGACGAGACGATGCTCTATTGCGGGCACGAATATACGGCGACTAACGCCAAGTGTGCGATCGACGTCGATCCCGAGAACACCATGCTGCGGGAACGGGTCCGGGAGGTGGAAACGCTGCGGATCGTCGGCAAGCCGACATTGCCGGTGAAGCTCGGGCAGGAGAAGGCGACCAACCCCTTCCTGCGCGCCGACGACCCCGCATTGATGCAGGAGATGGGCATGGACGGCGCCGAACCGGCCGCCGTCTTCGCCGCGATCCGCAAGAAGAGGGACCAGTACTGATGAGTTCAGCCGCACTACACCTCGTCCGCACGCTCAGGCTGAAGCCGCATCCGGAAGGCGGCTGGTACCGCGAGACGTTTCGCGACGAGGCGGTCGACGAGACGGGGCGGCCGCGCTCGACGTCTATCTACTATCTGCTCGAGGCGGGCGAGACTTCCGAATGGCACCGGGTCCGCGACGCGGCGGAGGTCTGGCACTGGTATGCCGGATCGGCGATGGTCATCACCGTCTCCAAGGACGGCCACGACGCCTCGTCGCATCGGCTGGGCCCGGATATCGGCGAGCACGAAGCGCCGCAATTCGTGGTGCCGGTGGGCTGGTGGCAGACGGCGACCAGCCTCGGCGAGTACACGCTGGTCGGCTGTACGGTCGCGCCGGGCTTCGACTTCGCCTCGTTCGAGATGGCGCCGCCGGACTGGCGCCCGACGCCGCGCGAGCCGGGCGGCCGGTAGGGCTGCTCAGGCGCCGCGGCGCGACAGCCGCCGGAACAGCGGCAGCGCGGCAAGGCTCGCGCCGCCGGTGACGAGGATCGCGGCCAAGACGATGGCGGGGCTCATGGCGGTTTCGCCGGCCGCGACCAGGATCAGCGTGGACAGCAGCGGCGCGGCGTAGCTGGCCGCGCCGATCAGCTGGATGTCGCCGCGCTTGACCGCGTAGTCCCAGACATAGAAGGCAGCGCCGACCGGCATCAGCCCGAGCGCGAGGACGGCAAGCCACTCCGCCCCGTTCGCCGGCATGACCGTCGCCTCGAAGGCGAGATGCGCCAGCAGCGACAGGAGCGCGGTGGCGGCGCAGAAGCCGGTGACGACGTCGCTGGGGACCTCGCCGAACCGGCGCGACAGCAGCGAATAGCTCGACCAGGTGAGGGCGCAGAGCCCGGCCAGCCCATAGCCCAGCGCATGGTCCGCCGACAGCGCCAGGCTCTCGCCGCCGGTGACGATGATCGCGGCGCCAGCGAGCCCCAGGAGGGCGCCGAGCGCATGAAACCAGCGCAGCCGCTCGCCCGGCAGCATCGCCGACCCCAGCACGATCAGCAGCGGCCAGAGATAGGCGATGAGGCTCGCCTGGGCGGCCGGCGCATGGCGCAGCGCGCCGAAATACAGGGCGTGGTAGCCGAACAGGCCGGCGATGCCGACGAGCCAGACCACCGGGCGCTGGCGGAACACGCGCCACGGCGCGCCACGGGCCCAGAAGACCGCGAAGCCGACCGACGTGGCGATGAAGAAGGTGAGGGCGGCGAGGAGGAAGGGCGGAACGCTGCCGCTCCGCGCGGTCAGCAGCGCCAGCAGCGACCACATCAGTACCGCCGCGAATCCGAGCAATGTCCCCAAGGCCGCGTCCCCGTCCGGCGATGCGGCGGGTCTAGCGACCGGCCCGGGCAGGGTCAATGCGGGGCGCCCGGCCTGTCGCCGGCGTTCCTGTCGCCTGCGCTCCGGGCGCTGTCAGCGGACGGCGACGGAGAGGGCGCTCAGGGTCAGCGGGCCGACCTGCGTCGGGATGCGGGCATAGACCGGGACGTACACATCCGGCTGCGCGATCGCGGCGAACCAGACCTGGATCGTCTGGTCCTTCAGGAAGTTCAGGCCCTTGGAGGACCGGTCGTAGCCGCTCACCGGCCGGATTCGGGCGTTGCAGACCACGGCATCGCCGGAATAGCCGGACATCGAATAGGTGCTGGTGCCACCGGGCGACATCGCGAGATCGAGACGCGACCACCCGTCATAGAGTGGGAGCGTGCGGGAACAGACCGCAGCCGGCTTGCCGGCGCGGATCATCAGGCCGCTGAGCGGATCGACGACGGATGCGAGCTCTGCCCTCTCGACCGGGACGTAGCTGGGCCTGGCCTTCTCGCGCTTTGGGCTAACCTTGCTCGACGTCACCCGTCCGCCGGCGAAGGCGACGTCGCTCGACCAGCGCTTGCGGTTGCTGGAATAGTCCAGCGCGTAGCGTTCGGCCGCGAAGCCCCGCCCGGTGACGGTTCCCGAGACCCGGCTGGTGCCGCCGGTAGTGGAGACGAGGCTGCCGAGGCCGCTGGAGGAGAGCTGCCCTTCCACGGTGAACCGTTTGCCATCGATGACGGTGTCGAAGGACGCCTTGCCGATCGGCAGTCCGATCACCGCCATGCCGTAGCTGGTGGTGATCCGGGCGGGCTCGGCCGCGGCGCCCGATGCGCCAGGAAGCGCGAGTGCGACCGCGCCGAAAAGGAATCGCTTGAGCATCATGACGGTTTCCATGGGACGAGGGCTACGGCATCTACCCGCTCAAACCGCAGGAAGCGCGCGCTTTTGTGGCGGCCCGCGCCGTTCTCGCCAAGTCGTGGCGACTTGACGCTGCGGTTCTCGCGGCTTATAGAGCCGTTCGAATTTCCGATCATGCCCGACAGCGATGATCGCGCCGTTTTCTGCGGCGGCGCGTCCCGGTCGGGTTCTAGGTTAAGCTGAAAGGTGATCCGATGTCACGCGCCTGCGAACTGACCGGCAAGGCTGTCCAGACCGGCAACAACGTGAGCCACGCGAACAACCGTACGCGTCGCCGCTTCCTGCCGAATCTGTGCAACGTGTCGCTGATCTCCGACGCGCTGGGCCAGCGCTACCGGCTCCGCGTCTCGGCCAACGCGCTGCGTACGGTGGAGCATCGCGGCGGGCTCGACGCCTTCCTGGCCAAGGCCGACGAGGCGGAGCTGTCGCAGCGGGCACGCCTGCTGAAGCGGCAGATCGCCAAGAAGGTCGCCACCGCGGCCGCCGACTGATTCCGCCCGGCGGCTCTCGTCGCGATATCGGCCGGGCACAGCCGTGCCCGGCACTGGTTCCATCACCCAGGCTAAAAAAATGACATCCCTGCGCTCCCTTGCCCTGCCCGTTGCGGCGATGACGGCGATCGTCCTCGCGTCCAACGTCCTCGTGCAGTTTCCGGTGTTCGCCGAGATCGGCGGCCTGCAACTGGCCGATCTTTTGACCTGGGGCGCCTTTACCTATCCCTTCGCGTTTCTGGTCACCGACCTGACCAACCGGCGCTACGGCCCGGCCGTCGCACGACGCGTGGTGATGGCGGGCTTTGCCACGGCCATTCTCTGCTCGGTGCTGGCGCCGCCGATCCTTCACGATCTCGGCCTGCTCGAATACGCGACCGCCGGCGACCGGCTGTTCCGGATCGCGCTCGCTTCCGGTGCGGCATTCCTGGCGGCGCAGCTCCTCGACATCGCGGTGTTCAACCGGCTGCGGCAGGCCAGCTGGTGGCGGGCACCGGCGGCATCGTCGGTGAGCGGCTCGGTGGTCGACACCGTCACCTTCTTCGCGATCGCCTTCGCGCCGATCTTCGTCTTCGTCGGGCCGAATGACGGCTTTGCGCTGGAGACCGCGCCGCTGCTCGGCCTGTTCTCCGCCGAGGCGCCGCGCTGGGTGTCCTGGGCGATCGGCGACTTCACCGTGAAGCTCGCCATCGCCGCGCTGGCGCTGGTGCCCTACCGGATCGTCATGCAGCAATTCGCGCCGTACCGTCCGCACGACGCCGGCGCTGCCGTCTGATCCCGTTCGACTGACATCAAATTTGAGAGGCTGGCGGGGTCGCAACCGCGCTCAGCGGCGCCCGCCGCCTGCGGCGCGGCGGGCGCCATGGCCGGTGCGCCCCGCGCCCTCCTGCTCGAACAGATCGGCCAGCTGTTCGGTCATCGCCCCGGCGAGTTCCTCGGCATCGACGATGGTGACGGCGCGACGGTAGTAGCGCGTGACGTCGTGGCCGATGCCGATGGCAAGCAGCTCGACCGGCGAGCGGGTCTCGATCTCCTCGATCACGGCGCGCAGATGCCGCTCCAGATAGTTGCCCGGATTGACCGAGAGGGTCGAGTCGTCGACCGGCGCGCCGTCCGAGATCATCATCAGGATGCGGCGCTGCTCGGGGCGCGCCAGCAGGCGGTTATGCGCCCATATCAGCGCCTCGCCGTCGATGTTCTCCTTGAGGAGACCCTCGCGCATCATGAGGCCGAGATTGCGCCTGGCCCGCCGCCAGGGCGCATCCGCCGACTTGTAGACGATGTGGCGCAAATCGTTCAGCCGGCCGGGCTTGGCGGGCTTGCCGGCCTTGAGCCAGGCCTCGCGGGCCTGGCCGCCCTTCCATGCGCGCGTGGTGAAGCCGAGCACCTCGACCTTGACGCCGCAGCGCTCCAGCGTGCGGGCGAGGATGTCGGCGCAGGTTGCGGCGACGGTGATCGGCCGGCCGCGCATCGAGCCGGAATTGTCGATCACCAGCGTCACGATCGTGTCGCGGAAATCGGTATCGCGCTCCATCTTGTAGGAGAGCGGCTGCATCGGATCGATGACCATGCGCACCAGCCGCGCGCTGTCGAGATAGCCTTCCTCGAGGTCGAAATCCCACGACCGGCTCTGCTGCGCCATCAGGCGGCGCTGCAGCCGGTTGGCGAGCCGCCCGACGACGCCCTGCAGGGACATCAGCTGCTTGTCGAGAAACGCCCGCAGGCGGTCCAGCTCGGCCTCGTCGCAGAGCTCCTCGGCGCCCACTGTCTCGTCGAACGCCCTCGTGAAGACCTGGTAGTCGGAATCCAGCAACTGGTTGGACAGCGGCTGGTGCGGCCGGCGGGACTCGCCCGGCGTCTCGCTGTCCTGGCTGTCGTCGTCGGCCGGATCGTCGGCCGTGACCTCGGAGGATTCGGGCTCGGCCGTCTCCTCGTTCTCGCCCTCGCTCTCGCTGTCCTGCGGCATCGCGTCGTCGCTGCCGCTCTCCTTCTCGGAGCCGCCTTCCTCGTTGTCGCGGGTCTGGTTGTCGCCGGACTCCTCCTCGTCGTCGCTGCCCTCGCTCTCGTCCGTGTCGCCGAGCTCCTCGGCCATGTCCAGCGAGACCAGCATGTCGCGCAGCGCCCGCGCGAAGGACTGCTGGTCCTCGACGGTCTCCATCAGGCGGTCGAACTTCTCGCCGGCCTTGTCCTCGACGAAGTCCCGCCAGACATCGACCAGCGCCTCGGCGCTGGCGGGGATGGGACGGCCAGTCAGCCGCTCGCGCACCATCAGCGCCACCGCATCCTCGATCGGCGCCTCGGCGCGGTCGGTGACGTCGGCGAGGTTGGAGCGGAAATACTTGTCTTCGAGCATCGCGGCGAGATTGTCGCCGACGCCCTCCATGGCGTTGGCGCCGATCGCCTCGCAGCGGGCCTGCTCGACCGCGTCGTAGACGGCGCGCGCACCCTTGCTGTCGGGCGCGAGGCTCGCATGCATCCGCGCGTCGTGGCGCGCCTTGCGCAGCGCCATGGCGTCGGCAAGGCCGCGGGTGACGGCGAGATCGTTGCGGGTCGGCCGCTTGCCGAGATCGGGCAGCCGGGCGCGGCTGCCGGACAGGCCCGGCCGCTCGGAGCCGAAGCCGACCTCGAGATCGGCCTCGCCGGCGATCGCCCGCAGGCAGCCCGCGACGGCGCGCCGGAACGGCTCGCGGTCTGCCGGCGGGGAGCCGGGGGGACGCTGGTTGTCGCCGATGCGGGCCACGGTCGTCCGTCAGTCCAGAACGAGGTTCGCCGCCGATTCCGGCAGCTCCTCGCCGAGGGCGCGCTGGTAGAACTCCGCGACCAGCGGGCGTTCCAGATCGTCGCACTTGTTGAGGAAGGTCAGGCGGAAGGCCATGCCGAGGTCACCGAAGATCTCGGCATTCTCGGCCCAGGTGATCACCGTGCGCGGGCTCATCACCGTCGACAGGTCGCCATTGACGAAGGCCGAGCGGGTGAGGTCCGCGACGCGGACCATCTTGGAGAGGATCTGGCGCCCCTCCTTGGTGTCGTAGCTGCGTGCCTTGGCCGCGACGATCGAGACCTCGGTGTCGTGCGGCAGGTAGTTCAGCGTCGTCACGATCGACCAGCGATCCATCTGCGCCTGGTTGATCTGCTGGGTGCCGTGATAGAGGCCGGTCGTGTCGCCGAGGCCGACCGTGTTGGCGGTCGCGAACAG
Source organism: Aurantimonas sp. (assembly GCA_036252795.1). GTDB lineage: Bacteria > Pseudomonadota > Alphaproteobacteria > Rhizobiales > Rhizobiaceae > Aurantimonas. The sequence goes on along the minus strand of DASYHY010000014.1, from coordinate 31,895 downwards.
CCGGAAGGCGGGATGCGGGCGGACCACGCGGCTCTGGTCGAGCAGCGTCAGGCGACCGGAGGATTCCAGCACGCGCTGGATGACGAACATCACGTCGGGCCGACCCGCGTCGTACTCGTCGAACACCAGCGCGACGTTGCGCTGATAGGCCCAGGGCAGGATGCCGTCACGGAACTCGGTGACCTGCATGCCGTCGCGCACGACGATCGCGTCCTTGCCGACCAGGTCGATGCGGCTGACATGGCTGTCGAGATTGATACGCACGCAGGGCCAGTTGAGGCGCGCCGCGACCTGCTCGATATGGGTCGACTTGCCGGTGCCGTGATAGCCGGAGACCATGACGCGCCGGTTCTTGGCGAAGCCGGCGAGGATCGCCAGCGTCGTCGGCTTGTCGAAGATGTAGTCGGGGTCCAGCTCCGGGACGTGCGGGTCGACCGCGGAAAAAGCGGGGACGGTCAGGTCGCTATCGAAACCGAAGGTTTCGCGGACGGAGATCGTGGCGTCCGGGAGAGGGGCCACTTCCAGTTCCGCTGCACTCATCACACCTCCAGGGGCCCGGGGCGCTGCAAGGCACCCGGCCATGTCCATTCAATCATGTTGTCCGCCGGGCGAGGGCGGGCGTCGCCGGCCATGCCGGCCATCGGTCCGGGGCAAGCCCGAAGCGTCGCATTGCGATTAGCAAAAACCCGACTGCTTCAAAAGCTTGTAGGCCTGGATCACTTCCCGCAGCTTGTCCTCGGTGCTGCGGTCGCCGCCGTTGGCGTCGGGGTGCAGCTGCTTGACAAGGTTCTTATAGCGTCCGCGGATGGCTTCGCCAGTCGCGTCGCGATCGAGGTCGAGCGTTTCGAGCGCCTTGACCTCCAGCGAGCGCAGCTTCGGACGGCGCGCGGCGGTCTTGCGGGCGGCGGCGGCCTCGGCGCCGAACAGCCCGAACGGGTCCCGCGCCCGGCCGTTCCACCGCCGCGCACGCGCGGCGCTCGCCGCCCGGGCGGCATCGCCGGCCGTGCCGTTGTGCCCCATCGTCCAGGTCGGCCGGTTGCCGGTGAGGCTGTCCTTCAGGTGGCGCTGGATGTCCTTGTCGTTCAGGCCGGAAAAGTAGTTGTACGACTTGTTGTACTGCCGGACGTGATCGACGCAGAAATTCAGGTACTGACCCTCGTGATCGCGCCCCATCGGGGCCTTGTAGATGCCGGCCTCGTCACAGCCTTCCCACGCGCATTCCGGCGCGCGCGGAGGCTCGGCAGAGCGTTTGCCTTTGACGCGGATCCCGTCGAAATATTTGGAGTCGAGCTTCATCACCGCGATTATGGTGCCGCTGCACCAGGCGAACAAGAATTGACAGAACGGAAAAAGCCGGAAATTCAAGGGCTCCGGCGGTTTCGCGCAAGCTTCGGCAGGGCCGGGAAGGCGCGGCACGAGCCGGGCGACGACCATTGCGAGGAGCGGCACGAGATGAGTACCCGGGCAACGATCGAAGCCAAGCTGACCGAAGCCTTCACCCCCGAGGCGCTGGCGGTGATCGACGAGAGCCACCTCCACGCCGGCCACCACCATGGCGACAGCGGCCATCACGCCGCTTTCGACGGCTCCGGCGAGACGCATTTCCGCGTGCGGCTCGTCAGCGGCGCCTTCACCGGCAAGAGCCGGGTCGAGCGGCACCGGGCGATCAATGCGGTCCTGCGGGACGAACTGGCGGGGGGCGTCCACGCGCTGGCGATCGAAGCCGCCGCGCCGGGCGAGCCGACGCGGCTATAGGCCTCGGGTGGGCGGGTTGCTCGCCGCGGCATCCCGTGCCGGTCACGCCGCACTCGGCATCTCCCTGACGGCCTTAGGCGGCGCCGGGCCGTTCGCCCGAGCCGGCGCTTAGTCGGGTTTCCGTTCGGCTTCCGGTTCGTCGGGCGGGGACGCTTCCCGCGTCGCGTCGTCATCGAGGGGATCGTGGCCGGTTTCATGCGGGTCTTCGACCCGAGGCGGGATGTCCTCGGCTGCGCCGACCTCGTCCGTCTCGTTCACCTCGACCAGTTCCTCGTAGGCCTCGTCGTAGGCGTCGGCGTCGTCGACCCCGGCTGCGGCCGACGTCAACGCCCCAACCTGCTGCGCCTGCGCCCCGAGCTTCTTGGGCGGCACCAGGACGGTGGCCGGCCGGATCCGAAGCTTGGCGATGCGGTTCTTCTCACGCTTGAGGACCGTGAAGCGCTTCTGGAAGAAGGTGAAGGCCTGCCGCTCCTCCGGGATCGTCTGGGTCTCGTGGATGACGAGGCCGGCGATCGTCACCGCCTCGTCGTCCGGCAGGTTCCAGTCCAGCGCGCGATTGAGGTCGCGGATCGGCACTTGGCCGTCGACCACCACCGAGCCGTCGGCCTCGGTGGTGACGCCCTGCATCTCCAGGTCGTGCTCGTCGGCGATGTTGCCGACGATCTCCTCCAGGATGTCCTCCAGCGTGATCAGCCCTTCCACCTCGCCATATTCGTCGACGACGATGGCGAAATGGCCCTTGCGGCGCAGGAAGGCGTTGAGCTGGTCCTGCAGCGTCGTGGTCTCCGGCACGAACCAGGGTGCGTTGCAGATCTTCATGATGTTGATCCGCGACGGCTCGTTGTCGACCTCGTGCAGGGCGCGCAGCAGGTCCTTGGCGTGGACCACGCCGACGATGTTGTCGTAGTCGGTCCGCCAGACCGGCATGCGGGTATAGGGGCTTTCGAGGATCTGGCGGACGACCTCGGCCGGGGGATCGTCGGCATTGACCTGCCGCATCGCGGTGCGGTGGATCATCACGTCGGATACTTCCAGCTCGTGCAGGTCGAGCAGGCCGCCGAGCCGGTTGCGGTCGGCGTTGACGAGGGCACCCTCGCGATGCAGCACCTCGACCGCGCCGCGCAGTTCCTCGTGAGCCGTCAGCAGCGAGGCGCCGGACTCCAGATTGACGCCGACCAGCGCCAGGATGCGCCGGACGATCCAGTTGATGACGCCGGTCAGCGGGCCGAAGAGCATGACGATCAGGCTCACGGGGCGAGACACCGCCAGCGCGAACGTGTCGGGGCGGGCAATGGCCGCCGATTTCGGCAGGACCTCGCCGAAGATGACGACGATGATGGTCATGGCGATCGTGGCGTAGACGACGCCCGACTGGCCGAACAGCCCGAGAAAGGCGGTCGTCGCCAGCGACGACGCGAGGATGTTGACGAGGTTGTTGCCGATCAGCAGTGCCCCGATCAGCCTGTCCTTCTTCTCGATCAGCGTCTGGACGATGGTGGCGCGGGCGTCGCCGTTCTTCTCGTGGCTCATCAGCCGGGCGCGTGATGCGGCGGTCAGCGCCGTCTCCGAGCCGGAGAAGAAGCCCGAGATGCAGACCAGGACGACGACGATGAAGAGCATGATCCAGAGCGTGGCCGTCATCGTTTCAGCTCCTTCTCGAGAAAGGCCTCGACCGCCTGCGGGTCGACGTCGCTGGCGACGAAGGCCCGGCCGATGCCGCGCGTCAGGATGAAGGTGAGCTGTCCCCGCTGCACCTTCTTGTCCTGGGCGATACCGCGCATCAGCTCGGCGGCGGTGAGTAGCGCGCCCGGTATGGCGCCGATCGTCACGGGCAGGCCGGCGGCGACGAGATGGGCGGCGACGCGGTCCGCATCCTCCATGGGGCAGAGGCCGAGTTCGGCGGAAAAGCGGTGCGCGAGCACCATGCCGATCGCGACGCCCTCGCCGTGGACGAGCCGGGCCGGATCGTAGCCGACGGCGGCTTCCAGCGCGTGGCCGAACGTGTGGCCGAGATTGAGCAGCGCGCGGCTGCCGTGCTCCTCCTCGTCGGCGGCGACCACGGCGGCCTTCGCCTCGCAGCTGACGCGGATCGCCTCGCCGCGCTCCGTGCCGCCGCCGAACACGGCGTCCAGCCCGGTCTCGAGCATCTCGAAGAAGGCCGGCCTGTCGATCAGCCCGTATTTCACCAGCTCGGCATAGCCGGCGGCGAACTCTCGCGGCGGCAGCGTGTCGAGCAGCGCCGTGTCGGCCAGCACGAGCGACGGCTGGTGGAAGGCGCCGACGAGGTTCTTGCCGCGCGGCGTGTTGATGCCGGTCTTGCCGCCGACGGAGGAGTCGACCTGGGCGAGAAGCGTCGTCGGCAGCTGCACGAAGCGCATGCCGCGCCTGACGATCGCGCTGGCGAATCCGGCGAGGTCGCCGATCACGCCGCCGCCCAGCGCGATGACCGCGTCGCCGCGCTCCAGCCGCGCCGCCAGGATCTCGTCGACCACCCGCGTCAGCTGGTCGAAGGACTTGGATTTCTCGCCGGCCGGCAGGACGATCTCGACATGCTCGATGCCGGCAGCGCGCAGGGCGACCGACAGCCTCGTGAGATAGAGGCCGCCCACCGATTCATCGGTGACGATCGCCGCGCGTACGCCCGGAAGCCGCGCGGCGATTTCCGCGCCGGCCTCGTCGATGAGCCCCGGGCCGATCAGGATGTCGTAGGACCGTGCCCCGAGATCGACGACGACGCGGCGACGCGGCGCCGCGTCTCTTGCCCCGGCGCCGTAAGCTGCCTCTCGCTTCATCGTGCGGCGTCCTCTTCGAGAAAATGGTGCAGGGCCTCGACGATCTCCGCGGCGATCACCTCGCGTTTGACGTTGCGGGTGCACACGGTGATGTCGGCTGTAGCATAGACCGGGTAGCGCAGCTCGATCAGGTTGCGCATGACCGCTTCCGGGTCGGGCGCCTGGAGCAGGGGCCGGCCGGCGCGTTTGCTGACCCGCTCCATCAGCGTCGCGAGATCCGCCTTGAGCCATACGGTGACCGCCTTCTCGCGAAGGATGTCACGGGTCTCCTCGCGCATGAAGGCGCCGCCGCCGGTGGCCAGGACCTGCGGCCCTTCGCCCGCGAGCCGGGCGATGACGCGCGCCTCGAGGGCACGGAATTCCGGCTCGCCATAGGCCTCGAAGAGTTCCGGCACGCTCATCCGCGAGGCCGATTCGATCTCCGCGTCGCTGTCGCGGAAGGGCACGGACAGAGAATGCGCCAGCTTGCGCCCGACCGTCGTCTTGCCGGCGCCCATCAGCCCGATCAGGGTCACCGAGCGGTTACCGAGACGGGATAAAATCGCCGTCGCCGTGTCCGCTGAAAATGCCCTGCTCATCATGCCTTCCGCAGCATCCGCTTCCAGACGGGCGGGAGAGCGCCGCTCCCGTACCGCATCAGTTCCCCTCCCGCGGTGCCCACGGCCCGCTTGCGTTGCCGCTCATTCCCACTAGAAGCGACAGGTCACAAGGGACATGCCCCAGAGCGAGTGCGCCAGACCGCGATGCCGACCCTCGTCCGTCTCCTGACGACGCTCCTGATCGTTGCCGGCATCATCTACGGCATCATGGCGGCGCTCGTCTACTTCGTCGAGCCGATCCGTCGGGAGATGATCATCGACGTGCCGCTGCCGCAGATCGACCCCGCGCCCGATCCCGGAGAGCTCCGGCCGTGAGCCTCGCCGGGGCCGTCACGCGGCGGGACGCCGCCGACATCGAGTCGTTCCTCGAGATGATGGCCGTCGAACGCGGCGCCGCGGAGAACACGGTTGCCGCCTACCGCCGCGACCTCGAGGACGCCGCCGGCTTCCTTGCCGGAAAGGGGGGCACGCTGCGCGATGCCACGACCGATGCGCTGCGCGCCTATGTCGGGCGCATGGCGGCCCGTGGCTTCGCCGAATCCAGCCGCTCGCGGCGGCTGTCGGCGCTGCGCCAGTTCTATCGCTTCCTGTTTGCCGAGGGCGGGCGCAAGGACGACCCGACCGGCCCGATCGAGGGCGCCCGCAAGAAGCGGCCTTTGCCGAAGATCATGAGCGAGGACGAGGTCGACGCGCTGCTCGACCTTGCCGCCGCCGACGCGGCCGATCCGTCGCTCTCGCCTGTCCGGGCGGTGCGGGCGGCGCGGCTGCATGCGCTGGTCGAACTGCTCTACGCGACAGGGATGCGGGTGTCGGAACTCGTCAGCCTGCCGCGCTCGGTGCTGCGCTCGAAGAACCGCATGATCGTCGTGCGCGGCAAGGGCGACAAGGAACGCATGGTACCGGTCGGGGAGGCGGCGCGCGAGGCGCTGCAGCTTCTGGCCGAGGCGATGCGCACCGCCGGCGTCGGCGAGGGACCGTGGCTGTTCCCGGCGCTGTCGGAGAGCGGCCACCTGACCCGCCAGGCCTTCGCGCGCGATCTCAAGGCGCTGGCGGCGCGGGCGGGGGTGGCGGCGGCGCGGATCTCGCCGCACGTGCTGCGGCATGCCTTCGCCAGCCATCTGCTGAAGAACGGCGCCGATCTGCGCTCGGTCCAGGAACTTCTGGGCCATGCCGACATCTCGACGACGCAGATCTACACCCACGTCCTCGAGGAGCGGCTCATCCGCCTCGTCACCGACCACCATCCGCTGTCGGCCGAGAGCGGCGACTGACCCCCGTGCCAAGGGTTTTCTTGACAAGGCAGCGCCCCAACGCCAGTTTCCGCCGCGAAACAGATCTCCGAGCGAAGCGTCAGGCAAAGGCGGCCCTTGCGGTCGGACGTGCCCGCTTTGCGAACCGGCCGGCCGCCGCCTCCGGTCGACAATCCAAAGGACGGCCAGAGCCGCGTAACGGATGCACAATTACCTGGATTTCGAGAAGCCTGTCGCCGATCTGGAAGGGCAGATACTCGAGCTGAAGAAGATCGAGTCGAGCGAGAACGCGGTCGACGTCAGGGAAGAGATCGAGCGGCTGGAGAAGCGTTCGAAGGATGCGCTCGCGGACCTCTACAAGAAGCTGACGCCCTGGCAGAAGACCCAGGTCGCCCGGCACGCCGACCGTCCGCACTGCCTCGACTATCTCAAGCGGCTGATCACCGACTTCGTGCCGCTGGCGGGCGACCGGTTCTATGCCGAGGACTACGCCGTCATCGCCGGGTTCGGCCGTTTCGATGGCCGCTCCGTCGCGGTTATTGGCCAGGAAAAGGGTAACGACACCCAGACCCGGCTGAAGCACAATTTCGGCATGGCGCGCCCGGAAGGCTACCGCAAGGCGGTGCGGGTCATGGAACTCGCCCAGCGGTTCCAGATCCCGGTCCTGACGCTGGTCGACACGGCCGGCGCCTATCCCGGCATCGGCGCGGAAGAGCGGGGCCAGGCCGAAGCGATCGCCCGATCCACCGAGGCGTGCCTCAATCTCAAGGTGCCGATGATCTCGGTGATCATCGGCGAGGGCGGCTCCGGCGGCGCCATCGCCATCGCCACGGCGAACACGGTCCTGATGCTGGAGCACGCGGTCTATTCGGTGATCTCGCCGGAGGCGGGCGCCTCGATCCTCTGGCGCGACGCGACGCGGGCGCGCGACGTCGCCCAGGCGATGAAGCTCACGGCGCAGGACCTGAAGGAATTCCGCGTCATCGACGAGATCGTCGAGGAGCCGCTGGGCGGCGCTCATCGGGCGCCCGACGACGCGATCGACGCCGCGGCCGCCCACGTGCGCCAGGCCTTTGCCGAGCTTCTGCCGCTCGACGGCGAGTCCTTGCGGCGACACCGGCGGGAAAAGTTCCTCGCCATCGGCCGGAATCTCTGAGCCTGTTGCCCGCTCGCCACTGACTTCCCTACCGGCATTTGCCACAATGAGGCCACGTCCGGGGATCAGGAGAAGCAGGTCCCGATCTGCCGGGGCGCGATTTGGCTTAACGGCTTCTTAAGCCGGTACCAGCAAAATCGAGGGGAATCGCGACGAGCGCTTACGGCCCGGCCGAAGCGTCGCCGTCGCAAGGATCCGGACCGCGCGGGGTGCGCACCGGATCGAAGGGGAAGCGGCGTCGACAGAAGCGCCGTGTGCGATAGGGGACTGAGGGGATGCTTATCCGACGCCTCGTCACGGCGGCCGCTCTGGCGGCGGGACTGTTTGCGCTCTCCGCCTGCCAGTACGAAGATCTCGTTCCGGCCAACGCGCCGCTACCCGCCGATCTCGTCAGGGCGATCCAGGCGAACGGAATGGGCGTGAATTCGCCCGTGCTGGTCCGGCTCTACAAGGAAGAATCCGAGCTCGAGATCTGGAAGCAGAAGACCGACGGCACCTACGCGCTGCTCAAGACCTACGAGATCTGCGCGTGGTCCGGCAAGCTCGGGCCGAAGAAGAAGGAAGGCGACCGCCAGGCGCCGGAAGGCTTCTACACGGTGACGCCGGCGCAGCTCAATCCGAACTCCCAGTACCACCTCGCCATCAACATGGGCTATCCGAACGCCTACGACAGCGCCAACGGGCGCTCCGGCAGCCACCTGATGATCCACGGCTCTTGCAACTCGTCCGGCTGCTACGCGATGGACGACGTGCAGGTGCAGGAGATCTACACGCTGGCCCGCCACTCGTTCGAAGGCGGCCAGCGGGCGTTCCAGATCCAGGCCTATCCGTTCCGGATGACGCCGAAGAACATGGCCCGGCACCGCAATTCCGAGCACTACGCTTTCTGGAAGATGCTGAAGCTCGGGTCGGATCATTTCGAGATCACCAAGCGGCCGCCGAATGTCGGCGTCTGCGAGAGCCGCTACATCTTCGACCAGAGCGCCGAGACCGTCGCCAACCTGTCGTCGACAGGGCCGTGCCCGGTCTTCCAGACGCCGGTCGAAATCGCCGCGAAGGCCGCTGCCGACCAGGCGCAGGAGGAGCAGATCGCCGCCCGCCTGAAGCCGAGCGAATTCGCCGTCACGTCGAGCTTCACCTATCGCACCGGCGATCCGATCACTGCCGATGCATATGCGCAGGAGCAGAACCGCCGGAAAGGCTACGATCGCGACGGGAACCGGATCGGCGGCAGCCGGTCGGACTCGTCAGGGAGTGGCGGTTCGATCTTCTCGAGCTTCCTGAGGTAAGCTCGGCCCGGAAGGGAGCCCTCCGGCTCCCCGGCGCCCCGCGCCTCGACAGGTGGGCGAAACGCGTCGGCAAGCCCGATCAGACGTTTCGCCTCGAGCAGGGGAATGCCCATGTCCTACGGTTTGGTTCAGTCCGCCACCGACGACGCCTCGAGCGTAAATCGGTTCATCCGCGATGCCGCGGCGATCAGGGACTATCTCGCCGCGCCGCCCAGCCGCGAGGCGTTGGCGGAAATCCTGCGCATGATCGGCGCCAGGCCGCGCGACATCCTGCGACGCAAGGGAACGCCCTACGTGGAACTGGGGCTCGACGATCCTGCCCTCAGCGACGAGGAAATCCTCGGGGCGATGATCGCCAACCCGGTCCTGATCGACCGACCTGCCGAACGGGCTTCCTGAGGCATCACCATGACCGGACGCGCCTGCGGGCGTCCGTCATGAGGGTCAGGTCGGACGGCGTCTTCAGACGAAGGCGCCGTGGCAGTGCTTGAACTTCTTGCCGGACCCGCACGGGCAGGGCTCGTTGCGGCCGACATGGCCCCAGCCCTCGGGATTTTCGGTATCGCGCGGCATGCCGTTCGTCGCCTGCGGCATGAGGCTCGCCGACAGGCGCTGAACCTCGTCGGACATCTCGTCGTCGCCGGTCTGGGGATCGAGATGATGCGCGGCCATCTGCGGCACCTGCGGCGGCTGCGGTTCCTGCGGCTGGCGCACGAGCTCCACCCGCATCAGCTGCTGGGTGGTCCGCTCCCGGAGATTGGCGAGCATCGACTGGAATAGCTCGAAGGCCTCCGACTTGTACTCGTTGAGCGGGTCGCGCTGGGCGTAGCCGCGGAAGCCGATCACCGAGCGCAGATGGTCGAGATTGACCAGGTGCTCCCGCCAAAGGCCGTCGATCGTCTGCAGCACGATGTTGCGCTGGACGTAGGTCGCGACGTCGCGGCCGAAGCGGTCGACCTTGTCCTGTGCCGCCTTGTCGGCGGCCTCGCGGATCCGCTCGCGGATGTCGTCCTCGGCGATGCCTTCCTCTTCCGCCCATTCCGGGATCGGCAGGTCGAGATTGAGGATCTCGACGGCCTCGGCCTTCAGCTCCTGCGTCGACCATTGCTCGGGATAGGCGCGTTCGGGAATGTGCCGCGCGACCATCGCCTCGATGGTCTCGTTGCGCATGTCCGCCACGGTTTCGTCGAGCTCGGCGGCATCCATCAGTTCGATGCGCTGCTCGAAGATGACGCGACGCTGGTCGTTCATCACGTCGTCGTATTTCAGAAGGTTCTTGCGGATGTCGAAATTCCGCGCCTCGACCTTCTTCTGCGCCTTCTCCAGCGCCTTGTTGATCCAGGGATGGACGATGGCCTCGTCTTCCTTGAGGCCCAGCTTGGTTAGCATCGAGTCCATGCGCTCGGACCCGAAGATGCGCATCAGGTCGTCCTGGAGCGACAGGTAGAATTTCGACCGGCCGGGATCGCCCTGGCGGCCCGAACGTCCGCGCAGCTGGTTGTCGATGCGCCGGCTCTCGTGCCGCTCGGTGGCGAGGACGAAGAGGCCGCCGGCCTCAAGCGCCTGCTCCTTGAGCCGCTTGATGTCGGCGGTGATCTCGGCTTCCTTCGCCGTCCGCTCCGGTCCCTCCGGCATGTCGCCGAGTTCCCGCGCGATCCGCATGTCGGGATTGCCGCCGAGCTGGATGTCGGTGCCGCGGCCGGCCATGTTGGTGGCGATCGTCACGGCACCCGGCACGCCGGCCTGGCTGACGATGTAGGCTTCCTGCTCGTGGTAGCGCGCGTTGAGGACCTGGAAGTTCTCGAGGCCCTCCTTGCGCAGGCGCTCGGCGAGCAGTTCGGACTTCTCGATCGAGGTGGTGCCGACGAGGATCGGCTGGCCGCGCGTCGCGGCATCCTTGACCTCGCGCGCGATGGCGCGGAACTTCTCCTCGAAGGTCCGGTAGACCTCGTCGTCCTCGTCGATGCGCTGGATCGGCTGGTTGGTCGGCACCTCGACCACGTCGAGCCCGTAGATATCGGCGAACTCCGCGGCCTCGGTCTGCGCGGTACCGGTCATCCCCGCCAGCTTCTTGTACATGCGAAAGTAGTTCTGGAAGGTGATCGAGGCGAGGGTCTGGTTCTCCGGCTGGACCGTCACGCCTTCCTTCGCCTCCAGCGCCTGGTGCAGCCCTTCGGAGAAGCGCCGGCCCGGCATCATACGACCGGTGAATTCGTCGATGATGACGATCTCGTCGCCGCGGACGATGTAGTCCTTGTCGCGCTGGAAGAGCCGGTGGGCCTTCAGCGCGTTGTTGACGTGGTGGACGATCGCGACGTTCTCGATGTCGTAGAGCGAGTCGCCGTGCAGGTGCCCCGCCGCCTCGAGCAGCCGCTCCAGCCTTTCCGTGCCGTCCTCGGTGAAGGAGACCTGGCGCTGCTTCTCGTCGACCTCGTAGTCCTCGGGGCCGAGCTGCGGGATGAACTTGTCGATGGTCTTGTAGAGGTCCGAGCGATCGTCGAGCGGCCCGGAGATGATCAGCGGCGTGCGCGCCTCGTCGATCAGGATGGAATCCACCTCGTCGACGATCGCGTAATGATGGCCGCGCTGGACCATCTGGCCGCGCTCGTACTTCATGTTGTCGCGCAGATAGTCGAAGCCGAGCTCGTTGTTCGTCGCGTAGGTGACGTCGCAGGCATAGGCGGCCCGCCGCTCGTCGTCGGACATGCCGTGGACGATCGTCGCGACGGTCAGGCCGAGAAAGCGGTAGAGCCTGCCCATCCACTCGGCGTCGCGCTTCGCGAGATAGTCGTTGACGGTGACGACGTGCACGCCCTTGGCCTCGAGCGCGTTGAGATAGACGGCGAGCGTGGCAACCAGAGTCTTGCCCTCGCCGGTCTTCATCTCAGCGATGGCGCCTGAGTTGAGCACCATGCCGCCGATCATCTGGACGTCGAAGTGACGCATGCCGAGCGCCCGCTTGGCGCCCTCCCGCACCACCGCGAAAGCCGGCACGAGAAGATCGTCGACCGCCTTGCCTTCGGCCAGCTGCGCCCGGAAGTCGGCCGTCTTGCCGCGAAGCTGCTCGTCGGTCAGTCCCGCGAATTCTTCCTCGCAGGCCGCGATTGCCCGAATGCGCGGCTCGTAGCGCCTGACCATCCGGTCATTCGACGAACCGAGCAATTTGCGGGCCAACCCGCCAAAACTGAGCATGAAGTGACCTTCCAGAGTGTCTTGAGCTACCGACGCCATCTCCTGCGCCGCCGGTCGCGGCCGCTGGTTCCGGTCGATCCCCTGCGCTTGCGGGGCCTTCAAACTTTGCGGAAGGCGGCTGGACTTTCGGATCGCGCGAGAGATAAGAGGGGGCCAAACCGTTGTCAACGGCGCCCCGGCCGCGCCGGGGACGCTGCCTTCCGGGGCTGCCGGGGCGCCGCCGAGAGGCGCCCGGACCTCCAGGCTGGAAGCCCCATCCCCCCTTCAAACCGCAAAGGATGCTCTTTGCCATGATCTTCGACCTTCGCCTGACGGCCGCCGCGTGCGCCATCGCCGCCCTCACAGGCCTCGCGGCCCCGGCTTTGGCCGACGACACCGCCGTCGTCGCCAGGATCGGCGACGCCAGCATCACGGAAGGCGACCTCGCCGCCGCGCAGAACGAGATCGGCGCCCAGTTCGAGCGGCTTCCGGAGGATCAGCGCCGGCTCGCGGTGCTGTCCGCGCTGATCGACATCAAGGCGCTGGCGAGCGAGGCCGAGAAGGCCAATCTGCAGGACGAGCCGGCGGTGGCAAGCGAGATCGAATTCCAGCGCGACCGCACGCTGCACAACGCCTTCTTCGCCAGGAACGGCGTCTCGGCCGTGACCGAGGACGAGCTCAAGGCCCGCTACGACGCCGAGATCGGCGCCATGCCGGCCACCGAGGAAGTGCATGCGCGCCACATCCTGGTGAAGACCAGGGAAGAGGCCGAGACGGCGATCCAGCGGCTCGACGAGGGCGCGGATTTCGCCACCGTGGCGCAGGAGCTCTCGACCGGTCCGTCGGGTCCGGAAGGCGGCGACCTCGGCTTCTTCAGCGCCGGGCAGATGGTGCCGCCCTTCGAGGCGGCCGCCTTCGCGCTGGAGCCCGGCGAGTACACCAAGGAGCCGGTCGAGACGCAGTTCGGCTGGCACGTGATCCGGGTCGAGGAGAAGCGGCAGGCCGAGCCGCCGAGCTTCGAGCAGGTGAAGGAGCAGGTTCGTCAGGTCGTCCTGCGCGAGAAGTACATGGACCTCGTGCGCCAGGCGCGGAACGAGCAGACGGTCGATTACGTCGACCCGGCGCTCAAGCAGCAGGTCGAGGCGATCGAGGGCGCGATGGAGGCGGCGCCGGCCGACGCGCCGCCCGCCGAGTAGCGCGTTCCCGGCGCATCAATAGGTGCGCCGGCTGCTCCCGCCTCTCTCCAACGGGTTGAGCGGCTCCGCCGCCGCCCGATCAGTCGCCGGAGGATTCCATGACGACGCCCGTCTCTCCCCTGGCTCCGGCGCAGATTCCGGAGCTTCCCCCGATCGAGGGTGTCCGGATCGCGACCGCGGCGGCCGGCATCAAGTACAAGGGACGCACCGACGTCCTGATGATGGTGCTGGACGAGCCGACCACCGTCGCCGGCGTCTTCACGACCTCCAAATGTCCGTCGGCGCCGGTGGATTTCTGCCGCGAGAGCCTGACGAGCGGGACGGCGCGGGCGCTGGTCGTCAATTCGGGCAACGCCAACGCCTTTACCGGCAAGCGCGGACGCGGAACGACGGCGCTGACGGCCGAGGCCGCCGCCGCGGCGCTGGATTGCGGCATGGACGACATCTTCCTCGCCTCGACGGGCGTGATCGGCGAGCCGCTCGACGCCGGGAAGTTCTCCGGGCTGCTCGCGGGCCTGGCGCAATCGGCGCGTCCCGACGGGTGGCGCGAGGCCGCCGAGGCGATCATGACCACCGACACCTACCCGAAGCTCGCGACGCGCCAGGTGGCGCTCGGCGGCGCGACGGTGACGATCAACGGCATCGCCAAGGGCGCCGGCATGATCGCCCCCGACATGGCGACGATGCTCTCCTTCGTCGCGACGGACGCCGCGATCGGCGCGCCGGCTTTGCAGGCGATGCTGGCGAAGGGGGTCGCGCCAAGCTTCAACTCGGTGACGGTCGACAGCGACACGTCCACCTCCGATACGCTGCTGCTCTTCGCGACGGGCAGGGCAGCCGGCTGCCCGGAAATCCGCGACGCCGAGGACCCGGCGGCGGCGGCCTTCCGCGAAGCGCTCGACGATCTGCTTCTCGATCTCGCGCGCCAGGTCGCGCGGGACGGGGAGGGCGCCCGCAAGGAGATCCAGGTGACGGTGGAGGGCGCGGCGAGCGATGCGAGCGCCAAGCGGATCGCCCTCTCGATCGCCAATTCGCCGCTGGTCAAGACGGCCGTCGCCGGCGAGGACGCGAACTGGGGCCGGGTGGTGATGGCCGTCGGCAAGGCCGGCGAGGCGGCCGACCGCGATCGCCTCGCCATCCATTTCGGCGAGGTTCGCGTCGCGGTCGACGGGGAGCGCGATCCGGCCTATTCGGAAGCGGCGGCAACCGCCGTGATGCAGCGCCCGGAAATCCCCATCCGGGTCGAACTCGGGCTCGGCACCGGCCGTTGGACCGTCTATAGCTGCGACCTCACCAAGGAATATGTCGCGATCAATGGCGATTACCGAAGCTGAGAGACTGCGCCAGCTGGCTGTCGTGCGAAGGCTCGAAGCGGCAGGTTTCAGGGCGTGGCCGGCCTCGTCCACCGCGTTCGACGGCACATGGGCGGTGCGGCTGACGAAGTCGTTCCCGGCCAAGCGGCTGAACTCGGTCAACCCGCTCGACCCGTCCGACAATGCCGACATTCCGCAGCGCATCGAACGGGCGCGGAAGACCTTCCTCGAATACGGCCGCACGATCATCGTGCGCCAGTCGCCGCTGGCGCCGCCGGAACTCGTGCGGCATCTCGACAGGGCCGGCTGGGAGCGCTTCGGGGAGTCGGTCGTGCTGACGGCGGACCTGACGAAGCTTACTCTGGCCGGCGACGTCGACCGTATCCCCATCCGCGACACCGATCGCTATATCGGGGCGAGCCTGGTCGTCCACGAACGGCCGGCGCAGCTGCGCGCGGGGCTCGCCGAGATCATCGAGGCGATCCGGCCGCCCACCGGCCTCTTCGTCCAGGAAGATCCAGGCGGGGCTCCCGTCGCCGTCGCGCTGGCGATCCACGACAACGACCTGACCGGCCTGCTCGACGTGGCGGTAGCGCGCAGCGGGCGGCAGAAGGGGATCGGCCGCGACCTCGTCTCCACCGCGCTGCGCTATACGCTGCGCAAGGGTGCTCGCACCGCCTGGGTGCAGGTGGAGGCGGACAATGCGGCTGGGCTTTCGCTTTACCGCTCGCTCGGCTTCCAGCCGGCCTATCGTTACGTCTATCGCGCGCCGCCGGGCGGCGTCGCGTGAGCGACGGCCAGCGCAGGCTGCTCGTCGTCGTCGCCTGCGCGCTGATCGACGCCGACAACCGGATCCTCCTGTCCGAACGGCCGGCCGGCAAGGCGCTGGCGGGGCTCTGGGAGTTTCCGGGCGGCAAGCTCGACGAGGGGGAGACGCCGGAGGCGGCGCTGATCCGCGAACTGCGCGAGGAACTCGGCATCGAGACCCGGGCGGCGTGCCTGGCGCCGCTCACCTTCGCCAGCCATGCCTATGAGGGCTTCCACCTGCTGATGCCGCTTTATATCTGCCGTCGCTACGAGGGCATCCCCCAGGGGCGCGAGGGACAGCGGCTGAAATGGGTGCGGGCTTCGCAGTTGCGGGACTACCCGATGCCGCCCGCCGACGAGCCGCTGATCGCCCATCTGGTTGACCTTCTCTGAACTCCAGACAATTCGATTCAATATTTCTTCATCGTCCCGCGTCAACCTGAGCCAAATGATGCGGCTGCGGGGCGAGAATGCGCGAGTTCGAGGACGAGTTGAACGATCTGCGCGTGAAGGCCTCGGTGCTGGAATTCCGTGCCGCCCTGTTGCGCGCGACACTGCTGTTCGGGGCCATCACCGTCGGCCTCGCCCTGGTCGTGGTGCCGATGGCGAGAAACAGCATCGAGCGGGTCGCCAGCACCCCGCAACTCGACACGATGACCACCGGCTCGATCGGCGGCGCGCGCTATACCGTCAGCCGCAGCGTGCTGCAGGCGCCAGGCTCCGCTCCTTGCATCCTTTATGCCGGCGGCAGGCGCCAGGGGGGATGCTGACCCGGCGGCCCATCCGCATGCTGGCCGGCGCCTTCTTCCGCGACAGCAAGGGCGGCACGGCGATCGAGTACGCGCTCGTCGCCGCCATTCTCGGCACCGCCCTCGTGACCAGCTTCCAGCCCTTGGCGGAGGGCTTCGTCGCGACGTTCGAGTGGATCGCGGCAGCGATCTGATCGCGCTGACCGAATCCGGGCGCGTCGCCTGCGCCACCCAAGGTTTCAGGGGCGTGAGCGGTCCTTCAGGGCGTCCGCCAGGCTGGCCCTGGCGCTGCCGGGGCGCAGCGGCTTCTGCTGGCTCTCATGCGGCGTCCAGCCCGACATGTAGATGACGTCGAAGGTCGCGCGGATCCGGCCGTCCGGATCGGCGTAGCGCTCGGCGTAGATTTCGGCCGCGCGCAGGAACAGGCGCCGCGAGGAAGGCCGGCGCGAGCGCTCCACCAGCATGTTGGCCATGCCCATGGCGCGCAGATCCTGCATCAGCTGGAACAGATTGTCGTAGCGGACCGTCAGCCTGTCCTGATCGGTGACGGGCAGCGCAAAGCCCGCCCGCTGCAAGAGGGCGCCGGCATCCCGGATGTCGGCGAAGGGGGCAACGCGGGGGGAGACGCCGCCCGTCAGTTCGGCCTCGGCGGCGAAGAGCGAGGCGCGCAACTCGGCGAGCGTATCGCCGCCGAGGAAGCCGCAGAGGAACAGCCCGTCCGGCCGCAAAGCGCGGCGGCACTGGACGAGCACGCCCGGCGTATCGTTGGTCAGATGAAGCGACAGCGTGGAGACGATGAGATCGACGCTGCCATCTGCCAGCGGCAGCGCCTCCTCGTCGCCGACAAAGGCGAGGCCGGGACCGTCGAGCAGCGCCGGCAGCCGCTCCATCCTCAGAACCCGGTCGCTCTGGCCTGATGCGGCGAGATGCGACGCCATCTCCCCGGTATGGCCGGCAAGATCGACGGCAAGCTCGAAACGGCGCTCGACCAGGGACAGGCGATCGGCCAGCTCGCCAGCGACCGCCCGCAGGAGGAAGCGCGTGGCCGGCGAGGCGCCGGCCCGGAGCCAGCGTCGACGCCTGCGGTCGAGGAGATCGCGGTCGAAGACGCGGTGTCCGGGCGTATCCGGCATGAAGGTCCGTCTCCGGCAGGTGTGGCATTGACAGCGCTTGTAGCTGAACGCCGCTGGAGTATCGTCAAGGGCAGGTGGCGAAGTCCGGCGGCAGGATGTCGGGCCACGCCACGGATCAGTTCGATGCAACGGGTGGTGCCGAACCGGGGCGGGAGGAGCGATGAGCATCTTCAGGCGCGGGACGATGGCGATCGGCGGGTCGATCGGCCGGCTGCTTTTCCCGCCGGTCTGTCCCGGCTGCCAGGCGGCGGTGACGGGGACCGGGACCGTCTGCCCGCCATGCTGGCAGAAGCTGCGCTTCATCGAACGGCCGTATTGCGAGGTGCTCGGCCTGCCCTTCGCCTACGATCTCGGCAAGGGTTTCCTCTCCGCCGAGGCGATCGCTGAGCCGCCGCCCTTCGCGCGGCTGCGGGCGGCGGTGCTCTACGAGGACCTCGCCGCCCGGCTCGTCGGCGCGCTGAAATACAGCGACCGCACCGACCTGGTGCCGCTGATGGCCGGCTGGATGCACCGGGCCGGGACGGAGCTCTTGGCCGATGCCGATGTCCTGGTGCCGGTGCCGCTGCACACGGGCCGCCTGTGGCGGCGCCGGTTCAACCAGTCGGCCGAGCTGGCGCGGCGGATTGCGAGGGAATCGGGCAAGGACTATTCCGCGCTCGCGCTGCGGCGGGTCAAGCTGACCCGCAGCCAGGTCGGCCTCGGCGTAACGCAGCGCCAGGCGAATGTCCGCGGCGCCTTCAAGGTCGTCGATCCGCATCGCGGGGAGATCGAGGGCCGCCGGGTGCTCCTCGTCGACGACGTCTATACGACCGGCGCCACCACCGCGAGCGCGACCCGGGCGCTGAAGCGGGCGGGGGCAAAGGATGTCGACGTGCTCTGCTTCGCAAGGGTTGCGGGGGGCACGGAGTGAAGCCATATGCTTGCCGAACCGAAATTCGGACAGGATTCTCATGCCGGACGTCGTCATCTACACCCGCCAGCTCTGCGGATTCTGCACGCGCGCCAAGCGCCTGCTGGAAGAAAAGGGCGTTGCCTTCGAAGAGAAGGACGCCAGCGTGAAACCGCAACTGCGCCAGGAGATGATCCAGCGTGCCAAGGGTGCGGCGACCTTTCCTCAGATCTTTGTCGGCGACACACATGTCGGCGGCTGCGACGAACTCTATGCGCTGGAGCGGGCCGGCAAGCTCGACCCGCTGCTAGCTGCCTGAACCGATGAACGGAGCGCCGCGATGACCGTCCTTACCGCCGCCGTGCTGCAGATGCGCTCCGGGCTCGAACTGGAGGCAAACGTCGCGGCGCTGGAAGGGCTGGTGGCGCAGGCGGTGGCCGCCGGGGCGAACTATCTGCAGTCGCCGGAGATGACCGGCATGGTCCAGCGCGACCGCGCCGAGCTGATGCGGCGCCTCAGCCGCGAAGAGGACGATCCGGTGCTGGCGGCCGCGGCGCGGCTGGCAAGGGAGCATGGCGTCTACCTGCATGTCGGCTCGACGGCCGTCGCGCTCGACGACGGGAAGGTGGCGAACCGGGCGGTGCTCTTCGCGCCCGACGGATCGCCGCAGGCGCGTTACGACAAGATCCACATGTTCGACGTCGATCTCGACAACGGCGAGAGCTGGCGGGAATCGCGCACCTATCGCCCCGGCGAATGCGCCGCGCTTGCCGACCTGAATTTCGGCGACGGCACGGCACGGCTCGGCTTCGCCGTCTGCTACGACATGCGCTTCCCGCATCTCTTCCGCGAGGAGGCCCTGGCGGGCGCCGAGATCCTCACCGCGCCGGCGGCGTTCACCCGCCAGACTGGCGAGGCCCACTGGCACGTGCTCCTGCGGGCGCGGGCGATCGAGAACGGCGCCTACGTCGTCGCGGCGGCGCAGGGCGGCATGCACGAGGACGGCAGGGAGACCTACGGCCATTCGCTGATCGTCGACCCCTGGGGTCGGATCGTCGCCGAGGTGGACGGCGACAGCCCCGGCATTGCTGTGGCGCGCATCGACACGGCCGAGGTCGCCGCGGCGCGGGCGAAGATCCCCAATCTCAAGAATGCCCGTTCCTTCCGCGTCGGCGAGGACGGAGAGAGTGTCGCCGTGACCGGCGCGCTGGAGGCGGCCGAGTGATCAGCTTCGCGCTGCGGTGCGAACCACGCGGCCACGGCTTCGACGGGTGGTTTCGCTCCGGCGACGATTTCGAGACCCAGGCAGACAAGGGGCTGGTCGAGTGCCCGGTCTGCGGCTCGACGGAAATCGCCAAGGCGCTGATGCGGCCGTCGATCGGCAAGGGCGCGGCTGCCTCGGGCGAGGCGCACGCTCCGATCTCGGCGGGCGGCGGCTATGCCAATGCCGAGGCGGCCAAGGCGTTCGCGCGGTTGCAGGCGATGGCGCGGGAGCTGCGCGCCAAGGCGGACTACGTGGGCCCGCGCTTTGCCGAGGAGGCGCGTCGCATCCACTATGGCGAGAGCGAGGCAAGGCAGATCTACGGCGAGGCATTGCCGGCCGAGGTGAAGGGCCTCGGCGAAGAGGGCATCGCGGCGCTGCCGCTGCCGGCGCTTCCGGAGGACAAGAACTAGCCTTGTCAGCTTAGAGACAGGCGGCCTGCCGCGGGCTCGCCCGCCCGGGACAGGCGATCACCCTTCCGTCGATCAAATAATTGCTTGCGCAGCGTCGATTTCGCCGAACTTCTTTCGTCGTATGGGCAGGGCCGTCGCGGTGCCCCCCTCCGATCAAAGGAGCAGAACGATGCGCGTGATGGTGATGGTGAAGGCGACGGAAGACTCCGAAGCCGGGCTCATGCCCTCGGCCGAAATGTTCGAGGCCATGAGGAAGTTCAACGAGGAGCTGGTCAATGCCGGGATCATGCTCACCGGGGACGGGCTGAAGCCGTCGAAGGAGGGCAAGCGGATCGCCTTCGACGGCCCGAGCCGGACCCTGATCGACGGGCCGTTCGCCGAGACCCGGGAACTGGTCGCGGGGTTCTGGGTCTGGGAGGTCCGGGACATGGCGGAGGCCGTGGAATGGGCCAGGCGCTGCCCCAACCCGATGCCCGGCCCGAGCGAGATCGAGATCCGGCCGTTCTACGAACTCGCCGACTTCGGCGATGCGGTGACCCCGGAGGTCAAGGAGCACGAAGAGCGGCTGCGGGCCAAGATCGAGGCCAGGTGACGCTGGAAGGTCCCTGGCGACAAAACGCCGGGGCTTGGCCGATGCGGATCGATCGGCGGTCGGCTCAGCCGCGGGCGGATTTCGCCAGCGTCACGCCCTTCTTGCGCGAGCCGGTGCCGCCGTCCTCGAAGAGGCCCTGCTCGGTCGCCTGCTGGTAGAGCAGGTCTCCCTTGAGCCCGGCGATCAGCCGCAGGTCGCGGAGTTCGCAGAGCCCGGCGATGCGGAAGGCGAGCGGGCGAAGATGCACGCGATTGTAGCAGAAAAAGGCGAGCCGGGCGCGGGATGCGGGAGCGATCTCCCTGATCAGCGCCGCTTTCGTCCTGTCGTCGGAGCGCAGGAGAAGCGCCAGGATCTCCAGGGGAACCGGGCAGGTCGCTTCGTTCGGAACGGAGTCTTTGTTCGTCGCCGCCATCTCGTCCTCAGGATGTTGCCTACACGCGCCGGTCCCGTCAGTGCCCGCTTGACGCGGCGGAGTTCCCGCCGCTGAAAAGACTATCGGCGACGAGGCTTGCTCGGGCCTTGCGCTCGCCGGCTAACGACCTGAACCTGCAGGGAGTGTCCTGCCCGGTGCGGCCGCGCGAACGCGGTCAGGCGCCGGGGCGACGGGCCAGTACCATGTAGTTCACGTCGGTGTCGCGGGATCGCCGCCAGGCGTCGGCGAGCGGATGATAGACCACGCCGACCTCGTCGATCATCGACAGGCCGGCGCGTTCCACGGGGCCGGCGATCTCGGCGGGGCGGACCAGCCTTGAGAACTGGTGGGTGCCCTTCGGCAGCCAGCCGAGGACGTATTCCGCGCCGACGATGGCGAAGGTGTAGGCCTTGAGGGTCCGGTTGATCGTGGCAACAAAGAGCAGGCCGCCCGGCTTCACCATGGCGGCGCAGGACGACAGGAAGAGTTCGACGTCGGCGACATGCTCGACGATCTCGAGCGCGAGAACCACGTCGAAGCGCTCGCCGCCGGCGGCGATCGCCTCGGCCGTCGTGGCGCGGTAGTCGATGTCGAGGCCGCTCTCCGCCGCGTGCAGGCGGGCGACCTCGATGTTGGTCTCCGACGCGTCGGCGCCGACCACATGCGCGCCGAGACGCGCCATCGGCTCGCAGATCAGGCCGCCGCCGCAGCCGATGTCCAGCAACGACAGGCCCTCGAAGGGCCGGGAGCGGGTGAGGTCGCTGGCGAAGTTCATGCCCATCTGCTCCCGGATGTATTCCAGCCGGACCGGGTTGAACTTGTGCAGCGGCTTGAACTTGCCGGACGGATTCCACCATTCCTGCGCCAGGCGGGAAAACCGCTCGACCTCACCGGCGTCGATCGTGGTGCCCTGGCTCGCGCTCATCTCTGCCTCGCTTCTCGTTGTTCCCCCGCGCATGTTCCGCCGCGGGCCGCGAAGTCAAGCGGCCGCGACCATCGGCAGCGCAGGCGCGGCGCGCGGATTGCGGTTCGGGAGCGCATCGGCTACGGAACGGCCGCTCGACGCCCGAGGGCGCTGAGCATCGCCTCGTGCCCGTTTCCCGCAGCCGGACACCGTCCCGCACCTCATACGACACCGACCCGCTTTCATGGCCCGCATCGTTCTCAAATTCGGCGGTACCTCCGTCGCCGACATCGACCGCATCCGCAATGTGGCGCGGCACGTCAAACGCGAGGTCGACGCCGGCCACGACGTCGCCGTCGTGGTGTCCGCGATGTCCGGCAAGACCAACGAACTCGTCGGCTGGTGCCGGGAGGCGTCGCCGATCCACGACGCGCGCGAGTATGACGCGGTGGTCGCCAGCGGGGAGCAGGTGACGGCGGGACTGCTGGCCATCACGCTGCAGGCCATGGGCGTCAACGCGCGGTCCTGGCAGGGCTGGCAGATCGCCATCCGGACCGACGGCGCGCACGGCGCCGCGCGCATCCAGGAGATCGACGCGGCCGAGATCGTGCGGCGCTTCGCCGAGAACCAGGTCGCCGTGATCGCCGGCTTCCAGGGAATCGCGCCGGACAACCGCATCGCGACGCTCGGGCGCGGCGGCTCCGATACGAGCGCCGTCGCGGTGGCCGCGGCGATCAAGGCAGATCGCTGCGACATCTACACCGACGTCGACGGGGTCTACACGACCGACCCGAGGATCGAGCCGAAGGCGCGGCGCATGAGCCGCATCTCCTTCGAGGAAATGCTGGAGATGGCCTCGCTCGGCGCCAAGGTGCTGCAGGTCCGCTCCGTCGAGCTCGCCATGGTGCACAAGGTGCGCATGTTCGTGCGCTCGTCATTCGAGGATCCGGACGCGCCCGGCATGGGAGACTTCGACAACCCGCCGGGAACGCTCATTTGCGACGAGGATGAAATCGTGGAACAGCAGGTCGTCACAGGGATCGCCTATGCCAGGGACGAGGCGCAGATCTCGCTGCGCCGGGTCGAGGACCAGCCGGGCGTCGCGGCCGCGATCTTCGGGCCGCTCGCCGAGGCGGGCGTCAATGTCGACATGATCGTCCAGAACATTTCCGAATCGGGCGCTTCGACCGACATGACCTTCACCGTGCCGTCCGGGGACCTCCAGAAGGCCACCTCGGTGCTGGAAAAGGCGAAGACGGCGATGCGCTACGACGCCATCCAGAGCGAGCAGGGCCTGACCAAGGTCTCGGTCATCGGCGTCGGCATGCGCAGCCATACCGGCGTCGCCGCCACGGCCTTCAAGGCGCTGGCCAACCGCGGCATCAACATTCGCGCCATCACCACGTCGGAAATCAAGATTTCGATCCTGATCGACGGCGAGTATACCGAGCTGGCCGTCCGGGCGCTGCATTCGGTCTACGGGCTCGACAAGCCGTGACCGTCCGGGTTGAAGCCTGAGGTTGCGCTAGGTAAGAGGCGCCGGAGGACGGTTGTCCACGGCAGGGTGCGGGGCCTCGGCCGTTCGATTGTTCCCAGGGCACGGAAGTGTGATCTGATAGGACCAGAGTCGCCACCGTCCGGGCAGCCGGCACGGGCGACCGTCGTTGGAAACGGAAGACCGCGTTGATCAGGAGCGACATGTCAGGTCCGCGCGTCCTCATGCGCCGCATTCGAGAGCTCATGGCCGAGCCGCTCGATCCGCAGGCACGCCTCGACCAGATCGTCCGGCAGATCGCCCAGAACATGGTGGCGGAGGTCTGCTCGCTCTACGTGCTGCGGGCGGACGCGGTCCTGGAGCTCTATGCGACGGAAGGTCTGAACCCGGGCTCGGTCCACCTCGCCCAGCTGAAGCTCGGCGAGGGTCTCGTCGGCACCATCGCCGCCACCGCCCGGCCGCTGAACCTCTCGGAAGCCCAGAAGCACCCGGCCTTCACCTACCTGCCGGAGACCGGGGAGGAGATCTACAACTCCTTCCTCGGGGTGCCCATCCTCAGGGCCGGCCGGACGCTCGGCGTGCTTGTGGTCCAGAACAAGTCGGCGCGGCTCTACCGCGAAGAGGAATCCGAGGCGCTGGAGACGGTGGCGATGGTCGTCGCCGAGATGATCGCGGCGGGAAGCCTCGAAGGCCTCTCGCGGCCGGGCGTCGCGCTCGACCTGTCGCGGCCGGTGAGCTTCGAAGGCGTCGCGCTTTCCGACGGCATCGGGATCGGCCAGGTGATCCTGCACGAGCCGCGCGTCGTGGTGACGAACCTCTTCAACGAGGATGTCGAGGCGGAGGTCGACCGGCTGGGCAAGGCGCTGGGCATCCTTCGCGTCTCGATCGAGGACATGCTGGCGCGCCGCGACGTCGCGGCCGAAGGCGAACACCGGGCGGTGCTCGAGGCCTACCGGATGTTCGCCCACGATCGCGGCTGGGTGCGCCGGCTGGAGGAGGCGGTCCGCAACGGGCTGACGGCCGAGGCCGCCGTCGAGAAGGTGCAGTCGGACATGCGGGCGCGCATGATGCACATGACCGACCCCTATATCCGCGAGCGGCTGCACGATTTCGACGATCTCGCCAATCGCCTGCTGCGGCAGCTCATCGGCCGCGAGGCCCACGAGGATTCCGCGGCTGGCGACGCGGTCATCGTCGCGCGCTCGATGGGGGCGGCGGAACTGCTCGACTACCGGCGCGAGACGATCCGCGGCCTGGTGCTCGAGGAGGGAGCGGCGACGAGTCACGTGGTGATCGTCGCCCGAGCCCTCGGCATTCCGGTCGTCGGGCAGGTGAAGGGCGCGGTCTCCATGTCGGAGAACCGGGACCTCGTCATCGTCGATGGCGAGGATGGCGGCGTGCATCTGCGCCCGCCTTCGGATCTCGCCACGCTGTTCTCCGACAAGGCGCGCTTCCGCGAGAAGCGCCAGGAGCGCTACCGCTCGCTGCGCGAGGTTCCGGCGCAGACGAAGGACGGGGTCGCGATCGACCTGGAGATGAACGCCGGGCTTCTGGTCGACCTGCCGCAGCTGGACGAGTCGGGGGCGGCGGGCATCGGGCTGTTCCGTACCGAACTGCAGTTCATGATCGCCTCGACCATGCCGCGGGCCAGCGACCAGGAGCGGCTCTACGCCGCCGTGCTCGACGCCGCCGCCGATCGGCCGGTGACGTTCCGCACGCTCGACGTCGGCGGCGACAAGGTGCTGCCCTATCTGAGCCAGTCGCCGGAGGAGAATCCGGCCCTCGGCTACCGCGCCCTGCGGCTGGCGCTGGACAGGCCCGGCCTGATGCGAACCCAGCTGCGGGCGCTGCTCAAGGCCGCCGCCGGGCGCGAACTGCGGATCATGTTCCCGATGGTGACCGACGTGTCGGAGGTGCGGCGGGCTCGCGCGCTGATCGAGCACGAGCTGAAGCACCTGACGCGGTTCGGCCACGAGATGCCCAGCCGGCTCAAGGTCGGGGCGATGATCGAGGTGCCGGCGACGCTGTTCCAGCTCGACGAGCTGATGGCGGAGCTCGACTTCGCTTCGGTCGGCTCGAACGACCTGTTCCAGTTCTTCGCCGCCGTGGACCGTGGCAATGCCCGCGTCGCCAGCCGCTTCGACGATCTGTCCGTGCCGTTCCTGCGCGCGCTGCGCATGATCGTGGAGGCCGGAGACCGGCACGGCGTGCCGGTGACGCTGTGCGGCGAGATGGCCGGGCGGCCGATCACCGCGATGGCGTTGATCGGCATCGGGTTCCGATCCATATCGATGGCGCCCCCGTCGATCGGTCCGGTGAAGGCGATGCTCGTCGAGCTCGACGTCGCCGACCTGGAGCGGCTGATGCGCGAGAAGCTCGCGTCGCCCCACGGCGCGGGCAGCATGCGCGAGATGCTCGTCGAATACGCCAAGGCGTCTTCCATCCCCTATTAGCGGGCCGGGCCGCAGCACGGGGGCGAAGCCCTTTCTGCGCCTGCGGCCTCCGGTCGCCGGCGGTTTCCTTCAAGCACAGCAGGAACCCATGGCGACCTTGCCGAACGCGAAACTCGACGAAATCCAGTCCCGCTTCCGCTATCTGGAGAACGAGATGGCGAAGGGGCCGGAACACGGCGTCTATGCCGGGCTGGCCGCCGAGTATTCCGGCCTCGAACCAGTGGTCGCGGCGATCCGGGCCTATCGCAAGATGGAATCCGAACTCGCCGGCTCGCGGGCCCTGCGCGACGATCCCACCGCCGATCGCGAGATGCGCGAGCTCGCCGAGATGGAGATCGAGATGCTGCGGGAGGAACTCGAGCGGCTGACCGGCGAGATCCGCATCCTGCTGCTGCCCCGGGACGCCGCCGACGAGAAGGGCGCCATCCTGGAAATTCGCGCCGGCACCGGCGGTTCGGAAGCCGGGCTCTTCGCCGGCGACCTATTCCGCATGTATCAGCGCTACGCCGAGCTCAATGGCTGGAAGGTGGAGCTGCTGTCGGCGAGCGAGGGCGAGGTCGGCGGCTACAAGGAAGTCATCGCCGCGATCAGGGGCGCCGGCGTCTTCTCGCGGCTGAAGTTCGAATCCGGAGTCCACCGCGTGCAGCGCGTGCCCGAGACCGAATCCGGCGGCCGGATCCATACCTCGGCCGCCACGGTCGCCGTGCTGCCGGAAGCCGAGGACATCGACGTCGACGTGCGGGCGGAGGACATCCGCATCGACACGATGCGCGCTTCGGGCGCCGGCGGCCAGCACGTCAACACGACGGACTCGGCGGTGCGGATCACCCATCTGCCGACCGGCATCGTGGTGACGTCGTCGGAGAAGTCGCAGCACCAGAACCGGGCGCGGGCGATGCAGGTCCTGAAGGCGCGGCTGCTCGACATGGAGCGGCAGCGGGCCGACGACGAGCGGTCGGCGAGCCGCAAGAGCCAGATCGGCAGCGGCGACCGCTCGGAGCGCATCCGCACCTACAATTTCCCGCAAGGCCGGGTCACCGACCATCGGATCAACCTCACGCTCTACAAGCTGGACCGGGTGATCGAGGGGGAGATGGACGAGCTGGTCGATGCGCTCGTCGCCGACCATCAGGCCCAGCTCCTGGCGGCCGTCGGCGCCGATGCCTGAGACGGGTTCGGCTTCTGCGGGCGACATGCTCAGCCCTGCAGCGGCGCGTCTGCGGCAGAGCGGTGCGGCAACCCCTGAGCTGGATGCGCGCCTGCTCCTGGCGGAAGCGGCCGGGACGCAGCCGTCCGCCATGCACCGTCATGCGACCGTTTCCGGCTCGCCGGAACTCGCCGCGCGATTCGAAGGGCTGCTGCAGCGCCGCCTGGCGGGGGAGCCGGTGCACCGGATCATCGGGCGCCGAGCCTTCTATGAGCACGAATTCCTGCTGTCCCCCGACACGCTCGAGCCGCGGCCCGACACCGAAATCCTGGTGGACGAGGCACGGCGGGCGGTAGACGCCGCGATCCGCGCATCCGGGCGCTGCATCTTCGCCGACATCGGCACGGGCTCGGGCGCCATCGCCGTCTCCCTGCTGGCGCTCCACGAGGCTGCGGTCGGCGTGGCGAGCGACATCAGCGAGGGGGCGTTGCTGACCGCCTGCCGCAATGCGGAGGCTGCCGGCGTGGCCGGTCGGATGCTGCCGGTCCGCATGGATTACCTCGCGGCGTTGCGGGGACCCCTTGATCTCGTGGTGTCGAACCCCCCATATATCTGCAGCGCCGCGATTGCTTCGCTGGCGCAAGAGGTGCGCGAGCACGATCCGCGAAGAGCGCTCGACGGCGGCGAAGACGGGCTGGAGGCCTATCGCGCCATAGCGGGAGCATCACGCGCGGTGCTGCGACCCAGCGGCGGGGTCATCGTCGAGATCGGAATCGACCAGGGGCCGGACGTGGAGGCGATCTTCCGCTGCAGCGGCTTTTCCCTCGTGAAGACCTCGAAGGATCTCGGCGGAACCGATCGCGTACTTGAGTTCCGGTGAACGGACGGTCACGACAGGGCTCCGCAAGGTCGGGGAAACCCGACCGGAAGTGGCGAGAAAGCACTTGTGGCGAAGTATTTTCCCTTCTAGGGTCAGGCAGATAGCGGAGCATTCGAGGGGGACGTCCCGATCGATGTCGCACTGCGGCGGCGCGGGATGCTCGAGATGACCTGAGGGTCGTCCGCACTAGCCGGCGTGAGGGTGTCGCCAGGCGCAACCGAAAACAAAACTCTTCGAGGCGGCTGTGCAGCTGCGCGGTCGATGAGCATGAACGCGCATGGGCGCGTTCCCAGGCAAGGGGCCAGACCGGCGCGGCCGGCGAATCCAGAAAACGGGAAGAGCATGAGGCCAGGACAGCAGCAGCAGAAGAACCGTATGCGCGGCCGGGGTCGGAAGGGTCCCAATCCGCTCTCGCGCAGCTACGAGTCGAACGGGCCCGACGTGAAGATCAGGGGCAACGCCCAGCACATCGCCGAGAAATACGGCATGCTGGCACGTGACGCCTCGGCATCCGGCGACCGGGTGATGGCGGAGAACTATCTGCAGCACGCCGAACACTACAACCGCATCGTCGCTGCCGCGCAGGGCCAGTTCCAGCCGCAGCGCGACGACCGGGACACGCGCGACGGCGACGAGGACGATGACGACGCGCAGGACACGCGCGAGTACCGCAACGACGAGCGGGCGTCCTTCAACGGGGGCCGGGAATCCGATCGCGATGGCTACCGCGACTCCAACCGGGACCGCGATGGCAACCGGGACGGAAACCGCGAACAGAACCGCAATCGCGACAGCAACCGCGACCGTGACGGCAATCGCGACCGTGACGGCAATCGCGACCGCGACGGAAACCGCGAGCAGAATCGCAATCGCGACGGTAACCGCGACGGCAACCGCGACCGCCGCGATCGTTTCCAGCCGCAGGGTACCGGGCCGCAGCCCGTCCTCGCTCATGAGGCAGGGCCCAACGGGCAGGGGCAGCCTGGCGTGCGCGACGAGCAGAGAGATGCGCCCTCACGCCAGCCGGAGGAAGCGCGGCAGGGCGACGAGAGCGTGAACGCGGTGGGGTCGCCGACGGCAGACGATCAGACGCCGGCACCGCGGCGCCGCGGCCGGCCGCGGCGCAACCGCGACGGCGAGGACGCAGCGGCTAACGCCACGGCTTCGGCGACACGGGACGCCAATGGCGAGCCGACGGATCAGCGTCCGGCCGCGCAGGCCGATGCACCGGAGGCCGAGGCCGTCGCCAAGCGCCGCCCGGGTCGCCCGCGCAAGAAGAAGGCCGAGGAAGCACCGGCCGACGCCAGCGACGGCGAGGGCAACGAGCTGCCGTCCTTTCTCCTGGCCTCCAACGGCTGACCGGCATCCGCGGAAGCGGATCAGTCGGCAACGACACGAATGGCGTCGCGGTCCTCCGCGGCGCCATTCTTCGTTCCGGCGGCGGGAATCTAACGAATTTCCGGCGCCCTGATCTGGCGCAAGGACGGCTGTGCATTTTTGCAACAGTCTCGCGTCAAGCCCCTTACGGGTGCGGCCGGGTTTACCCATATGTCCAGCGGGCGGCTCGCCGAAACGGGAGCCGGACTCCAGGAACAGACGGGCCTTGCCTCGCCAGAAGGGAGGTCCGCGGCAGGAGAACAACAATATGAACCTCGAAACCTATACCGAGCGCCTTCGCGGCTTCATCCAGTCTGCCCAGACCCTCGCGGTCTCGCGCGACCATCAGCAATTCGCTCCGGAACATCTCCTGAAGGTCCTCGTCGACGACGAGGAGGGGATGGCGGCCGGCCTGATCGAGAAGGCGGGTGGGCGTCCCCAGGACGTCCGGCTGGCGGTCGACGCGGCGCTCGACGCGATGCCGCGCGTCTCCGGCGGCAACGGCCAGATGTATCTGGCGCAGCCGCTCGCGAAGATCTTCGCGACGGCGGAAGAGATCGCCAAGAAGGCCGGCGACAGCTTCGTCACGGTCGAGCGCCTGCTGCTCGCGATGGTCATCGAGAAGGCGGCCAAGACGGCCGAGATCCTGAAGGCCGCCGGCGTGACGGCGAACGGCCTGAACGAGGCCATCAACACCATCCGCAAGGGCCGCACGGCGGATTCGCAGTCGGCCGAGAGCGGCTATGACGCGCTGAAGAAATACGCCCGCGACCTCACGGCTGCCGCCCGCGAGGGCAAGGTGGACCCGGTGATCGGGCGCGACGACGAGATCCGGCGCACGATCCAGGTCCTGTCCCGGCGGACCAAGAACAATCCGGTGCTGATCGGCGAGCCCGGCGTCGGCAAGACGGCGATCGCCGAGGGTCTGGCGCAACGCATCGTCAATGGCGACGTGCCCGAGGCGCTGCGCGACAAGCAGCTGATGTCGCTCGACATGGGCTCGCTCATCGCCGGCGCGAAATATCGTGGCGAGTTCGAGGAGCGCCTCAAGGCGGTGCTGTCGGAGATCACCGCCGCGGCCGGCGGAATCATCCTGTTCATCGACGAGATGCACACGCTGGTCGGAGCCGGAAAGGCAGACGGCGCGATGGACGCGTCCAACCTGCTCAAGCCGGCGCTGGCGCGCGGCGAGCTGCACTGTGTCGGCGCCACGACGCTCGACGAGTACCGCAAGCATGTCGAGAAGGACGCCGCGCTCGCCCGCCGCTTCCAGCCGGTCTTCGTCTCCGAGCCGACGGTCGAGGACACGATCTCGATCCTGCGGGGGCTGAAGGAGAAGTACGAGCAGCACCACCAGGTGCGCATCTCCGATTCGGCTCTGGTCTCGGCGGCGCAGCTATCGAACCGCTACATCACCGACCGCTTCCTCCCCGACAAGGCGATCGACCTGATCGACGAGGGCGCGGCCCGGCTGCGGATGCAGGTGGATTCCAAGCCCGAGGTGCTGGACGAGATCGACCGGCGCATCATGCAGCTGAAGATCGAGCGCGAGGCGCTCAAGAAGGAAAAGGACGACGCGTCCCAGAGCCGTCTCGAGCGGCTGGAGGAGGAACTCGTCAATCTGGAGGAGGAGTCGGCTGCGATCACGGCATCCTGGCAGGCGGAGAAGTCGAAGCTCGGCCATGCGGCGGATCTCAAGCGCCAGCTGGACGAGGCGCGCAACGACCTGGCGATCGCGCAGCGCCGCGGCGAGTTCCAGCGCGCCGGCGAACTCGCCTACGACGTGATCCCCAAGCTGGAAGCCGAGCTGAAGACTTCAGAGGCGCAGGACGGCAACGCTGCCGCCGGCTCGATGGTCGAGGAGACGGTGACGGCGGACCACGTCGCCCAGGTCGTTTCCCGCTGGACCGGCATTCCGGTCGACCGGATGCTCGAGGGCGAGCGCGACAAGCTGCTGCGGATGGAAGACGAGCTGCAGAAGCGCGTGGTCGGGCAAGGCGAGGCGGTCCAGGCGGTCTCGCGCGCGGTCCGGCGCGCCCGCGCCGGGCTTCAGGACCCGAACCGGCCCATCGGCTCGTTCATCTTCCTCGGCCCCACGGGCGTCGGCAAGACCGAGCTGACCAAGGCGCTTGCCGCCTTCCTCTTCGACGAGGAGACGGCGATGGTGCGGCTCGACATGTCGGAATACATGGAGAAGCACTCGGTCTCGCGGCTGATCGGGGCGCCTCCCGGCTATGTCGGCTACGAGGAGGGCGGGGCGCTGACCGAGGCGGTGCGGCGGCGGCCCTACCAGGTCGTGCTGTTCGACGAGATCGAGAAGGCGCATCCGGACGTCTTCAACGTTCTCCTGCAGGTGCTGGACGACGGTCGCCTAACGGACGGGCAGGGGCGGACGGTCGACTTCCGCAACACCATGATCATCATGACTTCCAATCTGGGGGCCGAGCATCTCGTCGCGCTTCGCGACGACGAGGATGCCGAGGCGGCGCGGGAGCAGGTGATGAACGTCGTCCGGGCATCCTTCCGGCCGGAGTTCCTCAACCGCGTCGACGAGACGATCCTGTTCCACCGCCTGCATCGCTCGGAAATGGGCGCGATCGTCGACATCCAGATGGGGCGGCTCGAAAAGCTGCTGGCCGAGCGCAAGATCAGCATCCTGCTGGACGCCAGCGGTCGCGAATGGCTGGCGCAGAAGGGGTACGATCCGTCCTACGGCGCCCGGCCCCTGAAGCGGGTGATCCAGCGCGAGGTCCAGGATCCGCTGGCCGAGCGCATCCTGCTCGGCGACATCCGCGACGAGGCGGTCGTGAAGATCACCGGTGGCGGAGACCATCTGATCTTCCACGTGGTGGGCTCGAAGTC
>DASYHY010000013.1:0-14789 GCA_036252795.1 Aurantimonas sp. | reverse complement strand
TCGTTGATCTTCGGGTCGAGCACCGACTGGGCGCAGCCGCGCAGGATCGCCACCCGGCCGCGGCGTGGGCCGGTTGCGGCGCGAACGCCCGGCTCGTTGACGGCAGAGCGTGCCGGCACGGCGCCGGGGGCGAGCCTCAGCATGGCGGCCAGCGGCTTCAGCGGCTGGATGCCGGCCAGCAGCGGCGCCAGCGGGCGCGCAAGCC
This sequence comes from Aurantimonas sp., assembly GCA_036252795.1. GTDB lineage: Bacteria > Pseudomonadota > Alphaproteobacteria > Rhizobiales > Rhizobiaceae > Aurantimonas. Next base: position 14,584 of record DASYHY010000013.1, on the reverse strand, counting down.
GCGCCAGCGTGAGGCTCGCCCGGAACCGGGCCGGATAAGGCAGCGTCATCGCCAGTACGCGACGGATCATCCGGTCGACGAGCGGCCGGCGGTAGGTCCGCTCGATATGCACCCGCGCGTGGTCGACGAGGTGCATGTAGTTGACCCCCGACGGGCAGGTGGTCATGCAGGCGAGGCACGACAGGCACCGGTCGATGTGCTTGACGGTCTTCTCGTCGGCCGGCCGGTCGTTCTCCAGCATCTCCTTGATCAGGTAGATGCGCCCGCGCGGGCTGTCGAGCTCGTTGCCGAGCGTCACATAGGTCGGGCAGGTCGCGGTGCAGAAGCCGCAATGCACGCATTTGCGGATGATCCCCTCGGAATGGGCGACTTCCGGATCGGCAAGCTGGGCGGGGGTGAAGGTGGTTTGCATGATCCTCGTCTACCCCATCCGGCCCGGATTGAGCACGCCCTTCGGGTCGAACTGCGCCTTCAGTCGCCGCGTGAGGCCGGCAAGCGGCCCCGGCTGCGGCTGGAACGTCTCGGTCACCGCGCGCACCGGCTCGGAAGCCCGCACCAGCGTCGCATGCCCGCCGCCGAAGCGGCGGATCGTCTCGCGCACCAGGTCAGCCTCCGGATCGTCCTCCATCCGCATCCAGACGAGCCCGCCCTGCCAGTCGTAGAAGGCGTCGATGGCCGTCTGCATGCGCAGGCTCATGACCACCTCGTGCCCGCGCGTCGGCGTCACGGACAGGCGCCAGACCGGCTTGTCCGTCCCGTCGACGAAGGGCCGGGCGTCGCGCACGTCGCGCCAGACTGCACGCGATGCCTCCGCCTCCAGCCGCTCCAGGGGAGCGACCCGGGCGAGCGCCGCGCCGAGATAGGCGGCGCGCGCCTCCACCGAGGGGCCGAACCCTTCCAGGCGGACGAGCGTCGCTGCCTCCTTGCCGAGAGCACGGCCCGCGACACGCGCGGCGACGAACATCGGCAGATGGGCCGCGCCCGATGCCTCTGCCGAAGAGCCCATGGCAGCGGCCATGGCTCCGGCGGCGGCATCGTCGGAGAGGCCGCGCAGCACCAGCGTGGTCTCGGTCTCGGTCTTCGGCAGCACCTTGACCGTGATGTCGGTCATGACCGCCAACGTGCCGAAGGAGCCGGTCAGTCCCTTGGAGAGATCATAGCCGGTGACGTTCTTCACCACACGACCGCCGGACTTGAAGATCTCGCCGCGACCCGACACGGCGGCGACGCCGAGAACGTGGTCCCGGGCGGCGCCCTGCTTCAGCCGGCGCGGCCCGGCGAGATTGCAGGCGACGACGCCTCCGAGCGTGCCCTGCCCCGGCGCCATCCCGTGCAGCGGCCCGTAGTCGAGCGGCTCGAACTCGAGCCGCTGGTTGTTGTCGTCGAGCAGTTGCTCGATCTCGGCGATCGGTGTCCCCGCCCTGGCCGAGAGAACCAGTTCCTCCGGCTCGTAGAGCGTGACCCCGCTCATCGCGGCAAGCGACAAGGTGCGTGCCGCCTGTACGGGCCGGCCGAGGCCGCGCTTGGAGCCCGCGCCCTCGATGACCAGCGGCTCCTCCGCGGAGATGGCGGCCGCCACGATCTCCCGGACGTCGTCCGATGTCGTCGGGCGCAGGATGGTGGCGGCGTTATCGGGATCGCCCAGTCCGCGAGCGTGGCTCATGCGAGGTCCGTCCGCGCATAGAAGTCGCGGAGCCGGCAGGAGAAACCGAACTCCGGAAGGTCGATGCGGTCGTCCGGCTCTTCGTGGACCGTCTCCGCCCAGCCGTCGCGGCGGGACCAGTGGCGGACGCGCATGCGGTCCTGGTCGATCATCAGAACATGGAGGCAGTCCGGCAGTTCGGCATAGCGGCGACGCTTGAACACGAGGTCATACGGCTCGGTGGAGGGAGAAAGCACTTCAGCCACGAGCTGGCAGCTCTTGAGAAAGCGCTCTCCGCCCGACGCCAGTTCCTCCTTCGGATCGAAGACCACGATGTCGGCAACCGGGCGGAAGGTGGTGTCGGAGGGGTGGCTCACGCCCACTTCCCGCGTCGCTTCGAGCGGCAAGCCGCTCTGGCTCAACGCCGATGCCAGGAGACGCTCGAAGACCCGGGCGATCGCACCGTGACGCAGCGTGGCTGGCGGCATGTCGATCGGTATCCCCTCGATCAATTCCCAGCGGCCGCCATCCCACCCCGAGCGGCCCTCGATCGACCTCAGGAAATCGACGAACGCGCGCTCGTCGAAACGCGCGTCGTTCCGGCGCTCCAGTTCCTCGATCGCGCTCATCGCGAACCATCCATCATCAGAACCTCGGCAGGTCGGGGAACGCCACCTGTCCCCTGTGGACGTGCATGCGGCCGAGTTCGGCGCAGCGGTGGAGCTGCGGGAAGACCTTTCCCGGGTTGAGCAGGTGCTTGGCGTCGAAGGCGCACTTGACCCGCTGCTGATGCTTCAGATCATCCTCGTTGAACATCTCCGGCATCAGGTCGCGCTTCTCGACCCCCACCCCGTGCTCGCCTGTGAGGACGCCGCCGACCTCCACGCAGAGGCGCAGGATGTCGTTGCCGAACTCCTCGGCGCGATGCAGTTCGCCCTCCTCGTTGGCGTCGTAGAGGATCAGCGGGTGGAGATTGCCGTCGCCGGCATGAAAGACGTTGGCGACGCGCAGGCCGTATTTCTCCGACATGGCCTTCATGCCGGCGAGCACCTTCGGCAGTTCCTTGCGCGGGATCGTGCCGTCCATGCAGTAATAGTCCGGCGAGATGCGGCCGACGGCCGGGAAGGCCGCCTTGCGCCCGGCCCAGAAGGCGGCGCGCTCCTCCTCCGACTGCGAAATCTTCGTCACCACCGCGCCGTTGGCGTCGGCGATCGCCTCCACCTCCGCCAGCAGATGATCGACCTCGGCGCCCGGGCCATCGAGCTCGACGATCAGAAGGGCTTCCACGTCACGCGGATAGCCGGCATGGACGAAATCCTCGGCCGCGTGGATCGCCGGCCGGTCCATCATCTCCATGCCGCCGGGGATGATGCCCTTGGCGATGATCGCCGCGACGCATTCGCCGGCCTGCTCCGACGTCGGAAAGCCGATCAGCACCGCACGCGCCGTCTCCGGCTTCTGCAGGATGCGCACCGTCACCTCCATGACGACGCCGAGCAGCCCCTCGGAGCCGGTCATCAGACCGAGCAGGTCGTAGCCCTCGGCATCCAGATGCTTGCCGCCGAGCCGCATGACCTCGCCCTCGATCGTGACGAACTCGATGCCGAGGACATTGTTGGCGGTCAGACCGTATTTCAGGCAGTGGACGCCGCCGGAATTCTCCGCGACGTTGCCGCCGATCGAGCAGGCGATCTGCGAGGAGGGATCCGGGGCGTAGTAGAACCCCGCGCCCTCCACCGCCTTGGTGATGCCGAGATTGGTAACGCCCGGCTGCACGACGGCACAGCGATTGTCGTAGTCGATCTCGAGCACCTTGTTGAACTTCGACAGGACGAGCAGCACCCCGTCCTCCAGCGGCAGGGCGCCGCCGGACAGCGACGTCCCCGAACCCCGCGGCACCACCGGAATGTCGTTGTCGTGGCAGTAGGCCAGGACCGCGGCAACCTGCGCCACCGTCTCGGGCAGCACGACGACCAGCGGCATCTGGCGATAGGCCGTCAGACCGTCGGACTCGAAGACCGCCATCTCGTTCGCCGCGTCGACGACGCCCTCGCCCGGCACCATCGCGCGCAAGGCCTCGACGATCGCGGCGCGGCGCGCGAGGATCGCCTCCGACGGCTTCGGCATCATGACGGACATCGCTTCACTCCCGTTCCGCTCCGAAACTATGCGCCCGGCCCGGCTGCGTCCACACGCACGCGCGGCGCATCGTCAATGCCCGTCCTCGCCGCTGCCCTTCAGATGGGTGACGTGCAGGCGCCGGACGACGAGCCAGACCAACAGCAGCGCCACCGGCACGAAGAGCGCGGTGAGAACGGTGGCCGAAATCGGCAGGCCCTCGTGCTCCAGGGCCTTGGCGACGTAGCCGAACAGGCTGACGACGTAGTAGCCGATCGCCGCGACCGACAGTCCCTCGACGGTCTGCTGCAGCCGCAACTGCAGCCGCGCGCGGCGATCCATCGACGCCAGCAGGTCGCGGTTCTGGTGCTCCAGCTCGACGTCGATGCGGGTCCGCAAGAGGTTGGCGGCCCGGCTGAGTTTTTCCGAAAGGCTCGCCTGACGCTCCTCGACGGCGCGGCAGGTGCGCATCGCCGGTCCCATCCGGCGCTTCAGGAAGGCGCTCCAGCTCTCCTGGCCGAGGATCGGCTGCTCGCCGACCGCGCCCAGCCGCTCGCGCACGATCTCGTCATAGGCGCGGCTCGCGCCGAACCGGTACAGCACGGCGGCGGCCGACGCCTCGACCTGCGCGGCGGCCAGCGTGATCTCCTGGAGCAGGTCGCGGCTGTCCTCGCTGCCCGTCGTCATCTCCTCGGTGATCGTCATCAACTGGCTCTCGAGCGACTGGATGGCCGGCCCGACCGACTGCGCGAGCGGCAGCCCGAGCAGCGCCAGCGTCCGGTAGATCTCGATCTCGACGAGGCGCATCGCCAGCGCGCCGGCCCGCGGCGGCGGCAGATCGTCGGCCAGCACCAGCATCCGCGTCAATCCGTCGCCGTCCTGCCGGAAGTCGGTGGCGGCGCGGGCAAGACCGCCTTCCATCGTCGAGAAGCAGAAACTGGTCTTGTCGAAGCTCTCGATCGCCGCCTGCCCGGCTGCGTCGTCGGGCCTGAGCTCCAGGCGGGCGCCGGCGATAAACGGCCCGGGGGCGCGGAATCCGGAGCCGAACGGGTGGCCGTCCAGAGCGGCGCCGAAATGCGCCGGCGGCGGTCCGTCCCACGAATAGGTGGAGAATTCCGTATGCCGCTCCCAGCGCAGCTTTCCCTTGCCGAAGACGAAGGCGTGCGTCCGCGCGCCCTCGGCGGGGGGCGGCACGCCCTGCCGCAGCGACAGCTCCGAAAGCACCGCCAGGTCGGATTCGCCGTGGTCCTCGATGATGAAGGCGAGCACCACCAGCACGCGCGGCGGCTTGATCAGCGGGAACGGGCGGGCATGCAGTTCCCCCAGCACCGCGGCACGCCGCGCGTCGGCGGGGAAACGATCCACAGAAGCCTTTCGCAACGTTATCTCGCTCATCCTGTCCCCTCGGCGCGCCACTCTTGCTAGCCGATGGCGAGGGCGGATACCAAGACTGATTTGCGCCGACGGCAAAACCGGCCCAGAACAGCAGCATGACGTGTCGGGAACCGCCCCGCCAAGGAGAAGCCCTTGAACGAGAATGTCGTTTCCCCTGTCCCGCAGCCGCGGGTCGCGCTGTTCGTCACCTGTCTCGTCGATCTCTTCCGGCCGAGCGTGGGCTTTGCCGCGATCAAGCTTCTCGAGGAAGCCGGCTGCGCGGTCAGCGTGCCGACGGCGCAGACCTGCTGCGGCCAGCCGAGCTACAACTCCGGCGACCGCGCCGACACTCGCGCCATCGCCGAGCAGGTGATCGCGGCGTTCGAGGGCTTCGACTACGTGGTGGCCCCGTCCGGATCCTGCGCCGCCATGCTCAAGAAGCACTATCCGGAAATCTTCGCCGGCGACCCGGCATGGGAGGCGCGGGTCCTCGCCTTTTCCGACAAGGTCCACGAACTCGTCAGCTTCCTCGCCGACATCAGGGGCGTGACGGCTGTCGAGGCGCGGCTTTCCGGCACCGTGACCTACCACGATTCCTGCTCGGGACTGCGCGAGCTCGGCGTCAAGCGCCAGCCGCGCATGCTGCTGGACAGCGTCGAGGGGCTGGAACTCGCCGAACTGAAGGATGCCGAGGTCTGCTGCGGGTTCGGCGGCACGTTCTGCGTCAAGTATCCGGACATCTCCAACGCCATCGTCACCAAGAAGGCGCGCAATGTCGGGATGAGCGGCGCCGACATGCTGCTCGCCGGGGACCTCGGCTGCCTGATGAACATGGACGGCAAGCTGAAGCGCGAGGGGATCGCCATCGAGGTCCGGCACGTGGCCGAGGTGCTGGCCGGGATGACCGACAGTCCGCCGATCGGAGGCAAGCTGTGATCGGCCCTGCCGTCAGAACCGACGCTCGCCCTTGCGCACGGGCAACATGCCTTCGCACGACGGCACACCGCCGCCACCCCGATTTCTCCTAGGCCGCCCGATGCAAATCACCTCACAGACCTTCAAGGCCAATTCCGTTAAGGCGCTCGCCGATGTCGAGCTGCAGCGGGCGCTCGGCAACGTCGAGCGCGGCTTCATCGACAAGCGGCAGAAGGCGGTCGACGCGCTGCCCGAATTCGATCGACTGCGCGACAACGCGGTGGCCATCAAGAACCACACGCTGAAGCACCTGGACCTCTATATCAAGGCCTATGCCGCGAAGGTGCAGGCCAGCGGCGGCATCGTGCACTTCGCCGAGGACGCCGATCACGCCAACCAGATCTTTCTCGACATCGCCCGGCGGCGGAAAGCCAAGACCGTCACCAAAGGCAAGACGATGATCTCCGAGGAGATCGGGCTCAACGCGTTCCTCGAGAAGAACGGCATCGTCCCGGTCGAGACCGATCTCGGCGAATACATCATCCAGCTGCGCGGCGAGCACCCGAGCCACATCATCGCGCCGGCGGTGCACGTCAATCGCGACCAGGTGGAAGCCGATTTTCGAAGAGTCCATGTCGATCTCGACCCGATGCGCAGCCTGGTCGAGCCGGAGATGCTGCTGGGTGAGGCGCGGCAGATCCTGCGCCAGAAATACGGCGAGGCCGATATCGGCGTTACCGGCGCGAACTTCCTCATCGCCGAGACCGGCTCCTCGGTCATCGTCACCAACGAGGGCAATGGCGACCTGACCCAGCTGCTCGGCAAGTGCCACGTCGTGCTCGCCTCGATCGAGAAGCTGGTGCCGACGCTGGAGGACATGGCGCAGATCCTCAGGATCCTCGCGCGCTCGGCCACCGGCCAGGACATGAGCGTCTACACGACGCTGTCGACCGGCGCGAAGCGGCCGGAGGATCCGGACGGGCCCGAGGAGTACCACGTCATCCTCATCGACAACGGCCGCTCCAACATGCTCGGCACGGAGTTCGAGGAGATGCTGCGCTGCATACGCTGCGGCGCCTGCATGAACCACTGCCCGGTCTATCATGCGGTCGGCGGCCACTCCTATGGCTGGGTCTATCCCGGCCCAATGGGCGCGGTGCTCACCCCGTCGCTGATCGGCGTCGACAAGGCCGGGCACCTGCCGAACGCCTCGACATTCTGCGGCCGCTGCGAGAGCGTCTGCCCGATGCGCATCCCGTTGCCGAAGATGATGCGGCACTGGCGCGAGAAGGAATTCGAGAGCCATCTGCAGCCCAAGACCCAGCGCGCCGGGCTCGGGGTCTGGGCGTTCTTCGCGCGGCACCCGAAGCTCTACCGGGCGGCGGTTTCCGTGGCGATGCCGATGCTGAAGCGAGCCGGCGGCTCGAAGCGTCGCTTCGCCTCGCTGCCGCTCGCCGGCGGCTGGACGAAATGGCGCGATCTGCCCGCCCCGGAGGGCAAGACCTTCATGCAGCAATACGCGGCAAGAACCAACGGTACCGGCCGATGAGCGCCTCGACACGCGACGCCATACTCGGCCGCATCCGCCGCGCCAATGGCGGACGCCCGCACGACCCCGAACGCCAATCTGTCGTCGATGAGCGATTGGCCGGCAAGGCGTCGGGCGTGGTGCCGCAGCGCGGACAGCTCCCGCATGAGGAGAAGGTGGGGCTGTTCATCGCCATGGCCGAGAAGGTCCATGCGACGACGGCCCGGATCTCCGGCTACGACGAACTGCCGGCGGAAGTGTCGCGCTGGCTGCGGGAGAACAATTTTCCCGCCGACCTTCGGATCTGCGAGGATCCGCGCATCGCCGGCGCCGATTTCGACGCCACTGCGCTGACGATCCGCCGGGGCGCCAGCGACGGCAACGACATCAACGCGCTCTCGCATGCCGAGGCGGCGATCGCCGAGACCGGCACGCTCTGTCTCGTCTCCGGACCCGAGAACCCGACCAGCCTCAACTTCCTGCCGGAAAACCACGTGGTGGTCCTGCGGGCAGCGGACGTCGATGGCGACATGGAGGCGCTGTTTCCGGCGCTCCGCCAGCGCTATGGCGAGGGCAAGATGCCGCGCTCGGTGAACTTCATCACCGGGCCATCGCGCTCGGGCGACATCGAGCAGGTGCTGCTGCTCGGCGCGCACGGACCACGAGCCCTGCACATCGTCATCGTGGACTGACGAGGGGCCGCCGGGGCTTGACCGCCGCAGCCAGGGGTGGATTGCTGCCGCGACCCAAACGGAGTTGCCGTCATGCCAGTCGAACCCGCCACTCTCGCAGCCTTCGCGCTGGCCTCGCTGGTCCTATTGGCGATTCCCGGCCCGACCATCGTGATGGTCGTCGGCCAGGCGCTGGCGCACGGGCGTGCGGTGGCGTTCGCCAGTATCGCCGGTGTCGGCCTCGGCGATCTTCTGGCCGCGGGCCTGTCGCTGGCCGGCGTCGGCGTCCTCCTCGCCGCCTCGGCCACGGCCTTTACGGCGCTCAAATGGGCCGGCGCCCTCTATCTCGTGTTCATCGGCGTGCGCATGTGGCGCTCGCCCATGCCCGTCGCGGCGGAGGGCGAAGCCGACGGGGGCTCGCCGGCAGGAAGCCTCTCCGCGAGGGTCTTTCGCGATGCCTTCCTGGTGACGCTGTTCAACCCGAAGGGCATCGTGTTCTTCGTCGCCTTCGTCCCGCAATTCATCGAGCCGGGCAGAGCCTATGGCCCACAGGCCGCAATGCTCGTGGCGCTGTTCGTCACGCTGGCGATCGCCAACGCGCTCTTCTACGTGCTGGTCGCGGGACGCGCCCGCAACCTCGTGCGCCAAGGGCGCTTCATGCGCGGCCTCAACAGGCTCGGCGGCACCTGCCTGATCGGCGCGGGCGTCGTGGCGGCGCTGGCGCGGCGCCCGGCGCTGCCTTGAGAGGAACATCACCCGGAGCGGAACGTCGCACGGCGCGCACCGTTCAGTCGCCGACATACAGGAGTTCGGACAATGACGATGCATCAGCAGCAGGCCGCCAACGACACCGGTCCCCGGGACCGTTCGCAAGAGGGTGACAAGGGCGTCGAGCGTGACACCCCCGGCACCGACAAGCGCTCGGCGGAGGACATCGAGGAAGGCCTGATGACCGACGAGGAAGAACTGGACGAGGCCCTGGACGAGACGTTCCCCGCCTCCGACCCGGTTTCGCCTGCGCGGATCGACGGACCCGTCAAGGAATAGCAGAGCGACCCGAGCCTTCCGGCATCGATCGCACCGGCTCCGACGACGATTGCGCTGTCGTCGCCGGAGCGGCGCTTTCCTCGCCGAACGATGGGTTCAAGCTGGCGCGATGACGGCGCGCTTGCTGCGCCACCCTCGACCCGCCCGGCAAGGTTGGGCATGAGGGAGGTGCAGCAGCAGGGACAGCGATGCCAAGCCACGACTTCAAGAGCCCGCGTCTCCACCTCGACGCCGGCCTCGCCGCGGGCGAAGCCGTTGCGGCGACGCCCGTTCAGGCGAACTATCTTCTCAATGTCCTCCGTCTCGGCGAGGCCGATGCCGTTCTCGCGTTCAACGGGCGGGACGGCGAGTGGCTATGCCGGCTTCACAAGCCGGCGAAGAAGAAGCTGGACCTCGTGCCGCTCGAGCAGACCCGGGCGCAGACCCCGCGGCCCGATCTCCTCTCCCTGTTCGCGCCGCTGAAGCACGCGCGGCTCGACTACATGGTCCAGAAGGCGGTCGAGATGGGCGCAGGCACCCTGCAGCCGGTGATGACGCAGCATGTCCAGGCATCGCGGATCAACGTGGAACGCATGCGGGCCAACGCCATCGAGGCGGCCGAGCAGTGCGGTATCCTGACCATCCCCGAGTGTCGCGAGCCGATCGGCTTCGCCCGGCTCCTCGCCGGCTGGGACGCTTCGCGCCGTCTGGTCTTCTGCGACGAGCGCGAGGATGCAGAGAGCCCGATCGACACGCTGCGCGCGATGCCGCCCGCGCCCCTCGCCCTGCTCGTCGGGCCGGAAGGCGGCTTCTCGGAGGATGAGCGCGCGACGCTCCGCGACCTGCCTTTCGTCACGGTGATGTCGCTCGGCCCCCGGATCCTGCGCGCCGACACGGCGGCGGTCGCCGCCCTCGCCGTCCTCCAGGCCGCCGTCGGCGACTGGCGCGACGGCTGAGCTTGCGATAGAGGCCGCACCGTCAACGGGAAAGGCCCTTGCGTTCGCTGGCTGCATTGGGCAACCGGTTGCGGTTCCGCCGGATCCTCACGCGATACCGGACCGGATGACGGCCGAGCAAGAAGGACTGCCATGGCGCGCGATACGACCGATCTGACGCCGGTGACCTCGGTCGAGGACCTGACGGCACATCTCAAGACCGGCGAAAAGCCCGAAAGCGCGTTCCGGATCGGCACCGAGCACGAGAAGTTCGGCTACTATGCCGAGGACCTCTCGCCGGTGCCCTACGAGGGCGAGCGCGGCATCGCGACGCTGCTGGAGCGCATGAAGGCGCTGTCCGGCTGGGAAGCCATCGTCGACGACGGCAAGATCATCGGGCTCTACGGCAGCAACGGCCAGGGCGCGATCTCACTGGAACCGGGCGGGCAGTTCGAGCTGTCGGGTGCGCCGCTGGAGACGATCCACGCGACCTGCCGCGAATCGAACGCCCACCTGGCGGAGGTGCGGGCTGTCGCCAAGGATCTCGGCATCGGCTTTCTCGGCATCGGCTCGTCGCCGACATGGACGCTGGACGAGACGCCGATCATGCCGAAATCGCGCTACGCGATCATGCGCAAATACATGCCGAAGGTCGGCACGCGCGGCCTCGACATGATGCTGCGCACCGCGACGATCCAGGTCAATCTCGACTTCGCCGACGAGGCGGACATGCGCCGCAAGATGCAGGTCGGCATGCGCCTGCAGCCGGTCGCGTCGGCGCTGTTCGCCAACTCCCCGTTCACCGAGGGCAAGCCCAACGGCCTGTGCTCCTGGCGCTCCGACGTCTGGTCGGACGTCGACAACCAGCGCGCCGGTCTCCTGCCCTTCGTGTTCAAGCCGGACTTCACCTACCGCGACTATGTCGAGTGGGCGCTCGACGTGCCGATGTATTTCGTCACGCGCCACGGCCGCTACCACGACACGACCGACGTCACCTTCCGCCAGTTCATGGACGGCGCCCTGAAGGGCCGGGTGGACGATCCGGAGCCGCAACTGGGCGACTGGACCAACCACCTCTCGACGCTGTTCCCCGACGTGCGGCTGAAGACCTTCATCGAGATGCGCGGCGCCGACGGCGGACCGTGGCGCCGCATCTGCGCGCTCCCGGCCTACTGGGTCGGGCTTCTCTACGACGGCCCGACGCTCGACGCGGTGGCGGAACTGACGCGCGACTGGACCTTCGAGGAGGTCTCGGCGATGCGGGCCGAGGTGCCGAGAAGCGGCTTCCGGACGCCTTTCCGGGACGGTACCGTCCTCGATCTCGCCCGCGAGACGGTGCGGCTTGCCCGGCAGGGCCTTGTCGCCCGCAACCGGCGCAACGAGGAAGGCAACGACGAGAGCCATTTCCTGGCCCCGCTCGAGGAGGTCGTCGCCCGCGGCACGACCTCCGGCGAAGAGCTCGTCCGGCTCTACGAGGAGCAGTGGGACCGCTCGATGGAGCGGGTGTTCAAGCACCTCACCTACTGAGAGCGTCGGCGCGGCGGGCTGTTCCTGCCCGCCCTCGGAAATAGATGCGCGCTCGAAGGAAATGTGCTTGGCTGGGCGCCGTCGTCGCACCATGTTGCCTCAAGCGCGCATGCCGCGTGAGGGCGGGGCACGCTGCGAACCGAGGGCGTGATGACCGATTTCTTCGACTGGCTCACGGCAGGGGATTCAGGCCTTGCGGCCGACCGGCTCGCCGACGCGTTCAAGCTGTCGCAGCAGGAGATGCGCAAGATCACCGACGCCCTCGCGCCGGCCTTCTCGCTGGCGCTGCAGCGCACGACGGCCGACCCCGCCGCCTGGGCGAACCTGTCGCAGCACTTCCTGCCCTTCTGGAGCGCCAATGTCCCGGCGGAGCCGGAACTGGCGCGCAGTGCAGCGGCCCGCGATCTGGCGACCGCGCTGTTCGGCTCGCGCGAGCTTGCTGCCGCGGTCTCGCGCCAGGTGTCCATGGCCAGCGGGGTCACGCCCGACACGGTCGAGACGCTGATGCGCAATCTATCGATCATGACCATGCAGACCATGGTTCAGGCGATGGTCGCCAACGCGGCGCGGAACCAGCCGAAGGGCTTGGCCGAAGGAAACTACCCCCTCGCCATGGCCGAGATGATGCGGCGCGGCGCCAACGCGATGGAGGCGATGGGCCGCCCGTCCGACGCGCCGGCTCGCGGCGAGGCCCGGACGCAGGGGTCGGACTACCTCGCCGGTCTCTTCGGCAATGCGCTGAAGGGCGAACTGCCGTGGCTCCCGCCGGTCGGAGGCGCCAAGCGGGCGGAGGCCGGGCCGGGCGCCCCGCCAGCCGATCCCAGCGCCGCCTTCCTGCCGTTCGGGGCGATGATGGACGGCTTCCTGCGCGGCATGGCGCCGTCAGCTGAAGCGCCGGAGAAGCCGGGTGCGGCGGACGGCGGGCCTGCCGGCGCCTCGCCGCCCGAGGCGGAGAAGCCGGAAGAGGCCGAGACGGCCGACTTCCTCGCCGCCGGCTCGCGGATGCAGGACGAATACGCGCGGCAGATGCTGGCGATCTTCCGCCGCTATGGGGGCGGCGATCCGAAGGCGGACTGACCGCCGCCCGCGCCGTTCACGCCCCTCCTTCCCCTTCCCCGGACTCCGCAATTGCCCGTCGTCAAAATCGCCATCATCCTCTTTCTCATCCTTCTCAACGGCTTCTTCGCCATGTCCGAGCTGGCGGTCGTCTCCGCGCGCCGCTCGCGCCTCGAACAGATGAGCAAGGACGGTCGTCGCGGCGCCGCCGCAGCGCTTCGCCTGATCGACGACCCGACGGGCTTCCTCTCGACCGTCCAGGTGGGGATCACGCTGGTCGGCATCTTCGCCGGCGCCTACGGCGGGTCGGTCCTCGCTGCGCCGCTGGCGGCGGTGCTGGCGGACTGGCCGCTGATCGGGCCCTACGCCCAGACCGTCGCCTTCGTCGCGGTGGTCGTGGCGATCACCTATCTCTCGCTGGTGCTGGGCGAACTCGTTCCCAAGCGCTTCGCGCTTCGGAGGGCCGAAGCGATCGCTGCCATGGTCGCCCCCTTCATGACCCTTCTGTCGCGGATCGGCGCGCCGCTCGTCTGGCTGTTGCGCGTCTCGACGGAGGCCGTCGCATCGCTGCTCGGCTCCAGCGCCGACGAAGGCAACGCCGTCACCGAGGACGACGTGCGGGCGATGATCGCGGAAGGCACGCGCAGCGGCGTGTTCGAGCCGAAGGAACGGCAGATGCTGGAGGGCGTGATCCGCATCGCCGACCGCACCGTCCGCTCGATCATGGTGCCGCGCCCGGACGTGGTGTGGCTCCATCTCGCCGATCCGGCCGAGATGGTGCTCGCCGAGATTGCGGCTGCGGGACACTCCCGCTTTCCTGTCGTGGATAGCGAAAGTGACGACGTCGTCGGCATCGTCCAGACCAAGGATCTCCTGGAGCAGCAGCGCAAAGACGGCAGGATCGACCTCCGCGCGGCGATGCGCGAGGCATTCTACGTCCACGAGACGATGCCGATCCTGAAGCTGCTCGAGCGATTCCGCACGACGCGGATCCACCTCGCCGTCGTGCTCGACGAATACGGCTCGCTCGAAGGAATCGCGACGCCCACGGACATCCTCGTCGCGATCGCGGGAGCTCTGCCGGAAAGTCTCGACGGCGAGCCGGGGATGGTGCAGCGGCCGGACGGCTCCTGGCTCGTCGACGCGACCATGTCGGTGGACGCGATCGCCGCCGCGCTGCCGGATCTCGGCCTTCCCGAGGCGCGCGACTATGAGACCGTCGCCGGCTTCGCCCTCGACCGCTTCGGTGCCATTCCCGAGGTCGGCGAACGCTTCGCGTGGAACGGCTGGACGGTGGAAGTGGTCGACCTCGACGGCCGCCGGATCGACAAGCTGCTGCTTTCGCCGCCGCCGGCCGAGACATTGGAAAGCTCCGGCGCCTGACGCGCCGGAGGCTGTTTTTCGCCCGTCAGTCGCAGAGGCCGCGGCGCCGGCGCGCCGCTTTCATGGCGAGGCGATAGGTCGGGTCCTCGCGCCAGTGGGCCTGGAGCGCCTCGCTGACGTCGTCGCGGCGAATTCCCATGTCGGTCAGGAGATAGTCCGGCAGATCGCTGAGCTGGCGCGCCGCGCGGCGGTTGCCCATCGTCCTGACGATCGCGCCGGCTGCACCGAACGCGCTCCTGGCTGCCTGAAGAATGCCGGCAGCACGTGTGTCCCAGAGGGGCCTGTGGAGGATGGTCATGGCTTGGTCTCCTTCTCGCAGCCATGTGACAGGTCGGAAAAAGCGGGGTCGGCGACGCCACGCCTGCGGCGTGCCGAGCGGTCCGACCCCTGAGTTGTTCCTGACAAGGCT
>DASYHY010000012.1:0-25075 GCA_036252795.1 Aurantimonas sp. | reverse complement strand
CTCGAAACCGACCTCGATATTTCCGACGAAGGCGCGCAGATCCTCGGCCTTCGCGTGTTCCAGCGCCGCCTGCCGCTTCTTCGCCTCGTCCTGGTCGATGCGGGTGCGCTCGGCGGCCTCCGCCAGCTCGTCGCGCTCGATAGCGGCCCTCTTGAAGGCCTCGACCGCACCGGCCATCTCGCCGACCTCGTCCCGGCGCCCGACGCCTGGCACGACCACGTGCTTGTTGCCGGCCGCGAGTTCGCGCATGGCTTCGGTCATCGCGCTGACCGGCGATCCGATGGCGCGCGACAGGAACCAGCCCATCCCGACAGCCGCCACGATGAGGAGGCTCATGCCGACGACCAGCGCATTATCAGCACGTTCGTTCGCGACAAGCTCCGTCGCTATCGCTCCCTGGATGGCAGCGATTTCTTCAGTCCGGATCGTGTCGAGAATGTTCTCGACCGGCTCGATGAACTGGTCGGCCTTGCCGGAAGTGAAGAGAGCCAGCGCCTGCGGATAGGTTGCTTCGTTGCGCGAGAAGCGGATCACCGGATCGGCGATCTCGGAATGCCATGCAGCGGCGGCCGTCTCGAGCGCCGGCAACCGCCCGGCGATCTCGCTGTCGGCTCCAGCTGCGGACCGGATCACGTCGACCTTCGTCTTGAAGGTTTCGTAATGCTCCTTCGTCCGCGTGGCGAAGTATTCGTCCCGCGTGATCATGTAGCCGCGCAGCGAGCCTTCCTGCCGGGCGAGCGACAGCCGCGCGTCGAGCGCGGCGTCGCCGATCTCCGCGTGCTGGTTCTTGTAGGCGCTGTGGGTCTCGATCGTCGAGACGAACATGAACAGCGCGCCGCCCATGGCCGCAGCCACGACGATGAGGACCGCGAACGCGGCGGCGATTTTCCGGGAGGTCTTCAGGTCGGCGAAGCGCATGGGATCAGTCTTCTTGAGGCGGTTCAGGAGCAGCGCCTCGAGCGCGAGGATCCTGCATGGCCGAGATTGGGGAATGGCGGTCATCGCCGGGGCGGGGGCATCGGAAGAAGATGCCGTCGGCAGGGAAAACTTCGTGCCTAACGAAGCATGCCGAGTATCCGTTGATTTTGCTTTAACTGCGCGGGCAGATGCGACGACTGCAGGCAGGTGCGTTCCCTTCAGCGGCGTGCGCTCTCGCGGGATCGCGGCCTCCGGTCGCTTGTACCTGCGCCGCGTTCCGTGCGCCCTGACATGCGTTCGGGCCCGGCCATGACAGCCGGGCCCGATTTCATGCCTGTGGCTCAGCCGTGTCTTAGCGGAAGAGCGACAGCAGCGACTGGCTGGACGAGTTGGCGATCGAGAGCGCCTGGACGCCGAGCTGCTGCTGCGTCTGCAGTGCCTTGAGACGGGTCGACTCTTCCGTCATGTCGGCATCGACCAGCGTGCCCACACCCTTGTCGAGCGTGTCCATGAGCTTGGAGACGAAGTTGGTCTGCATCTCGACGCGGTTCTGCACCGCACCGAGGCTGGAGCCGGCCGTGGTGACCTGCGACAGCGCCTCGTCGACGACCTTGATGTAAGCCTGGATCTCCGCGGAGCCCGCAGCCGAGATGTCGATGTCGAGGACACTGGTCGAGAACGCTCCCGTGTCGGTTGCGTCGACCGGGGTGTCGGTACCGCTCACGCCGAGGCCGAGCGCCGAGACGTCGATTGCACCGGCACTGCCGTCAGCGTCGACCGTTGTGCTTGCCGGTCCGACAGTGAAGGCTTCGAGAGACGTGAACGAGACGGCGCCAACGGCGGTGATCTCGACGTCAACTCCCTGGATACCGGCATCGCTCAGGGCCTGGCGGTAGACAGCCTTCAGGTCGGCATCCGACTTGATCTCGGTACCGGTGAGGCCGGCATCGGTCAGCGTCTGCTCATTGATCTCGACGGTGCGAGCAGCAGCGCCGTTCTGCGAGATGCTGAACGCGATCGTCTCACCGGCGATGTCGACGGCGCCGCCTTCGACAGTCGAAGTGCCGGTGCCGGCGGTGTACTGGTCGATGTCGATCGTCTTGTCGAGCATGCCGCCGCCCGCCGAAATGAGGCGGAGGCTATCGATGTCGACCTTGATCGAGTCGATGCCGATCTTGCCGTTGGCGTCGCGCGACAGCGAGGAGACGATCGACTTTTCCGTCGTGGCCTCGGTGTTGCTCAGCCAGTTCTGGCCGGAGAAGGACGAGGAGGCAGCGATCGTCTTCAGCTGGTCCTGGAGCGCCGTGATCTCCGACTGCACCTTCGTCTTGTCGACGCCTTCGCCGGTGGCGGTGGTGAGCTTGGCCTTGATCTCGTCGAGCACGTCCTTGGCGGAGTTGATGCCGTTATAGGCGGCATCGACCGTCGCCGCGCCGATACCGAGCGAGTCGGAGACGGCGGACAGGGCGTTGTTGTCCGAACGCATCGTGGTCGCGATGGACCAGTAGGCGGCGTTGTCCTTGGCATCGGCGACGCGGTAGCCGGTCGAGATGCGGGCCTGGGTCTGGTCGAGCGACGAGTTGATGGACTGCAGGCTCTGGAGAGCCGTCATCGCCGAGGTATTGGTATTGATGCTGGTCATTTTTGATTGAGTCCCGTGACGCAAAAACAATTCTATTGGGACAGTCCGGATCGACCGGGATAGCGAGTCGGCTTCATGCCTGTGACCAAGTTCCTCGTCGGTCACTTCGCTATGACCGAACCTTGCGCCAGGCCTTCCTTCCGAGTTCTTAATTTCGGCGCATTGGTTCCACGCCGGCCAATGTTGCGAATTTCATGGTTAACCAGCTGATAGCGGGCATGGTTAATGCAACGTTGCTCGAGAAGAATACCTCCCGCCAGCAGAACGAAAAAGGCCGCCCCCCTGCGGGAGCGGCCTTGCCGAATATCGTGAACGGTGGGTCTTAGTTCTGGAAGAGCTGCAGGATCGCCTGGCTGGAGGAGTTGGCGATCGAGAGCGCCTGGACGCCGAGCTGCTGCTGCGTCTGCAGTGCCTTCAGGCGGGTCGACTCTTCCGTCATGTCGGCATCGACGAGGATACCGACACCCTTGTCGATCGTGTCCATGAGCTTGGAGACGAAGGTCGTCTGCATCTCGATGCGGTTCTGTACCGCGCCGAGGCTGGAGCCGGCCGTCGTGACCTGCGAGAGCGCCTCGTCGACGAGCTTGATATAGGCCTGGATCTGGTCGGACGTGATGCCGGCAGCGGCGATGTCGATGTCCAGGACGGTGGTAGAGAACCCACCCGAGGCAGCCGCATCGACCGGCAGGTTGGTGCCGCTGACACCGAGGCCCAGAGCGGAAACGTCGATCGCGCCCGCAAGGCCCGTGGCGTCCAGCGTAGTGCTTGCCGGCCCGACAGTGAAGGCTTCGAGCGAAGTGAACGTCACGTCGCCGACAGCAACGGCTGGCGGCCCGACGACGGCGGTCGTGGCAATAGAGACGTCGATACCGGATACGCCTGCATCGCTCAGAGCCTGCCGGAAGACCGCCTTCAGATCCGCGTCCGACTTGATCTCGGTACCGGTCAGACCCGCGTCGACCAGTGTCTGCTCGTTGATCTTGACGGTTCGAGCAGCGGCGCCGTTCTGGGAGATGCTGAAGGAGATCGTCTCACCGGCGATGTCGACGACGCCGCCTTCAACGGTCGAGGTACCGGTTCCGGCCGCGTACTGATCGATGTCGATCGTCTTGTCGAGAATGCCGGCGCCGCCCGCGACGAGGCGGATAGTCTCGATATCGACCTGGATCGTGCCGATGCTGATCTTGCCATTGGCGTCACGCGACAGCGAGGAGACGATCGACTTCTCGGTCCCGGCATCGATGTTGCTCAGCCAGTTCTGGCCCGAGAAGGACGAGGAGGCCGCGATGGTCTTCAGCTGCAACTGCAGCTGGCTGATCTCGTCCTGCACCTTGCTCTTGTCGACGCCCTCGCCGGTGGCGGTGGTGAGCTTCGCCTTGATCTCGTCGAGCACGTCCTTGGCGGAGTTGATGCCGGTATAGGCCGCGTCCACCGTCGCCGAGCCGATGCCGAGCGAATCCATGACTGCCGACATGGCATTGTTATCCGAGCGCATGCCGGTGGCGATCGACCAGTAGGCGGCGTTGTCCTTGGCTTCGGAAACCCGATAGCCGGTCGAGATGCGGTTCTGCGTCTCGTCCATCATCTGGTTCGTCGTCTGCAGCGTCTGCAGCGCGGTCATCGCAGCGACGTTGGTATTGATACTCGTCATAGTTCTACCCTTGCTGGCGAGCGTCGCCCGTCATGGGCCCTGCCTGATGTCGCGCGTCCGTGCTTCATGCCGTCAGCGTTGTGTTAACCTAGGATGTTAAGGTTAAGCGGAAGTAAATCCGACCTGCGCCGGCGAGGGAATACGGCGTCAGAAAAACGACCGCACTAGCGAGCCGACCAGGAGATTCCAGCCATCGATCAAGACGAAGAACAGGATCTTGAACGGCAGGGAGATGATCGTCGGCGGCAGCATCATCATGCCCATCGACATGGTGAGCGTCGCGACGATCATGTCGATCACCAGGAACGGCAGGACGATCAGGAAGCCGATCTCGAAGCCGCGCCGCAGTTCGGAAATCATGAACGCCGGCACCAGCACCCGCAGGTCGACGTCCTCCTCCGCGCCCTGTGGCTCCGGCTCGACCCGGTCACGGCTGTTGGTCGCGGCGAGATCGCTAAACAAGGCGAGATCGGCGGGACGGACCTGCGTCAGCATGAAGTCCCTGAATGGGTCCGAGATGCGGTAGAACGCCTCCTGCTCGTCGATCTCCTCGCTGAGCAGCGGCTGCAGCCCGTCCTTCCAGGCGCGATCGAAAGTCGGCGCCATGACGAAGAAGGTCATGAACAGCGACAGCGAAATCAGGATGAGGTTCGCCGGCGTCGTCTGCAGCCCGAGCCCCATGCGCAGGATCGACAGCGCGATGACGATCCGGGTGAAGGACGTGACCATGACCAGGAGGCCCGGCGCGATGGAGAGCACCGTCACGATGCCGAAGAGCTGGATGATCCGCCCCGAGGCGGCGGATCCGCCGTCCGGGATGAGGCCCGCGAGCCCACCCGACGCATCGCCGAGCTGCGCCGCAGCCGGATGCGAGATTACGAGCGCCAGAAGTACGACCAGAAGCCGTGTCATTCGGCGACCATCCCCTGGATCAGGTAATCGACGACGGCGGGCGAGCGCAGCTTGGCGCGCTCGCGCAGATCGTCCCGCAGATGCAGGAGACCGCGCGTGCCCTCGACCTGTGCGAGTTGCAGCGAGCGCAGGAAGGCCAGCGTATCCGCCTCGATCTCGGCAGCCAGGATCTCGGCGTCGACGCTGCCGTCATTCCTGACGACGATGGAGGCCTCGATCCGCACCCAGGCATCGGCCGGCGCGTAGATGTTCGTGACGACCGGCTTCAACGGGATCAGCAGGAGTGGCAGCGCGCCGTCTTCGGCGCTGGCGATATCCGACGGGGGCGCCGGCACCGCCTGCGGGGCCTCCTGCACGACCGGCTCGGCCGGCGCGGGACCCGAAGCAGCGCGGTTCATCCAGCCGACGAGGGCCCCGCCCCCGCCCGCGACGATGGTCAGGATCACGACCGCGAGCCCGGTCTGGATCATCGTGCGCTTCTTCGCGCCCGTATCTTCGTCCCATGTGCCTGCATCGGCCATCCGACGAACCCTTCTCGCTCAAGTGATCGGTGGCGGTGCCTTCATGGCATCGTCCCGCCGACAGTCGAGCGATAGCGTCCCTGGCTGACCCGAGACTTGCCCCGCCGGTCGATCCGGCGGAACCTTTTGCTCGTTCAGTAAGGAGCGACGATATCGAAGATCTGCTGGCCCCAGCCCGGCTGCTGGGCTTCCGTTAGGCGGCCCCGGCCGCCGTACGAGATCCGGGCCTCGGCGATCTTGTCGTAGTCGATCGTGTTGTTCTGCATGATGTCCCGCGGCCGGATGATGCCCGCCATGGCGAGCACCCTGACCTCGAAATTGACCCGCACCTCCTGCTGCCCGCTGACCAGGAGATTGCCGTTCGGCAGTTTCTGGGTGACCACCGCGGCGACCGACAGATCGATGTCCTCCGAGCGCTTGATCTTGCCCTTGCCGGTCATGTCGGACCTGTTGCTGGCGTCGAGATTGGCGCCCACCGTCGGAAGCGTGTAGCTGCCGAACTGCCCGGAGAGGTCGAGCCCGGTACCGATACCGGACTTGCGGGAGCGCTCGGAATTGTTGTCGAGCGAGGCCTGGTCGCGGATGCGGATCTTCACCGTGACGATGTCGCCGACATCGAGCGCACGAGGATCCTGGTAAAACTGCGCCTGCCTGTCGCTCCAGAGCGAGTGCGGCGTCTGCGGACCCGGCGCGGGAAAGGCGGTCGGGGCGTTGGCGAGCGCGGGATATTCGTACAATCCCGTCCCGACCGGCGACATGGCGGGCTCGCGCAGGAAGTCCTCCCGCGTGGTCGAACAGCCGGCGAGCGCGGCGAGCGCGATGAGGGCGAGGGCTCTCATGACTGGCCCTCGGCGATCTCTGCGACGTCGGTCGTGCTGCCGGCGGAGGTCTTGTCGACGATCAGCCGGGCGATCTCCGCCGCGACGGTCGGCGACATCTCGCTGAGGATGTCGCTGGCCTGCCGGGACTTCAGGCGCACCAGCACGGAAGCCGCGGAATCGCGATCGAGCTTGGCGAGCTGCGGGGCCGCGGCGTCCGCCTTCATCTGGCTGTAGATGTCGATGACGATCTGCGAGGCGCTTTCGAGGAAGCGCTTGCGCTCGGCCAGCCACGTTTCGTAGTCGGCGCGCTTGGTCTCGAGTTCGTCGATCTGCTGGCTGATCGCCGCCTCGAGGTCCTTCATCCGGGTCTCCTGGAGCGCGTAGCGCGCATCCTGGGCCTTGTCGGCGATGTTGAGGCAGTACTGCTCGACCTCGGAGGCCGGCTTCGGCGCCACCGCGACGCCGGAGGGATCGACCACGCGAATCTGCTGTGGTGGCAGCGGCGGCGCTTCCTCCGTTTGCCCCGCGTCCTGCGCGAAGGCGAACCCGGGCGAGCCGACGACGAGCGCCATGGCGCAGTACCGGATCCTGCCGGAGAAAGACGGGAAGAGCTTCATCATCACTGCACCACGAGTTCGGCCTGGAGCGCGCCAGCCGTCTTGATCGCCTGTAGGATCGCGATGATCCCCGTCGGCCTCAGCCCGATCCGGTTGAGGCCGCGAACCACTGTTTCGAGATCGGCGCCGCCGACATAGGCGAAGGTCCCGCCGTCCTGCGTCGCGTCGACGATGGTTTCGGACGTCACCACGGTCTGGCCGTCGCTGAAGGGCGCCGGTTGCGACACCGAAGGCATTTCGCTGATCCGCACCGTGAGGTTGCCGTGGGTGAGCGCGACGGTGGAGATCTGCACGTCCTGGCCGATCACCACCGTGCCCGTCCGTTCGTCGATCACCACCCGCGCCACCTGATCCGGCGCGATCCGCAGATCGCCGATTTCCGCCATGAAGCGCGTGCTCGACACCTCGGATGGCCGCCTGAGGTGGATCGTGCGAAAATCCTCTTCCTGCGCGACCGACTGTCCCCAGCGCTTGCGGGCGTAGTCGTTGACGATGTCCACGACCCGGATCGAGGTCTTGAAGTCCGGGTTGACGAGCTCGATCGCGAGCTTGCCGTCGTCGTTGAAGTGGCCCGGCACCTCGCGCTCGACCAGCGCCCCGTTCGGGACGCGCCCGGTGGTCGGAACGCCTTGAGTCAGGCGCTCGCTGTCGCCTTCGGAGGAAAAGCCGCTGACCGCGAGCGGCCCCTGCCCGACGGCGTAGATCTCGCCGTCGGCGCCGTAGAGCGGCGTCATCACCAGCGTACCGCCCATCAGCGAACTGGCATCGCCGAGTGAGGACACCGTCACGTCGATGCGCGAGCCCGTGCCGATGAAGGCCGGCAGCTCGGCCGTGACGGTCACCGCGGCGATGTTCCGGTTGCGCGCCGACTGCGAGCGGACGTTGACGCCCATCCGGTCAAGCATCGACTGCATCGACTGCTCGGTGAAGGGTGAGTTGCGCATGGAATCGCCCGTCCCCTGCAGGCCGACCACAAGGCCATAGCCGACGAGCTGGTTGGCGCGCACGCCGTTGACGGTCACGATGTCCTTGATGCGAACGGAGCCGGCCGCGTCGAGCGGGTTGCCGGGCACCGCGGCGAACTGCCGGCTGGTCGGGGCGCCGTAGCCGTTCAGGTCGGCCGGAATGGCGCTCGCCACGCTCGCCAGCAGGACGGCCAGCGCGAGGAAGGTACGGATCATCCTCGTATCCTGATGCTGCCGTCGGCGGCGACGACGCCGGAGACGATGACGCCGCTGTCGGCGTTTCGGGCCCGGACGACCTGGCCCTCGGGGGCCGATTGCAGGGCCGTGCCGAGGCCGGTAATCATCAGGCCGTCGGCCTCGAAGACGAGCGTCACGGCGGTACCGGCGCTGACGAGGTCGGCCAGCTTGAGGTCTGACAGGAGGATCGGCCGGCCGGGCAGGAGCGTCCGCCGGGCCACCCGGCCTTCCAGCATCGCTTCGTCGGCGACGTAGAGTCCCAGCTTCTCGTCCTTGACGATGTAGGCCTTGCGCTCGAGACCGCGCTCGAAGACGCTTTGGCCGGGATAGACCACCGCCGTCGGCACGGGCATCTCCAGCTCGGCCGAGAGCGCCCGTACCGGCACCGAAAGGATGAAGAGCGCCGCCAGCGCGACCGCCGAAGCGTAGGCGATGGCGAGAAACCGGCCGGGACCGCGTGTATCGCCCATGGCTCAGCGAATTCCCTTCGACACCACGCTCGCCATCTCGTCGGCGGCGGATATAACCTTGGAATTCATCTCGTAGGCACGCTGGGCGGAGATCAGCTCGGAGATTTCCTTCACCGGGTCGACGTTGGAATCCTCCAGATATCCCTGATGGACGACGCCGTATCCGGGGTCGCCGGGAACGCCCACGATCGGGGCGCCGGAAGCGACCGTCTCCTTGAACAGATTGCCGCCCTGGGCAGCCAGGCCGGCGTCGTTGGCGAAGCTGGCGAGCGTCAGCTGGCCGATCTCCTCCAGGTCCGCCGCGCCATCGACGCGGGCGAAGACCTGTCCCGCCTCGTTGACAATGACCTCGGTGGTGTTCTGCGGCACGTTGATCGCCGGCTCGACCGCGAAGCCGTCGAGGGTCACGAGCTGGCCATCGCCATTGGTGTTGAAGGCGCCGTCGCGGGTATACATGACCTCCGCGTTCGGGCCCTGAATCTGGAACCATCCCTGGCCGTTGAGCGCGAGGTCGAGCTTGTTGCCGGTCTGGTTGAGCGTTCCCTGCAGGTGGACGTTCCGGATCGCCGACAGCCGCGTGCCAAGGCCCAGCTGCGCGCCTTCCGGCACCACGCCCTCGCCGCCGCGGGCAGGCACGCCCTGGGCGCGCTCGATCTGGTAGAGGAGGTCCGTGAACTCCGCCCGCGCCCGCTTGAAGCCGGTAGTATTGATGTTGGCGATGTTGTTCGCAATGACCTCGACATTGGTCTGTTGCGCGTTCATGCCGGTGGCGGCGATGGCCAAGGCTCGCATGGGAAAGTTCCTTCAGTTGCTGGCAACGTGCCCAGGCGGGCCGCAATGATCGACGCGGGCGACGAAAAGGCTCAGATCGCCATGCGCGAGAGTTCGAGATAGGCGCTCACCGCCTTGTCCCGCAGCGCCACCGCCGTCTGCAGCGTCCGCTCAGCCGCCATGACCGAATCGACCACCGCCTGTGTCGATGCTTCGCCCTTGATGCCCTGGATGGACGTCGCCTCGGCGGACTTCACGGCGTTCATCGCGTCGGTGGCCACCTGCGAGAGGACGGTGCCGAAATCCGCGCCCCCGACGGTGGTCGCGGCACCGGGTCCGGCAGCTTGAGCCGCCTGGGTGGGGCCGATCTGGAGGCGCGGGAAGGCGGAGCCGATTGCGGGTATCATGGTCAGTTCCTCATCAGGTCGATGGTCATGTTGATGATCTCGCGCGCCTGCTTCACGACCTGGACGTTCGCTTCGTAGGAGCGGTTGGCGTCGCGCATGTCGGCCATCTCGATCAGCATCCGCACGTTCGGCATCTTCACGTAGCCGTTGGCGTCGGCGGCGGGATTGCCCGGATCGTGCTCGACCACGAAGGGCGCCTTGTCGCGCCCGACGTCGCGGACACTCACCATCTCCACCCCGCTGAGCCGGTCCAGTTCGCTTGCGAAGCTGACGGTCTTGCGCTGGTACGGATCGCTTCCGGGCGTCTGGCCGGTGGTCTGCGCGTTGGCGATGTTCTCGGACACGATGCGCATCCGGGTGGACTGCGCCTGCAGGCCGCTGGCGGCGATCTTGAGCGGCGAGAGAAGCGGATCAGACATCAGGGATTAACCTTTCACCGACATGATGAGGAGCCGCTGGAATGCCTTCATCACCGACGTGTTCAGCGCGTAGCTGCGCGAGATTTCGCCGGCCTTCAGCATTTCCTGCTCGATGATCACGGAGTTGCCCGAGTGGGTGACGTCCCAGCTGGTCTGGGCGGCCGTCGTATTCTCGCCCCGGCTTCTGCCGAGCGAGGCGAGATGCATGTCGCTCGACCGCGAGATCTCCATCCCCGTCGTGTCGAGCACTTCGGTGAAGGCCGAGATGTCCTTGCTCGTGTAGCCGGGAGTGCTCGCATTGGCGACGTTCTCCGCGACCACGGTCTGGCGGTTCGCGAGCCATGAACTGCGCTGGGAAGCGATCCCGAAGAGATAGACCTGGTCCATGCGTACCGCGCGTGTTGCTTGTGTCGGTGCATGTCTACGGAGGGGCGCTTGTCCGAAGCTTGACCGGACCGCGCCCGTCTTCGCGCTATCCTCACGGTTCGCATTTTGCAGCGGGCAACGGGATCGGGCCGGTTCCAGGACAACGCGTTCCAGCGCGCCGCGCCGGCGAGCCGGGAGACCGGACGGATGCCTGGGGAAGGTCTGCTAGCGCGTCAGCCGCGCGTCGGCGATCGCCCGCAGCAACCGCTCCGTCTGCTCGTCGAGATCCCGCTCGGGCCCGTCGAAGGCGATGTAGGTGATGTCCACCGCGGCGGTGGAGGCGCCGAGTTCGAGCTGGAAATGCGCCGTGACATCCTCGAAGCGGAATTCGAGCGCCAGGCTGACGACGGGAACGCTTCCCCACCCCAGCCGGACGTCCCCCGAATTGGCGAAGCGAAGCACGCCAGGCTTGAAATACGGCTCGGCCGAAGACGACACGATGTCCTCAAGATTGCCGTAATGCTCGAGCCGCAGGAAAGCGATGTAGTCGACAGCTTCGACCAGACGAAGTTCTGCGACGAACTCGCGGAGGCCTTCGGCGAGCGCCCGTTCGCGGGCGACTGTCGTGCGTTTCCTGATATCCAGCATAACTAGGCTGTCGCAACTCCCATCTTCGAACCCGTACGGGAGTGGAGGTAGTAGATGATCTCGGCGACGGCCTTGAAGAATTCCGGCGGAATCATCTGGTCAATTTCGACATTGTCGTACATCGACCTTGCCAAGAGCTTGTCTTCGATGATCGGCACGTCGTTCGCCTCGCCGATCTCGCGGATCTTCAGTGCGATGAGGTCGACGCCCTTGGCCACGACGATCGGCGCGCCGCCCTCCTCGCGGACGTAGCGCAGCGCGATGGCGTAGTGAGTCGGATTGGCGATGATCAGGGTCGCCTGCGGGACCGCCGCCATCATCCGCTTCTTCACCCGCTCGCGCGCGACCTGGCGCTGACGCGCCTTGACCATGGGGTCGCCTTCGGCCTGCTTGTTCTCGTCCTTGATGTCCTGCTTCGACATGCGCAGATCGCGGCGCCAGTGGATGCGGCTCATCGCAAGGTCCGCCGCGACGAGCACGATCGTCGCGATCGACACGCCGGACAGAAGCTTCATCGTCATTTCAAGGATCAGTTCCGGCATCAGGACCGGGTCGGAGTACATGGTGCGCATCATCGTCGGGAAACCCGACACGAGCAGCATGCCGACGACGACCCCGATGGTGATGAACTTGAACATGGCCTTGGCGAACTCCGTCAGCCCGCGCAGGCCGAAGATGCGGCTGAAGCCGGCGGATAGCGAAATGTGAGAGGCTTTCGGCCGGATCCGCTCGATATTGACCTGCGGAGCGTTCTGCAGGAGCGAGGAAGCGACACCGCCGATGACGAAGAACGCGGCCGCAGGCAGGATGAACCGGCCGCTTTCGATCCCGAGCATCTGGAGCACGTGCAGGGCGTCCACACCGGTTTCCAGCTCCCATTGCAGCGGATTCTCGAACGTCGTCTCCAGGGTCAGGAGAAGGCGGTGCGTCGCATCCCTGAGGTTGAACGCGATGAACGCCATCGTGGCCAGGAGCGACGCGAGGATCGGAGCTTCGCGCGAGACCGGAAGGTTGCCCTTCTCGATCGTGTCGCGAAGCTTCTTTTCGGTTGGCTCCTCGGTGAGAGACGCCTTGTCCTGACTGTCACTCAACGCCGATTAGTCCTCGAACCTGTTGACGTTCTGTGAAGGCAGGCTCGTTCCCGCCTTCCGAAACACGGCGATCGGCTGGAAGATCGGCGCAGCGACAGGATTAAGCCGCGTCCATCGCCCGAAGCTGTATCCGGCCCTCGCCCGAAAGACGCAGTGCCTCGTCCGCGATGCGACGGCGCGCCCCGTCGACTTCGCTCGCCTGCAGGTCCGCCTCGCGGGACAGTTCGGCCTCGGCCATGCGCCTTGCACGGGCGCCGAGGGCAGAGAGCACGCATTCCTTCATGTCGGCCGCCGCGCCACGCAGGGCCAGGATCGTCACCTCGGTCGGGATGGCGTCGAACAGGGTCAGGCGCGACTTCTGCGGAAGCGCCCCGAGATCGTCGAAGCTGAAGAGGAGCTTCTGCAGGTTCTCCGCGTCGCGTGGCCGGACCTTGCGAACGGCATCCAGGAGCTCGTCCGCCTGACGCTTCTCCAGCCGGTTGACGATGTCTGCGAGGACCGCATGGGTGCCCGTCTGCTCCGGGCTGTCCTGGCTGCCGAGATAGGCCTCGCGCACGTGCGTCTCGAACAGGTTGAGGACGGGCTGGGACAATGGCTTGAGCGTCAGCATCCGGCGCATCACGCTGTTGCGGAAGCCCGGGTCGAATTCCCGGACGATCGAGGAAGCTGTGACCGCGGGAATCTTCGAGAGCAGGATCGCTACGACGTGCGGGTGCTCCTTCGCCAGTTGCGGCGCCAGGATCTCTCCCTGCATGTCCGCGACCGCGTCCCAGACGCTGCGGGGCTCTTCCTCGAACATCTCGAGGGCGAGCTCCGCCGCCGCTTCCGGA
The DNA here is from genome assembly GCA_036252795.1 of Aurantimonas sp. Classification (GTDB taxonomy): domain Bacteria; phylum Pseudomonadota; class Alphaproteobacteria; order Rhizobiales; family Rhizobiaceae; genus Aurantimonas. Next base: position 11,789 of record DASYHY010000012.1, on the reverse strand, counting down.
AACAGCGCCTCGAATTCCTCCTCCGACAGCGCCTTCTGGAGCAATTCGTTCATCTGCCGCCCGGGGCCGGCGACGCCGGGGCCCTTGCGGAACGCCTCCTGGAATATCTCCACGATCAGGTCGATCTGCTCCGGCGAGATCGGCTCCAGCCCCCCCGCCGCGTCGTGCAGCATCTTGATCTCGCTCGGCGCCAGGTGCTTCAGCACCCGCGAAGCACCGGACGAGCCCATGGCGAGGAGAAGGATCGCGGCTCTGGCGCGGCTGCTGCGCGGCAGCGCCACATCTTCATCCTGGTAGGCGGCGATCATCGACATGGGAAATCAGGCGACCCGCTGCTTCTTGGGCTTCAACTGGGCGCCGGGCGTGGCGACCTCGGTGAGCGTCAGTCCAAAGCGCTGGTCCTCGTTGTCGAGAATGACGATCTCGCCGCGTGCCACCAGTCGTCCGTTCACCACCACGTCGACGGGATCGCCCACCTTGGTGTCGAGTTTCACCACCGCGCCGCGCCCGAGCTTCAGGATGTTCGCGACGGTCATCGTCGCCGAGCCGAGGACGACCTGCATGGTGACCGGCACGTCCATCACGATGTCGACGTCGAGATGACCACCGGTGGTCTCCTCCGCTTCGAACGCCTCGTCCTCGGCGTTGACCTCGATATTGCTCATGACGTGATCCTTGGGGAAGCAGGTGGTCCGGGTGGCGCCGCGAATCCTGCGGCGCCGTGTCAGGCTTTACGGGTAGCGGCCAAGACTGGCGCGAAGCCTGTGGAAGTCGGCCGCCGCGGCCGTCAGGCCGCCGTGCGATCGGGGAGCCGTTGCCGGCCCGACCAGTCGGCGCGCTCCATGCACCGCTCCAGCCGCTCGCATTCCTCGCGCGCCTCGTCGATTCGCGCCTCCAGCGCGCGGAGCGTCTGGACACCCTCGTGCTTGAGCACGACGACTGCCTCGGCGGCCCGGTTGATGGAGCGATCGGCCTCCTGCAGGGCGGCGCCGAGATCGTTGCCAGAACTGCGCAGCAGGCGCAGCTCGCGATACATGCGCCCGCTGCGCAGCGCGGTGACGACCAGCGCCGTCAGCAGCACGAGGTCAATCAGGTAGGATGTCATCAATGAACTCCTGGGCTGGGTCGATCCGTTCCTCGACGCTGATCACGAAAGCGTCCCGCGACCGGCCGACCTTCGCCCGAAACAGCGGGCGGTCCTCGCATGCGATGGCGATCAGGCTGGTGATGTCGACGTCGAGCGGGATCGTTTCGCCGACCTTGAACGCCGCAATCTTCGAAAGCGGCACCTTCTTCTTGGCGAGCAATGCGTCGATCCGCAGGTCGCTCTGGGAAAAGCTCGCCTTGATCGCCTCCGACCAGGTCTCCTCCCGATCCACCGGCTTGTCGGCGGGCGACTGGCTGAGGAAGCGCCGATGGGGTGCGATGAAATCTTCGGGGAAAGCCACCGTCAGCGGTGCCGTCAGGCCCCGCACCCGAAGCTCGAACCGGAACTGCACGAAGCGGCTGGGCCCGTCCTCCAGGCGCGTGGCCAGTTCCGCCTGATCGACGAGATCGCCCCGCTGCAACTCGAGCCGCGCGAGCGGCGCGAAGATCTCGCCGGCGGCTTCGACGATGGCGTCGAGGGCGAGCATGACGATGCCGCGGTCGAGTTCCGTCGGCTCGCGTGTCAGCACCTTGTCGGGTGACGGCTCCGCCGCGAAGAAGGTCGAGATCAGCGCCTCGACCAACGAACGGGTGACGACGGCATAGCCGGGTCCCTGGAAGCGCGGCGAAGACAGCATCGCCGCCAGTTCGCCGCTGTCACCGTCGTTGTGCGGCTCCGGCGGGGTATCCAGCTCGACTTCCGAGAAGCTCAGCGCCGGCCGCTCGGCGGCCACGGACGCCAGCCGGATCGTTGCGGATTCGGCCCAGCTTTCGCTCATCTGCACGAGGCGTGGAAGTCGTGCCGGATCGATTTCGGCGGCGCTGCGCAGGCGCTGCGAGATATCTCCCGCTTCCTGGCTGGGGGCGACGTTGCTCATCGCCTCAGGCTCCCGCGCCGATCGTCTCGTTCTCGACCTGGTCGATGGTCGGGCGATCGTAGGCCGAGATCGTCTTGCGGCCGTATTCCAGCGCGACCTGCGGCATGGCGCCGTTCATGTAGGCGATGAGGGTCGACTTCACGATCACGAAGACGCGGCACTTCTTCTCGCGCACCGATTTCACCTTGTTCGCGATCGGGCCGACTACGGCATAGGAGAAGAAGATGCCGGCGAAGGTCCCGACCAGCGCGGCGCCGATCAGGTGGCCGAGCACTTCCGGCGACTGGTCGAGCGCGCCCATCGCCTTGATGACGCCGAGCACCGCCGCGACGATGCCGAGGGCGGGAAGCCCGTCCGCCACGTCCTGCAGGGCGTGCTTGGGCTTCAGCTGGTCGTGGGTGATGGTGGTGATCTCCTCCTCCATCAGCGACTCGATCTCGTGCGGCCGGGCGTTGCCGATGATGATCAGCCGGCAGTAGTCGCAGATGAAGTTGGTCATCGGGACGTCCTGGAGGATCGTCGGGTAGGCCTGGAAGATCGACGATTCCTTCGGGTCGTCGATATGGGCCTCTACCTCGCTGCGGGACTTCGACCGCATCTCGCGCATCAGGTGATGCAGAAGCGCCAGGATGTTCAGGTAGTCCTGCTGCTGCGGCACCTTGTTCTTGAAGCCTTCCATGATGGCGCGTCCGCAATCCTTCACCACCTTTGTCGGGTTGGCGATGAGGAAGGTGCCGAGGGCAGCCCCGAGGATGATCACGTATTCGAAGGGCTGGACGAGCACCTCCAGATGCCCGCCCATCGCGACGTAGCCGCCGAGCACGCAGCCGAGCGTAACGATCAGCCCAAGTAGAATTCCCATGCGATCCTCGCAGCCAGATGACCAGCAACCCCTAGGCAGAGGCGCTTGCGCGAGCCTTGCTGAAAGCCGCTTCGGCCGGCCTCCACCGGTCACAGGCTCGGACAAGGATGTGCGCCGACATTCCGCCCACCCTTACCGCCGGCCGAACAGCCGGGCCGGCACGCCACGTCCCGCATTCATCAAGACCGAGACCCGCGCATGCAGACTTCCCTTCCCGTCGCCCTCTCGGCCCAGTTGTCGATGGAGAAGCGCCTCGACACGATCGCCAACAACATCGCCAACAGCCGGACTGCCGGATTCCGCGCCGAAGAGGTGAAGTTCGAGCAGCTGATCTCCCGTACCGGCACCGAACCGGTCAGCTTCGCCTCCGAAGGCGAGACCTATCTTTCCACCCGTACCGGCGAGCTGACGCAGACCGGCAATCCGCTCGACTTGGCCGCGTCCGGCGAGGGCTACTTCGCCTTCCAGGGCCCGAACGGGCCGATCTACACGCGGGACGGGCGGATGCGGGTGAACCCGCAGGGCGGCCTAGAGACGCTGAACGGCTACGCCGTGCTCGACGTCGGCGGCGCGCCGCTGGAGATCGACCCCAACGGCGGCCCGCTCGGCGTGGCCCGGGACGGGATGATCACCCAGAACGGCCAGCAGATCGGCGCCGTCGGTCTGTTCGCGATGCCGGTCGGCGCGCAGCTCAGCCGCTTCGAAAATTCCGGCGTGATCCCGGACCAGGCGGTGGTGCCGATCGTCGATTTCGGGAATGCCGGCGTGATGCAGGGATTCGTGGAAGGGTCCAACGTCAATCCGGTGCTGGAGATCAGCCGGCTGATCGCCCTGCAGCGCGCCTTCGACAGCGCGGCCAACCTCATCCAGAACTCCGAGCGGTCCCTGGATGATGCCGTGAAGAGCCTCGGGAGCACGTCGTGAACGATAGCGACCCGGGCTTCGAGATCCCGGCGCTGGACGCGCCCTGCCTGGAGATCTCCGGCCAGATCGTCGACGTCTCCCCGCAGGCCTTCCGGGTCGCAGGACTTTCCCGCTTCGTGCGCCTCGGCGACTGCATCTCGTGCCCGGGCGGCACCGGCGACGAGTTGGGCGAGGTGGTGCGGATCGAGGCCGACGCCCTGACCGTCAAGCCCTTCGGCAATCGCTTCAGCCGCGGCGTGAAGGCGCCGGCCCGGCGCGTCGGCCGCTTCTCCCTCGCACCCTGCGAAGCTTGGAAGGGCCGCGTCCTCGACGCCTTCGGAACACCCTGTGACGGTGCCGGTCCCCTCGCCACCGGCGACGAGGAGCGCTTCGCCGACGCCGTGCCGCCGCCGGCGCTCCGGCGCGGCCGGGTCGGGAACCCGGTCCCGACGGGCGTCAGGGCGATCGACATCTTCACGCCCCTGGTGAAGGGGCAGCGCATCGGCATCTTTGCCGGCTCCGGCGTCGGCAAGTCGACGCTGATGGGCATGCTCGCCAGGGCGAAGGGCTTCGACACCGTGGTCGTCGCGCTCGTCGGCGAACGCGGCCGCGAGGTCCGGGAATTCCTCGAGGAATCCATGGGCGGTGATCTGTCCAAATTGGTCACGATCGTGGCGACCGGTGACGAGAGCCCGATGATGCGTCGGCTCGCGCCGCGCACCGCGACCGCGGTGGCCGAATATTTCCGCGATCGCGGCGAGAACGTGCTCCTCATCGTCGACAGCATCACCCGTCTCGCCCATGCCGCGCGGGACGTCGCGCTGGCAGCCGGCGAACCGCCGGTGGCGCGCGGTTATCCGCCCAGCGTGTTCTCCGAACTGCCGCAGCTCCTCGAGCGCGCCGGACCCGGGCTCGACGGCTCGGGCACCATCACCGGAATCTTCTCCGTCCTCGTCGACGGCGACGACCACAACGACCCGATTGCCGACGCGATCCGGGGCACGCTGGACGGCCATATCGTGCTCGACCGGGCGATCGCCGAGCAGGGACGGTTTCCGGCCGTCGACGTCCTGAAATCCATCTCCCGCCTCGCCGAGCGCTCGTGGAACGAGCAGGAGCGGGAACTGGTGGTGCGCCTGCGGGAAATGATTTCCCGCTACGAGGACACGCGCGACCTGCGCCTCCTCGGCGGCTATCATCGCGGCAACGACCAGACGCTCGACCAGGCCGTGGATCTCGTCCCGCTGGTCTATGACAGCCTGATCCAGGGTCCCCGCGAACAACCGAGCGCCGAGCCCTTCACCGATCTCAGCCGTCGCATGAAGAAGGGCTTCGAGCCCGCCGCCTGAGTCGGCCCGGCAGAACTTCGATCGTTCAGTCTTGACTGAACGATCCGCCATACGTATCTGCCCGCGATGAACATCGCTCTCAAACAGACATCCCTGCCCGACCAGCAGCGCCTCGCCGCGGTATCGCATCTCGTCGAGCGCATGGGCGACCACCTCGAGGCCGAAGGCATGCCGCGGATCGCCGGCCGGATCTTCGGGCTGATGATCATCGAGCCCGACATGATCAGCTTTGGCGCCCTTGCCGAGCGGCTCGACGTGAGCCGGGCGTCCATCTCGACCAATGCGAGGCTGCTCGAGAGCAAGGGCCTGCTGGTCCGCGTGCGCGTTCCCGGGCAGCGGCAGGACTTCTACCGCCTGGCCGACCAGCCTTACGTCAACATGCTGCGCGGCGTCGCGGGGCGGATGGGCGAGACGCTCGCGACGCTCGCCGCGGCGCACGCCGCGTTGCCGCCGGATGCCGCGGCGGAGCGGGACCGCCTCGAACAGGCCCGGATTTTCTTCGAAAAGACCCTGGCGTCGCTGACCAAGCTTTCCGAGCAGCTGAGCCGCCTGAACGCTGGCGGACGGAACGAGACATGACCGAAGACCAGCAGAAGACCCAGAGCACGCCGGCGAAGTCGCCGAAGTCTGCGGAGCCGAAGTCTCGCGCCGGGTGGATCGCTGCCCTGTTCGTGCTCGCGCTCGCAGGCTGGATGGGCTCCGGCTACTACTATCCGGCAGAGACGATCGACGCCGAGGCGCCGCGCACGACGGCGCGCCAGCCTTTCACGGTGGAGGCTTTCGTCTCGCGCGCCCGTGCCGTGACCGAGTTCGTCGCTTCCGAAGGCCAGGTTTCGCCCGACCGGATGACCCCTGTGCGGGCCAAGGTCGGCGGAACGGTGGAGGAGATCGCCGTTGCCAAGGGCGATTTCGTCGAAGAGGGCGCGTTGATCGCCCGGATCGCGCTCGACGAGAGGGTGGCGCAGCGCTCGCAGGCCGAGGCCGAGCTCGCCCGCCGTCAGGGCGAGTACGACCGCGTATCGGGGCTGGCGGAACGGGGCTACGCCACGGCCGCGCAGGTCGAGGCGGCGCAGGCGGAGCTTGCGACCGCGCAGGCCGATCTGGCGGCCATCCAGCAGACGACCGGCGATACCGAGATCCGGGCGCCGATCGCTGGAATTCTTGACAATTTCGATCTCGATCTCGGGGAGTTCGTCGCGGCGGCCGCGGAAGTCGGCACGGTGATCGACATCGATCCGCTCTCCGTCGACATCCAGATCGCCCAGCAGAGCATTGCCCGGGTCCGCGCCGGGCAGCAGGCCTCCGTCACCTTCATTACCGGCGAGACCCGGGAAGGCACGGTGCGATACGTGGCGGCCAATGCCGACTCGGGCACCCGCACCTTCCCCGTCGAGATAACCGTCCCGAACCCGGACCGCGACGTGCCGGCCGGCATCTCCGCGCAGGTGCGGATACCCGTCGGCGAAATCCCGGCGCACTTCGTGTCCGCTGCCCTCCTCGCCCTCGGCCCGGACGGCACGCTGGGCGTCAAGGCGGTGGACGAGGACGACACGGTCGTCTTCCACCCGATCGAGCTGGTCCGCGCGGAAACCGACGGCATCTGGGTCTCGGGCCCGCCGGAGACGATGCGTGTCATCTCGGTCGGCCAGGGGTTCGTTTCCCCCGGCGAGACGGTGCGGGTGATCGAGGCGGAGCCGACCGAGGAGGTGCCCGAGCCGTCGACGGTGAGGCCCGACGCCTCGCCGCTGGCTCTCGATGCACCGGACGACGGCACGACCACGGGGTCGCTCGTCCCGCCCGCCGATGCGCAAGCCGAGCGGGCTGCCGGTGTCGTGCCGGATGCCCTGGAAGCCGGCGCCGAGAGCGCAGCGCGGGCGGCGGCCGCCGCCGACATGCCGATTGAGATCGCTGCGCTGCTCGAAGGAGCCGGTGCGAGTCTGGACGGCGAAGGCGCGCCTGTCCGGCTTCTCCAGCAGCGGCTTCAAGCACTCGGCTACGAGCCCGGCCCGATCGACGGGGTGCTCGGCACGTCCACGCGGGACGCGATCCGCGAGTTCCAGCGACGCAGCGGCCTCGACGTCGACGGGCAGGTCAGCCCTGCTCTGGCGATGGCCCTCTTTGCGGACGAAGACCCGGCGAGGGCCGAATGAACGCGCTCATAGAAGCGGCCTTCGACCGCTCCCGCACGATCCTTCTTTTCCTGGTGCTGATCTTCGTCACCGGCATCATCGGCTACCAGTCGATCCCGAAGGAATCCTCGCCCGACATCCCGATCCCGGTAATGTACATCACCACCGTGCTCGACGGCATCTCGCCGGAGGACGCGGAGCGTCTGCTCGTCCGGCCGCTGGAGACCGAGCTTTCGTCGCTGTCGGGTCTCGACCAGATGGAAGCGCACGCCGCCGAAGGCTTCGCTTCGGTGCAGCTCGAGTTCGAGGCCGGATTCGACGCGGCGCGGGCCCTGACGGACGTCAAGGACGCGGTCGACCGGGCCAAGCCGAACCTGCCGGCCGAAGCGGAGGAGCCGGTCGTCGCCGAGGTCAACACCTCGCTGTTTCCGATCCTGACGGTGGTGCTCTCCGGCCCTATCCCGGAGCGCACGCTGGTCAACATCGCCAACGATCTCCAGGACGACCTCGAAGCCTCGCCGGGGGTGCTCGAGGTCGACGTAGGCGGCGACCGCGACGAACTGCTCGAGGTACTCATCGAGCCGACGGTGTTCGAGACCTACGACCTCTCCTTCGACGAACTCGTCAGCCAGATCAGCCGCAACAACCGGCTGATCGCGGCGGGCGCGATGGATACCGGTGCCGGCCGCATCGTGCTGAAGGTGCCGGGTCTCATCCAGGACGTGAACGACGTCCTGAACATGCCGGTGAAGGTCGACGGCAGCACCGTGATCACGTTTGCCGACGTCGCCATCGCCAGGCGCACCTTCGAGGATCCGAGCGGGTTCGCGCGCATCGACGGCGAGCCCTCGCTCGCCCTCGAGGTCAAGAAGCGGTCCGGCGCCAACATCATCGAGACCGTCGCCGCCGTGCGCGAGGTCGTCGCCCGCCACCAGGCCAACTGGCCGGAAACCGTCGGCGTCAAATATCTGCAGGACGAATCCGAGCAGGTGGAGACGATGCTCGGCGATCTCGAGAACAACGTCATCTCGGCGATCGTCCTGGTCATGATCGTCATCGTCGCGGCACTTGGCCTGCGTACCTCGATCCTCGTGGGCCTGTCGATTCCCGGCTCGTTCCTCGCGGGCATCGCGATCCTCTGGTTCTTCGGCTTCACGATGAACATCATCGTGCTGTTCTCGCTGATCCTCGTCGTCGGCATGCTCGTCGACGGGGCGATCGTCACCACGGAACTCGCCGACCGCCGGCTGCTCGAGGGGGCCTCAGCGCGAGAAGCCTACAAGCAGGCCGCCCAGCGCATGGCCTGGCCGATCATCGCCTCCACGGTGACCACCCTCGCCGTATTCCTGCCGTTGCTCTTCTGGACGGGCATCGTCGGCGAATTCATGAAGTTCCTGCCGATCACGGTGCTGATCACCCTGACGGCGTCGCTGTTCATGGCGCTGATCTTCATCCCCGTCCTCGGCGGCCTGATCGGCAAGGCGCAGCCCATGCCGGCGCGCCAGCGCCAGGCGCTCGAAGACGCCGAGACCGGCGACCTCTCGCGCATCGGCGGTGCGACGGGCGGGTATCTGAGAGTGCTGCGCGCCTCGGTGAAGGCGCCCCTCGCCACGCTCCTGATCGCGTCCACCCTGCTCGTCGGCGCCTTCTACGGCTTCGCGCAGTACGGCCGAGGCGTCGAGTTCTTCCCGTCGATCGAACCGGAATTCGCGCAGGTGCAGATCCGGGCACGCGACAATTTCTCGATCTTCGAGCGCGATGCGCTGGTTCGACGGGTCGAGGACCGCCTTCTCGGCATGGAGGAAGTCCGCAGCGTCTATGCCCGCACGATCGGCGAAGGCGGCGCCCGCCAGCTCGGTGCCGACGTCATCGGCACGATCCAACTGGAACTCGACGATTGGGACCAGCGGCGCAAAGCGGTCGATATATTCGCCGACATCCGCGAGCGGGTGGCCGACATTCCCGGCGTCAACGTCACCGTGCAGCAGGAGGAGAACGGTCCGGCCGGCGGCAAGCCGATCAACGTCAAGCTTCTGGGCAGCGATATGGATGCGCTCGCCGAGGGCGTGGCGACGGTGCGCGGCCTGATGAACCGGATCGGCGGCTTCGAGAACGTCACCGACACGCGGCCGATGCCGGGCGTGGAATGGCAGCTCCAGGTCAACCGCGAGGAGGCGGCCCGCTATGGCGCCGACGTCTCGCTGCTGGGCCAGGCGGTGCGCCTGCTCACCGTGGGCATCGAGGTTTCCAACTTCCGCCCCGACGATGCCGGCGGCGACGGCGAGGTGCCGATCCGGGTCCGTTTCCCGGCCGGCGACCGGACGCTGGAGCGGCTGGAGGATCTCCGGATCCGCACCGCGCAGGGGCTCGTCCCGATCCGCAACTTCGTCTCCTTCGAACCGGCGCCCAAGGTCGGAACGATCATCCGGATCGATCAGCGGCGCGTCATGTCGATCGAGGCCGACGTGGCACCCGGCGTGCTCGCGAACGACCAGACGGCGGCGCTGAACACCGCGCTCGCCGCGGCAGAGCTTCCCGCAGGCGTCGACTACAAGTTCGGGGGCGAGGCCGAAGACCAGGCGGAAGCCGCGAGCTTCCTCGCGGGTGCGGCGGCGGCAGCAATCTTCCTGATGTTCGTCGTGCTCGTGACGCAGTTCAACTCGGTCTACCAGGCCGTCCTGGTCATGACGGCGATCGTCTTCTCGACGGCCGGCGTGTTCTACGGGCTGCTGCTGACCGGACGACCGTTCGGCGTGGTCATGGGCGGCATCGGCGTGATCGCCCTCGCCGGCATCGTGGTGAACAACAACATCGTGTTGATCGATACCTACAACGCCCTGCGACGGACCGGCCAGCCGCCGCTGGAGGCGATCCTGCGCACCGGGGCGCAGCGTCTGCGGCCGGTCTTCCTGACGTCGATCACCACCGTTCTCGGCCTGGTGCCGATGGTGATCGGCGCCAATGTCGACTTCATCCGACGCGACATCGCCTTCGGTGCGCCGTCGACGCAGTGGTGGACCGAACTGTCGAGCGCGATCGCCGGCGGTCTGACCTTCGCGACGGTGCTGACGCTGGTGCTGACCCCTGCCCTGCTGATGCTGGGCGAGGCCTTCGCGGCCTGGGTGAAGCGCCGCCGCGGACAGGACGCCCCCAGCCCCCTGAAGGGCGACCCCCTGGCCGGGGGCGAGAGGTCGCACCGGCCGGAGACCGTGCCGGCCGAGTGACAGCCGGCAGCGCGGTTCAGTACAGCCAGCGCACCAGGAACAGCGTGATCGCCGGGAACAGCACGAGGATCACCGTTCGCACCACGTCGGTGGCGACGAAGGGCAGCGCTCCCCGATAGGTCCGGCTCATCGGCGTGTCCTTCGCCATCGAGTTGATGACGAAGAGGTTGAGTCCCACCGGCGGGGTGATCAGCCCGACCTCCACGACGATCAGCACGAGGATGCCGAACCAGATCGCGAACTCCTCCGGCGGCAGCCCGAAATCGAGCCCCATCACGATGGGAAAGAAGATCGGGACCGTCAGGAGGATCATCGACAGCGAGTCCATCACGCAGCCGAAGGCGAGATAGGTCAGGAGGATCACCGTCAGGACGATGAAGGGCGAGTAGCCCTGGGCGATCACCCAGGCGGCGGAAGCCTGCGGCAACTGGCTGAGCGCAAGAAAGGAATTGTAGACGCCGGCGCCCAGAATGATGAAGAAGATCATGCCCGAGGCGATCGCCGTCTCGACGAAGCACTCCGCCAGGCCCTCCCGCGTCAGGCCGCCGTTGACGAGGGCGATCAGCCCGGTTCCGGCGGCGCCCACCGCCGCGCCCTCCGTCGGGGTGAACCAGCCGAAATAGATCCCGAACACCACCAGGAAGAAGACCAGCAGGACGGGCCAGACGTCGCGCGTCCGCCGCAACCGCTCGCCGAGGGTGGCCTTCGCCGCAGTGCCCGCCGACGCCGGCTTCAGCCGGACATAGATGGCGATGGTGATCATATAGCCGATCATCGCCAGGATGCCCGGCACGAACGCCGCGAGGAACAGCTTGGCGATGTTCTGCTCGGTCAGGATCGCATAGATCACCAGGACCACGGACGGCGGAATGAGGATGCCGAGCGTGCCGCCTGCGGCGAGCGTGCCGGTCGCCAGGCCGCCGTCATAGCCGTAGCGCCGCAACTCGGGCAGCGCGACCTTGCCCATCGTCGCGGCGGTGGCGATCGAGGAGCCGCAGATCGCACCGAAGCCCGCGCAGGCACCGATCGCCGCCATGGCGACGCCGCCCCGGCGATGGCCGGTCCAGGCATTCGCTGCGCGGAACAGCGACTGGCTCATGCCGCCTTTCGCGGCGAACTGGCCCATCAGCAGGAAAAGCGGGATGATCGACAGCGAGTAGCTGGCGAAGGTGGTGAAGGTCAGCGACTTCAGCTGTGCCAGGATCGGCGTCGGGCGCCCCATGACGATCCAGTTGCCGACGAAGCCGCAGACCAGCATGGCGAGACCGATCGGCATGCGCGCGAAGATCAGCACGAGC
>DASYHY010000011.1:0-14284 GCA_036252795.1 Aurantimonas sp. | reverse complement strand
TCGACATGCAACGGCTGTTCGCCGAGGAGACGGACTGGCAGATGGCGTGGGCGGAGCGCGTGCTCCCGAACATCGCGCGCATCGCCGCGGCGCATCCCGATCGCAACGTCTTCACCCGCTTCATTCCGGTGGACCGCCCCGGCGAGGGCGAAGGGACGTGGCGTCGCTATTATAAGCGCTGGGACAGCATGACCCTGGAGAATCTGGGCTCCGGGATGGCCGATCTCGTGCCGGCCCTGCAGCGCTTCGTCCCGCCCGGCACGGTGATCGACAAGCGGGTATATTCGCCTTGGGTCGAACCGGAACTCGACGCGGCGCTGCGTGCGCGCAGCATCGACACGACGATCGTCACCGGCGGCGAGACCGACGTCTGCGTCCTCGCAACGGTGCTCGGCGCCGTCGACCGGGGCTATCGCGTCCTGGTGGTAATGGATGCCCTCTGCAGTTCCTCGGATGAAACGCACGACACGCTCCTCGATCTCTACCGCAGGCGCTACGGGCAGCAGATCGAGACCATCACCACCGATGACTTGCTCGAGTCGTGGTCGAAGGCGAGCGCCTGACTTCGCCCCCTGCCACGATGCCACATGGTGGAACAGCAATCTTCATCTGCCGTTACTGCGACAACCGAATGAAAAGGAGAACAGAATGGTCACGACCGTCGGCACCGAAAACACCTTCGGGAAGCTCGTAACCAACCTACTCATCCTGGAGCACGATGCGATCGCGGCCTACGATTCCACGATCGAGAAACTCGAGGATGCCGGAAAGAAGGCAAAGATCGCCGAGTTCCGCGCCGATCACGCCGCTCATGTCGAGGAGCTTCGCCGCATTGCCTCCACGCTCGGCGTCGCGGCTCCCGCGGAAGGCGACATGAAGCAGTATCTGACGACCGGAAAGGTCGCTCTTGCCAGCATCATGGGCGACGGCCCGATCCTCAAGGCGATGTCGACCAACGAGATCGAGACCAAGATGGCCTACGATCACGCCGCGAAGAACGATGCGGCACCGGCCGATGCCCAGGTCTTCTTCCGCAAGGCCTTCGACGACGAGAGCCGGCACAAGGCCTGGATGGACGCAAACGCCTGACCGTTCGCAGCATCCGCGCATGACCTGCCCGCCGAGGGTGGCGGTGCCAGCAGCAACGTTGGCCTGTCATCCTCGACCATGGGATCGGCGCGCCGCCCTGCGAAGACCGGCCCTCCTGCACCCTCTCGACGCGTGCCGATCCTGCCGGCGGTGATCGCGCCGTCATTCCAAGCCGAGATTTGCCATACGGTTGCAGATTGCTGCCGCACGTCCCCGGGCGATCCCGTCATCAGCGCTGAAAGGTAGAAGCAATGAGAAGGAGCGGCCTGCGCGGACATGTCGTCGTGATCACCGGTGCGTCGAGCGGCATCGGCCAGGCGACTGCGGAAGCCTTCGCCAGAGCGGGCGCCAGGCTCGTACTCGCCGCGCGCGGCCGCGATGCGCTGGAGAAGGTCGCCGCCGATTGCCGCAAGCGGGGCGCCGAGGTGCTTGTCGTCCCCACCGACGTTACCGACTCCGCGGCAGTGGCCGCCCTCCGCGACCGGGCTCTCTCGCTCAACGGACGGATCGACGTGTGGTTCGCCAATGTCGGCGTCGGTGCGGTCGGGCTCTTCCACGAGGTGCCGATGGAGGCGCATGCACAGACGGTGAGCGCCAATCTCGTGGGCCACATGAATGGCGCCCACGCCGTCCTGCCGGTTTTCCTGCGCCAGTGCCGCGGCACGTTCATCAACATGATCTCGCTCGGCGGCTTCACCGCCATGCCATATGCGTCGGCCTACAGCGCATCGAAATTCGGGCTGCGCGGCTTCTCCGAAGCGCTGAACGCCGAACTGGTCGACAAGCCGAACATCCATGTCTGCGACGTTTATCCCGCCTTTATCGACACGCCGGGACTGCGCCACGCGGCCAACTACGAGGGACGGCAGGTCACCGCACCGCCTCCTGTCTTCGACGCACGCAAGGTGGCCGATTCTGTCGTGCGCCTCGCAAGGCATCCGCGCCGCACGACCACCGTCGGCTGGGTGACCAATGTTGCCCGCATCGGGCATTTCTTCGCGCCGGACCTCAGCATGGGGATCGTCAAGCGGATCGTCGAGCGTTCCCTGCCCCGGGCGACGCCGCAGGAGCCGACGAGCGGCAATCTCTTTGCTCCCCCGGCCATCGCGGGCGGAATCGACGGCGGATTGAGTTCGCCGGCGCCGCGGCGAAAGCGCGCGGTGGCAGCCGGCGCGACCGCACTGGCCGGGGCCGCGCTGCTGTTGTTCCTCCGGTCCCGCCGCTGATCACGGCGTCACTGCGAACACCATCGAGTAGTTGTCCAGCGTTCCCGGCAGCGGGCGGGAGGGGTCCAGTTCCTGCGAACGCAGGAGCCGGATCCGCCGCCGTTTGAGGAGGGCGCCGAGCACGGCGCTTGCCAGCAGCGGCACGAGATGCCGCGCAGGACAGACGCCCGGACCGGCGCTGAAGGGCACCAGCGGCACCATGTCCTTCGGGTCCGTCTCCAGGCGAAGCTCCGGTTCGAAGCTGTGGGCCTCCGGCAGACGCGCCTCGTCTCGGTGGAAGAACGGCGCGTAGATGAGGATGCCGGCACCCGCGGGCAGGACCCCCTCCTCCCACTCCGTCTCACGCGTCGACTGGCGCAGGATCATCGGCGTGGTCGGGTAGAGCCGCAGCGTGTCCACGACGGCGGCCCGCAGATATTGCCTCTCTGCAGCAGCGGGGACTGAATCGATTTCCTCGCGCACCCGGCCGAGCTTGTCCTGGTGCACGCAGAGCAGCGCGAGGGTGCGGAAGATCGTCATGCCGGCGGGATCCGCCGCGAACAGCCACTGCGCCACCTGATGGGACGGGTGAACGTCGCCATCGCCGCCCGCTCCGTCCTTCACGAGGCTCGCCAGGCTGTCTGTTTCGCCGCGATCCAGATGCGCCTGGAGACGCTGATGGAAGACCTCGAACAGCGAGCGGTTCCGGGGCGCCGCGAAGGCCCAGTTCGCCCGGCCGCGCAGTCGGGCGATCATCGCCGTCAGCTCTGTGTCCCCGGCGGCGCCGTCACCGAGGAATACGCGGCGCACGATTCGCATCCAGCTTTCGAAGAAGACGTCCCACGCCAGTTCGCCCAGGGGATCGGCGACGCGCAGGAGAGCCACGACCTCCTCGTCGACGACCGTCTCCATCGCTGCCGCCAAGGGGTGGGCCGGGCACTTGCTGGCGAGCACCACCTCGTTGAATGCGCGGCGCGCGGTCCGGTCCGGACCTTGCGAGATGAGCGAGCTGTGCGGCTCGAAATGCGACAGCGCCGCATGCTTCTCGCTGCTCGCCGGAGAGAACGGATCCGGCGTTTCGTCCAGCACCCGCCGCACATGCTCCGGCGCCAGCAGGACCGCCTGGGTCCGCACCGGATTTCTGACGAGCAGCGGTCCGCTTCCGTACCGGTCCCGCAGAGCCTGCATGCGCCTGACCGCCTGCGCATCCAGCGCCATCCGCCGGGCGAGCCCGACCATTCCGGGCCGCCGGATGATGACGCCCTTGGCCAGCGTCGGCAGCCCCACCCCGGTGAGGAAGCCGGCCGTTTCCGCCAGGGTCATCGACGGCAGGCCGGGGCGGGTTTTCATGAACATGCTCCGAAGAAAGGTTTGGTATCGATCAAGTTCGCGAGGCACCCGATGTTCCCCGCCGGGGTCGTCAGCCCGCCGCATCCTTTTCCGCGCCGGCGGGATTCACCATCCCGACGGCGATGTCCGTCAGCAGGTCGTCGGCATCCTTCTCCTCGCTAAGAATGCCGCTGAGGAGCTGGTGGTCGTTGTCCAGTCCGAGGATCCTGGCGTAGGTGGCGAGCGTGCCGTAGACGGCGATCTCGTAATGCTCGATGCGCTGGGCCGAGGCGATCAGGGCCGCGTCGCGAAGCGGGCCGGCAGCGACCATGTCGGCCATCTTCTCAGCCTGCTCGATAAGCACCTGCATGGACTGGTCGCGGTGCTCCTGCGGATCCGCGCCGGCCTCCCTGATCATCGCCTCGACGCTTTCGAGCTGTTCCCGCGTCGCCTCGAGGTGCTGCTCGAAGGTGCGCCGCAACTGTTCTTCCGATGCCGCTTTCGCCATTTTCGGCAGCGCCTCGGTCAGCATCGCCTCGACGCTGCGCGCCTCCTGCAGTTCGGCAATATACAGTTCTCGCAGTCCCTTGATCGCCATGTCGGCCTCCTTTGTGTTGAGCGGAAAGCCCCGGAGGCCTCGTCAGTTGCATGACAGGAGCTCGGATCCTGCCTGTTTCGGCCGCCGGCTAAGAGCATCGACGGAGCGGCCACCGCCAGCGGAACACAAGGCGCCCTCGCTCCTTATCCAAGGCAGGGAGGACATGCGATGCCGCATGCGAGAACGCGCCGCTTTCGATGGGCCGGATACCTGCTGGGCTTCTCGCTCGGCGGGTTCTTCGACGGCATCCTGCTGCACCAGATACTGCAGTGGCATCACCTGCTCAGCACGATCAACGCCGGGGACATGCGCTTTCAGGTCGCGGCCGACGGCTTCTTCCACGCCTTCATGTACGTCGTCGCAGCCGCAGGTCTCTGGATGCTGTGGCGGTCCTGGCAGCGGGCAGAAGCGGCATCCGGTCGCCTGCTTGCCGCGACCATGCTGATCGGCTTCGGCACCTGGCACATCCTGGACAGCGTGCTGTCGCACTGGCTCCTCGGCATCCATCGCATCCGGATGGACAGCGAGTTCCCGCTGATGTGGGACCTGATCTGGTTCGCGGTGTTCGGCCTCCTGCCTTTCGCGCTCGGTGTCTGGGCCCATCGGCGGCAAGGCGGCGACCGGCCGCCGGGACGTCCGGCGGTGGCCGCATCGATCGCGACGTGCCTGGCCCTGGGCGCCGGCGCGCAAGCCTTGCAGCCGCCCCAGGACACCCCGTTCACGACGGTCCTCTTCGCGCCGGGCACGCGGCCGGCCAACGCACTCGAAGCGGTCTCCATGGCCGGTGGCCGCCTCGTCTGGTCGGATACGAGCGGGGAGCTGATGGTGATCGAGATAAATCGCGGCAGCTCTGCCCTCTCGCTCTACCGCCGGGGCGCCATCCTCGTCAGCGGCTCGGCCCTTCCGGCGGGCTGCTTCGACTATCTGCGCATCTGAGACCAAGCGGGCGACGTCGAAGTCACCCGAAATCGGCGAGCAAGACGGAGGTATCTCTTCATGGAAAGCATCTGGAACAAGTTCTTCGGCGCCGGCGAGATGATCGGGTTTCTCCGCCTGATGGCCTTCCTCGCGCTTTACGTCATCGGCTTTGGCCTGATCTTCGCGTTGATCGGAACCTGACCGTGCAGGACGAGGCCATCCTCTATCCGCCGCTGAACGTGCCGAAGAAGGTCGCGGAGGATGTGTGGATCGTCGACAGCGGCCCGATCCGGCCGCTCGGCATGCGGCTGCCGATCCGCATGACGGTCATTCGTCTTGCCGATGGCGGGCTGCTGCTTCACTCCCCGACAGAGTTCCATGCCGGTCTGAAGGACGAACTCGAGGCGATCGGCCCCATCTCCCATCTCGTTGCGCCCAACAGCGCCCACTGGACTTATTTGAAGGCGTGGCAGGAGCACGTGCCGGAGGCCATTACTTGGGCTGCCCCCGGGCTGAGAGGCCGTCGGCAGGTCCGCCGCTCCGGCGTAAGGCTCGACCGCGTCATCACGCCCGACGCCACAGGCTGGCCGCAGGAGATCGTTCCGGTCATCGTTCCCGGCGCCGGAGGCTTCGCGGAGGTCGCGCTCTTCCACACGCCGAGCCGCACGCTCGTTCTGGTCGATCTCGTGCAGAACCTCGAGGCCGGAAAGCTGCCGTCGTCCCTGCGGCTCCCCGCGCGTCTCGCCGGCGTCACCGCCCCCGACGGAAAGGCCCCGGTCTATCTCCGGGCGATCGTGAAAGCCAAGGGAGCCGAGGCGAAGGCACCGGCGCGGCGCCTCGTCTCGTTCGAACCCGAGCGGGTCATCTTTTCGCACGGGGCCTGGTTCGAGCACGATGGCGCAGCGCGGCTCCGCCGCTCGCTCGCCTGGCTGCTGCGCTGATCGGCGGCAGCGCCGGCGACAGCCGCCCTATTCCCGCGCGCGCGGCTTCAGCGGCACGATACCGCCACCGTCCTGCGGCTGCGCCCCTGCCTCCGAGTCGGCGACCGCGTCGGCGGCGGCTTCGGGATGGTAGTCCGGGTCCGGGGAAGCGGCCGATCCGACCAGCGTGTCGGACGGGCGCGGGGTCTGCCCGTCAGGCGGAACCCGGTCGTGCTCGGGGGCCGAATTGGCAGAGAAGATGCGCTTGAGGGACTTCCACATCAGGGTACCTTGCGAAGGATCAGGTTCGGTTGCGGGCCCGGTCGTTCCGTCCGGCCGAACCCGCTGTAAGCGTTTCGACCGCCCCGGCGACACGATCGGGAACGAAATGGTGGAGCATGTGGCCGATACCGTTCACCAGCTCGAAGCGACAATCCGGCATGATCCTCGCCAGAAGTCGCCCTTGCATTGCGTGGTTGACCACGATGTCGGCACTGCCACCGAAGACGCGGACCGGCACCCGGCACGTGGGATAGAAGAAGGCGTTGCTCAGGAGGCTCGCCGCCATGGCAAGCGAGTCCTCGCCCGTCGCAATCATCTCCTCGGGCTCGTTCAGCGCCGCGAAGGGAACGGCATCGGCAAAGGCCGGCGGCATCTTCTGCGGAAAGAACATGGCGTTCCAGAGGATCGGCAGCAGCATCCCGTCCGAGAGCCGACCGCCGGTGCGGGCGGCCACCTGCCCGAGGCCCGGGACGCCGCGCGGCCCGAACAGCATCAGTTCGAGGCGCGGCTCGGCGAAGGCGAGCGGCGCCAATGCGACCACGCCGCCGATCTCGTCGGGGTAATGCGTCGCCAGCGTGAGCGCGAGAGCGCCGCCATTGGAGTGGCCGACCACGATGGGCTTTCGCAGGCCGAGCGCCCGCATCCCTTCCACCACCAGCGATGCCTGCGTCAGCAGCGACCCGTCATGGGCGATTCTGGTGCTCCCACCATGGCCGGGACGGTCGAAGGCGACGACGTGATGACCCCGCGCCAGCGAAGGACCGAGGCCCAGCATCATGTCGTCGAGGCTCGTCAGTGTGCCGTGAAGCAGGACGACATCCGGGCCGGTGCCCGTTGCCGCATACGCCAGTCTCTGGTCGCCGACTGCGACATAGGAACGCGCCGGCAGCGCCTCGTCGGTCCAGGCGCTGCTCCATTCCGGATGGGCGCGCGCGAAGCGGCGTGCTCCGGCCGCACCGCTGCTTCGGGACGCTTCGGATTCGTCGTGTCGCGCCAGGACCATGGGGTTCTTTCCGATCGAGATGCTGGGGCTGCATCGGTTGTGGCTGCCGGACCAGGCCCGCCCGGCTCATGTAGGGCGTCACGCGCCGGAATCGCGGTGGGCGTCCGGCACCGGCACGACCATGGAGCCATGCGGCGAGGCCTCGTCGTGGCGGCGCCCCGGGATCCGCCGGCGGTTTCTTCGCGCGCCGGAACGATGTTCCACCAGGCGGCCAAGGCCTTCGGCCCGCGGCCGGGCACGGCCAGCCGTCCCGCCCGAGACGTTCTCAACATTTGCCTTGGCCGGCGCAGAAAGCCGCACCGCGCCTTCAAGCTTGCACCTTTGCCGCAACGACTGTTATTTGTCTGCCAAGCCGGCAAGGCCGTTGGGTCTTTGCCGGTAAGATATTTATTGGGAGGATATTCATGCGACATCTCGTAGTCTCCAGCGTTGCCGCGATCGTCGTCGCCACTGGCGCGGCCAGCGCCCAGGAGGTCGACCGGACCGGCTGGCCGTCGAGCTTCACCGTCGGTACCGCCTCGCAGGGCGGCACGTTCTTCGTCTACGGCTCGGGCTGGGCGAACCTCGTGGCGGAAGAACTCGGCATCACCGGCGCGGGCGAAGTCACCGGCGGCCCCATGCAGAACATGGCGCTGGTACACACCGGCGATCTCGCCTTCGGCCTGACCACGATGGGTCCGGCCCAGGAGTCGCTGGAGGGCACCAACCCGATCGCGCCCGGCCTGCAGATGGACAATGTCTGCGCGATGTTCCCGATGTACCAGACGCCGTTCCACCTGGCGGCTCTGGCATCCGAGGGCATCACTTCGCTGTCGGAGATCCCGGACGGCTCGGTGATCGGCTTCGGCCCGGCGGGCTCGTCCGCCGACACCTATTTCCCGGCGATGCTCGAGGAGCTGGGCGTCAGCTTCGAGCGGCGCAATGGCGGCTGGGACGACCTCGGCGGCCAGCTGCAGGACGGGCTGATCGACGCGATCGGCTTTGCCGCCGGCGTGCCGATCCCGACGGTGAGCCAGCTCGAGGTGCAGACGGACATCGACGTCGTCGGCTTCAGCGACGAGGAGCTTGCGACGGTGACAGCGAACTTCCCGGTCGCCGAGTACACGGTGGCGGCCGACACCTACCAGTCGCTCGATGAGGACATGGCCTCGGTGGCCATGTGGAACTTCGCGATCGCCAATTGCGACCTCCCCGAGAGCTTCGTCTACGAGGCGACCCGCCTCGCGATGGAAGACAACGCCCGCATGATGAACATCCACAGCTCGGCGAGCGAGACCCTGCCCGAGCACTGGAACAAGAACACCGTCCTGAAGTGGCATCCGGGTGCGGCGCGCTGGTTCAAGGAAAATGCCAATGCGGATATCGCCGACGACATGATCCACGGCGGCTGATCCCGCGGGACCAGCCAGCGGCCGAAACGGCCGAAAACGACGGCGGCTCGACTGCCACGCGACCTGATCCGGCCGCAGCTGCAATCCGGCTGCGGCCGGATTGCTAATGCGGCGCCCGCCCTGAGCGGCACGGTGATTCACGGGAGGAAAGAAGGTGGTGGAGTCGCACAAGCCGGTTCGCGCAGATGTCGATGAAGATATCGACGTCGTCGTCGCCCAGGGAGTCGACGAGGAACCGGTCGAGGCGAACAGGCGCCTTTTCGAAGGCCGTGCCTTCACCGTCATCGCGGCGATCGCCGCGACCTATGCCTTCTTCCACATCGCTGCGCTCAACGGCCTGTCGATCCGCGACATGACCGGCGGCCTGGTCGACCTGCCGCTTCTGCCGCGTCTCCCGATGGAGACCTGGAACTTCCGGATCGTCCACATCGCGGGCGCATTGCTGCTCGGCTTCCTGCTGTTTTCGGCCAGCCGTTTCGAAGAGGAGGACCGGCGCTTCGCCAAGCCGGTCAACATCGCCGCGGCGGCGCTGTTCGTCGTGGCCGTCTGGTCGCTCGGCGTCGCGCTCTGGTTCGGACAACAGATCAGCGGCGGCGTGATGTGGAACGGCATGGATCCCGGGATCCGCTTCAACGAAATCTGGCTCTTCGGCGTCCCGCTGATCGCCGCGACCGTCGGCGGCATCGTCCTTGGATGGATGGAGCGCGGGCCGCGCACCTGGTTCTCGCTGCCCGACCTGCTGCTCGCGGTCTGCGGCTTCGCGGTCGCAGCCTATCTCATCACCATCTACGGCACGCTGATGCGCAATTCGACGGGCACGCCCTTCGCGCCCATCGGCATTTCGCTCGCAGCCATCGCGGGCACCCTGCTCATCATGGAGCTGACCCGGCGGGTGGCCGGCCTCGCGCTCGTGGTGATCGCGATGCTTTTCCTTCTCTATGTCTTCACGGGCCAGTATCTGCCGGGCTTCCTCAACTCGCCGCCGATCGAGTGGGCGCGCTTCTTCAGCCAGCTGTATACGGATGCCGGCATTCTCGGCCCGACGACGGCGGTCTCGTCGACCTACATCATCCTCTTCATCATCTTCGCCGCCTTCCTGCAGGCTTCCAAGGTGGGCGATTATTTCGTCAACTTCGCCTTCGCCGCCGCCGGCCGCGCCCGCGGCGGACCCGCCAAGGTCGCTATCTTCGCATCCGGCCTGATGGGCATGATCAACGGCACATCGGCCGGCAACGTCGTCGCCACCGGATCGCTGACGATCCCGCTGATGAAGCGGCTCGGCTACCCGGCCCGGACCGCCGGCTCCGTCGAGGCGGCCGCGTCGACCGGCGGCCAGATCATGCCGCCGATCATGGGCGCCGGCGCCTTCATCATGGCCGAGGTGACGGGGATCCCCTACCAGGAGATCGCCATTGCCGCGATCATCCCGGCGCTCCTCTATTTCGTGTCGATCTACTTCATGGTGGATCTGGAGGCGGCGAAACTCGGCATGCGCGGCATGCGCGAGGACGAGATCCCGAAATTCAAGAAGCTGGTGCGCCAGGTCTACCTGTTCATTCCGATCATCATCCTGATCGCCGCGCTCTTCATGGGCTATTCGGTGATCCGGGCCGGCACGCTGGCGACGGTGTCGGCCGCGGTGGTGAGCTGGCTGACGCCGCACCGGATGGGTCCGCGCGCCATCGTCAAGGCTTTCGAGCTGGCTGGGGTGATGTCGATCCAGATCATCGCGGTCTGCGCCTGCGCCGGCATCATCGTCGGCGTGATATCGCTGACCGGCGTCGGGTCGCGCTTCTCGAACCTCCTGCTCGGGATCGCCGACGCATCGCAGCTCCTGGCGATGTTCTTCGCCATGTGCATCTCGATCCTGCTCGGAATGGGCATGCCGACGACGGCGGCCTATGCGGTGGCCGCGGCGGTGGTGGCGCCCGGCCTCGTCAATCTCGGCGTGCCGGTCCTGACGGCGCATTTCTTCGTCTTCTATTTCGCGGTGGTCTCGGCGATCACCCCGCCGGTGGCGCTCGCCAGCTATGCCGCGGCCGGCATATCCGGCGCCAACCCGATGGAGACCTCCATCACCTCGTTCAAGATGGGGCTCGCGGCCTTCATCGTGCCGTTCATGTTCTTCTACAACGGCGCGCTGCTGATGGACGCCGAGTGGCCGGCGATCATCCGGGCGACACTCACCGCGGTGGTGGGCGTTTTCCTGCTCTCCTGCGCGGTGCAGGGCTGGTTCATCGGCCTCGCCGCTGCGTGGTTCATCCGGGTCGGCCTGCTGGCGGCCGCGCTGCTGATGATCGAAGGGGGTCTCGTCACCGACTTCGCGGGCGTCCTGCTCGCCGCCGCGCTGTACTTCGTCCAGCGCGTCTTCCGGCCGAAGCCGGACGCGTTGTTGCCGGTCAAGGGTGCCGACTGAGCGAGGCGGGGCGGCCTCGGCGAACCAGCCGATGACATGCCGACAGGGCGGCGGCGCGACCCGCCGCCGCCCTGGCTTGCGGCGCAGCGGCCGGACCGGCAGGCTTACGAGCGCGAGACGAACTTGTTGAAGCGACTTTCGCCTTCCGAGGAGAGGAGCAAGGCCAGCTTGCTCTCCTCGAAGATCTCGAAGAACTCGTCCCACGAGATCTCGGTCAGGTTCTCGTCCTGATCCTGGAAATCAAGCCGCAGAATGCCGCCCTCCCCGTCCGTGTCCACCTTGGAGGGGCGGCCGCCGTGCTTTTCCGCCCATTTGCGGATTTCGTCGTGATCCGTCACGGGATGTGCTGAGGCCATGAGGCAACTCCCTTTGCTGAGTGATCTACTAAAGCGCCGGCAGCAAACCCTTGTTCCTCGAAATCGCCCCTCGACATGACCCGGTCCGGCGCCGGTCGGCCGCGTGAACAGGCAGCGCCCTGTTGCGCGCTTCCCGTTTTCGGCAGCCGCCCTCCCGCCCGTTGAACGATCTCGCTGATCCGGAGTTTGAGAGGGACGAGACGATCGAGCCCCGTCACGGATCAGGAGGTACCGCAATGCCTGCGAAATCGAAGTCCCAGCAGATGGCTGCCGGCGCCGCCCTCGCCGCCAAAAGAGGCGACAAGAAGAAGAGCGAGCTGAAGGGCGCCTCGAAGTCGATGGAAGAGTCGATGAGCGAGAAGGAACTCCACGACATGGCCTCGACGAAGCGCAAGGGAAAGCCGCAGCACGACTCGAAATCCTGACGGGAGCCGAGCGGAGGGATCAGAACGCACGACGATCTGCCGATCGCTCCACTTCCGGATCGCCGGGAGGCTCGCCTCAGACTTTGTAGGGCTGTGGCCCTGTCCGAGATAGGTCGGAGCGCGATATGGCTGCGGGTGCCGCCGATCCCTCCGATGTCGTGGATCTGCTCCAGCAGGGCGTCGAGCGTCTGTGTGGCCCGTCGACCGGATTGGCGAAGAGGTCGGCTGATTTATGGAGATCTCGGATGAAGGCTCTATGCTTCCTGCTCGGCGCGACCATCAGCATGCTTGCCGGACATGCGGCCTACGCCGCCGAGGCAGACATGATCGTAAAAGCGCGCGAGATCGAGCAGCGCCTCGATGCGCGTGTCGGGCTTGCCGTCCACGACACCGGGAGCGGCCGGCAGTGGCTCCACAACGCGGATGAGCGCTTTCCCATGGCCAGCACCTTCAAGGTCCTCGCCTGCGGCACACTGCTGCGTCAGGTCGACGAGGGCGGGAACGAAATCGATCGGACCGTCCCGATCCGGGAGGCGGACCTGATCCCCTACGCGCCTGTCACGCAGTCGATGGTGGGGCAGCAGATGAGCCTCGGCGATCTGTGCGCCGCCACGATGCGCACCAGCGACAACGTCGCCGCGAACAAGGTGCTGGGCGAGATCGGCGGTCCCGATGGCGTGACGGCGTTTCTCCGCAGCATCGGCGATGGAACCACCCGCCTCGACCGCAACGAACCCGATGTCAACGAAGCCACGCCCGGGGACCCGCGCGACACGACCACGCCCGCGGCGATGGCGGTCACCTTGCGCAAGCTCGTTCTCAACGACGCTTTGTCGCCCGCCTCGCGCGAGCGGCTGACGGCCTGGCTGATCTCCAACGAAGTCGGCGGCCCTCTCCTGCGGGCCGGCATCCCGCAGGAGTGGCGGATCGGCGACCGGAGCGGAGCCGGGGGACACGGAACGCGCGGCATCGTCGCTATCATCTGGCCGCCCGAACGCGAGCCGATCGCGGCTGCAATCTATATCACCGGGACAGACGCGACGATGGAGGAGCGCAACGCCGCCATTGCCGAACTGGGCGCGGCATTGGCCGCAGCTGTCGATCCCTGAGAATGGCGGGTCGGAAGTTCGCTACGGCCAGAGGTCCGTCGGACGGACCAGCATCGTCGCTCCGTGCCCATCGATAGCTGCCGTTAAGTGCGTAGGTCGCTGCATCGCGCATCATCGCGCACCCTTGCCCTTGCCTGCGGGACCACGGCGCGACAAGCCTTGGCTATCTGTCTCGCCCGCGGTGAGCACCTGTTTCCGCCGGCGGCCGGGCTCGACAGGTGTCACATGCTGCGATGGCCTTCAGCCCGAAGGACGTCGGGTCCATCACGCCGCTTTGCTGGGTAATTACCGCTCGAGCGAATCGGATAAGCAGTGTCTGGAATAAGCCGATAAAGAACTGCGAACACGAGCCCGCAGATCAACCAGGCGAGGACAACATCCGAAAGGAAGTGTCCACCGAAGGCGATCCGGTTCAGCGATAACGAGCCAGCATAGACGAGGGTCGTTGCCGTTGCAGCGAGCCTTACGGGCTTGGGCGTAACGAGAGCCGCAGCGATGAGCCAGGCTGACGAGGAAGCCTCTCCGCTCACAAACGAACAGTTTCCATCGCACCAATCGCTGATGACCCAGACCATCTGGTGTACAGCGTCCCCTCCAAAGGCGTCGACATGGACTGGTCGGGGTCGGCCCCAGTGCTCCTTCAAGAGGCCGTTCACGATCAGGCCCGGCCCAAGAGCTAGTCCAGACAGCAGCCAGATCGGCTTCCGCACCCGTGACCAGGTCAAGGCGCCGTTGATGGTATCACGGAGAATGCGGAGTAAGATTACGAGAACAACCCCGACAAGCACCCAGGGAGAATTTTCCCGAAGCCATTGCAGGTTCGAGTTGCTGGACGAGATGAAGCCCTCGCCGGGGCTGAAAAACCAACTACTCACAACCAAATCGACTTCTGGAACGTTCCAGAAAAATATGCTGGCTGCCAAGATGGCGATCAAGAACGCGATAATCAGACGGTCCGACTTCGCGCCAGATGAAACGGGGCTGGATAGGGGTGCGCTCATAGTCTCGGCGCATGCGCTGGCTAACTTGCAGAAAACTTGCAGATCCGGAACCTGCAAAGGAGTCGACGAGGCCGCTGGAGTTCAGCAGCGTGCGGGTTGGCCGTACTGGCTTGCGCGTGGCGAGCAGCCGCCGCTATCACTCCGGTCGAATCGGCTTTCGACTGCTCTGCGAAAGCCGAGTAATGTCGCCCGCGATTCCAGGATGATTTCGCCCGCCGTTCCCATTTGAATTCGCCCGGGTG
>DASYHY010000010.1:0-10142 GCA_036252795.1 Aurantimonas sp. | reverse complement strand
ATGCTGGAAATCAAGAACCTTCACGCCCGCGTCGCCGACGAGGGCACCGAAATCCTCCGGGGCGTCGACCTCAAGGTCGCCAGCGGCGAGGTCGCGGCGATCATGGGCCCCAACGGCTCGGGCAAGTCGACGCTCTCCTATATCATCGCTGGCCACGAGGACTACGAGGTCACCGAAGGCGACATTCTCTACAACGGGGAATCCATCCTGGAGATGGATCCGTCCGAGCGGGCCGCCAGCGGCGTGTTCCTGGCCTTCCAGTACCCGCTGGAAATTCCGGGCGTCGCGACGATGACCTTCCTGAAGACGGCGCTCAACTCGCAGCGCAAGGCGCGCGGCGAGGGCGACCTGACGACGCCTGACTTCATGCGCCGGGTCAAGGCGGCTGCGGCGGACCTCAAGATCGACCCGGACATGCTGAAGCGGCCGCTCAATGTCGGCTTCTCCGGCGGCGAGAAGAAGCGCGCGGAAATCCTCCAGATGGCGCTGCTCGAGCCGAAGCTGTGCGTGATGGACGAGACCGATTCCGGCCTCGACATCGACGCGCTGAAGATCGTCGCCGACGGCGTCAACGCGCTGCGCTCGCCGGAGCGCGCCTTCCTGGTCATCACCCATTACCAGCGGCTGCTCGACTACATCGTCCCGGATACGGTGCACGTCCTCTACAAGGGCCGGATCATCCGCTCGGGCGACAAGGACCTGGCGCTGCAGCTGGAGAACGAGGGCTACGGCCAGATCATCGGCGAGGCGGCGTGACCATGACGGTGCATCAGCTGAGACCGAGAACGGCGGCAGAGACTGCCCTGATCGAGATCGCCGAGAGCGGCGATGCCGGGACCGCGTCGAAGGCGGCCGTCGAGGCGCTGCGGCGTGAGGGGCTTCCGCATCGCCGCATCGAGGCATGGCACTACACCGACCTGCGCAGCCTGATCGGGCGGCAGACCGGCGCCACCGAGGCGCCGGCCGGCGATGCGACCGGCGGCATCCTCGCGCCGTTGCTGGCGGGCAGCCATGTCGTCGATCTCGATGCGCCAGAGGCAGGCCACGCGCTCAACGGCCTGACCGTCACGCGGTCGAGCGAAGCCGCCGACTGGGAAGCGACGCCCAACCATCTCGACCGCAGCCTCGACACGGTCCGCCTGCTGAACGCCGCGTTCGGCGCGCCGGCGGTGGACATCGCCGTCGACAGCGGCGTGGCTCTGGCGGCGCCGATCGAAGTGCGGGCGCGGGCGGGCAGCAGCTCGCACGGCTTCGTGCGCTGCACGGTCGGCGCGGGCGCGACGGCGACGATCGTGGAACGGCTGGAAGGCGAGGGCGCTTCCGCGCCGTCGACGGGGGTATCGCATCTCGAGATTGGCGCAGGCGCCCGGTTCACCTGGATCGTGGACCAGGAGAAGGGCGCGGCCGCGACCCATCTCGGTCAGCTCAACGTGCGGGTCGGCGAGGGTGCACTGTTCACCCTCTTCATGCTGAACGCCGGCGGCGCGCTGGTGCGCTACGAGGTACATGCGGAGACGGCGGGCGAAGGTGCCGAGATCAAGATCCGGGGCATCAACCTCCTGGAGGCCGGTCAGCATATCGACGTCACCACAACGCTGCGCCACACCTTCGAAAGCACCACGGCGACGGAGACGTTCCGCAACATCGTGACGGGTGGCCGCGGCGTCTTCCAGGGCATGATCAAGGTCGCGCGTGAGGCGCAGAAGACCGACGCCAAGATGGCCTGCAACACGCTGCTTCTCTCCGACGAAGGCGAGTTCCTGGCAAAGCCGGAGCTCGAGATCTTCGCGGACGACGTGCAGTGCGGCCACGGTGCCACTGCCGGCGAGATCAACCCGGATCATCTCTTCTACCTGATGTCGCGCGGCATTCCGGAGAAGCAGGCACGCGCGCTGCTGGTGAAGGCGTTCGTGGCCGAAGTGGTGGAAGAGCTGGAGGACGAGGCGGTGGAGGATGCGCTGATGCAGCGTGTCGACGCATGGCTCGCCCGCAGTCATTGACCGGGTCGCCGATCGCGACGGCGCGGCAGGACCTGCCGGCCCTCCGCGCTCCCGCGGCAAGCGCCGCACCCGCAGCTGGAGTTCATCGTCCATGAAGGCCGAAGCCATCGCCCGGCAGCCCGCTGCCTATGACGTCGAGGCGGTTCGCCGCGACTTCCCGATCCTGCAGACCGAGGTCTACGGGAAGAAGCTCGTCTATCTCGACAGCGGCGCCTCGGCGCAGAAGCCGAAGGCGATGCTCGACGCCGTCCAGAAGGCCTATGCCGAGGACTATTCCAACGTCCATCGCGGCCTGCACTTCCTGTCCAATCGCGCCACCGAGGAGTTCGAGGCGGCGCGGGGCAAGGTGGCGAGCTTCCTCAACGCGCCGAGTGCCGAGGAAATCGTCTTCACGCGTTCGGCGACCGAGGCGATCAACCTGGTCGCCTACGGCTACGGCATGCAGGAGATCGGGGAGGGCGACGAGATCGTGCTCACGATCATGGAGCACCACTCCAACATCGTGCCGTGGCACTTCATCCGCGAGCGCAAGGGCGCCAAGCTGGTCTTCGTGCCGGTGGCCGAAGACGGCTCGATCAGCATCGACGATTTCGAGCGCGCGATCACGCCGCGCACCAAGCTGATCGCCACCACCCACATGTCGAACGTGCTGGGTACGGTGGTCGACGTGAAGGCGGTCGCGGCGCTGGCGCACGCGAAGAACATCCCGGTCCTGGTCGACGGCAGCCAGGGCGCCGTGCATCTGCCGGTGGACGTCCATGACCTCGACTGCGACTTTTATGTGTTCACTGGGCACAAGCTGTATGGGCCGACGGGCATCGGCGTCCTTTACGGCAAGCGCGACATGCTCGAGCGCATGCGGCCCTTCAACGGCGGCGGTGAGATGATCATCGAGGTCACCGAGGAGATGGTGACCTACAACGCGCCGCCACATCGCTTCGAGGCCGGTACGCCGCCGATCGTGCAGGCGATCGGCCTCGGCGCCTCGCTCGACTACGTCTCGGGGTTGGGTCGACAGGCGATCGCCGCGCACGAGGAGAGCCTGCGCGACTACGCACATGAGCGGCTGCGGGCGGTGAACTCACTGCGCATCTACGGCGAGGCGCCGGGGAAGGGCGCCATCGTCTCCTTCGACCTGGAAGGCATCCACGCCCACGACGTGTCGATGGTGATCGACCGGGAGGGGGTGGCGGTGCGCGCCGGGACGCATTGCGCCCAACCGCTCTTGAAGCGCTTCGGCGCGACTTCCACATGCCGGGCATCGTTTGGTATGTACAATACGCTCGATGAAATCGACCGGCTCGCAGAGGCGCTGGAGAAGGCAAGGCGGTTTTTCGCCTGAGGATGAATAGCATGACCGACGAAGCCGACACCAAACTCGCAGCAGCGGCCGGCGACGACACGGCTGCCGCCAACATGGCGATGGCATCCGGGGCACCGGCATCGGAATCGGCGATACCGGCAGAGGAACTGACGCGCCTGACCGACGACATCGTCGGGGCGCTGAAGACGGTCTACGATCCGGAAATCCCGGCGGACATCTACGAACTCGGCCTGATCTACAAGATCGACATCGACGACGAGCGCAATGTCGACGTCGAGATGACCCTGACGGCGCCGGGATGTCCGGTGGCCGGGGAGATGCCGATCTGGGTCGAGAATGCGGTCAGTTCCGTTGATGGCGTCGGCCAGGTGAAGGTGGAGCTCGTCTTCGACCCGCCCTGGACTCCGGAGCGCATGAGCGAGGAAGCCCAGGTCGCCGTCGGCTGGTACTGAGCCATCGGGCACACCATGACACCTCCGCTTACCGGGCTTCTCGAGACCTGCCTCTATGTCGACGACATGGGGCGCGCCAAGCGCTTCTATCGCGACGTGCTGGGGCTGGGCGCGATCCTCGAGGAGGAGCGGATCACCGTCTTCGGCCTGCCGGACTCAACGGTGCTGATCCTCTTCTCGCGCGCCTCGACGCTCGATCCGATCGAGACGCCCGGGGGCATCATCCCGCCCCACGATGGGAATGGCCCGCTCCACTTCGCGCTCGGCATACCCGCCGACAGCGTCGATGCGTGGCGGCGCCATATCCAGGAGCATGGGGTCGTGATCGAAAGCGAGATCGCCTGGCCGAAGGGGCGGGGCCACAGCCTCTATTTCCGCGATCCGGACGGACACGCGGTGGAACTCGCAACCCGCGAACTCTGGGTTCGATGACGCCCCGACGGAGGCAGGCGGCGGGGCAAGGACGGAGCGTCCAGCTTGCGGCGTCTCGCCGGAAGAACCATGTTTCTGCTATCATCAGTCAAGAGCAGACTGCCGAAAGGAGGCCGCCATGGGCCGCTTCACCGTGATGAGCATGACCGACACCGCCGCCGACCGCGTCAAGGCGATCCTTGCCGCCCAAGGCGGCGACGCGCTCGGGCTTCGCGTCGGCATCAAGAAGGGCGGCTGCGCGGGCATGGAATACACGATCGACCTGGCCAAGGAAGCCAAGCCCAACGAGGATGCCATCGAGCATGACGGCGCGCGGGTCTTCGTCGCCCCGGAGGCCGTGCTGTTCCTGCTCGGGACCGAGATGGACTACGAGGAAACAGTGCTGCGGTCGGGCTTCACCTTCCGCAACCCGAACCAGACATCGGCTTGCGGCTGCGGGGAATCCGTCGAGCTGAAGCAGGCCGATCTGGCAGCTCTGGCCGGCCGGTAAAGCGCTAGCCGGCCGCGCTGGCCGGCCTCGTCTTCGCCGCAACCCATAGCGCTTCCATCTCCTCGAGGCTTGCCTCTTCCAGCGTGCGGCCGCCGGCGGCGATCTCGGTTTCGATGAAGCCGAAGCGGTCCCGGAACTTCAGGACGCACCGCCGCAATGCAACCTCGGGATCGATCCGGTGGAAGCGGGCGAGATTGACCACGCTGAACAGCAGATCTCCCAGTTCGGCCTCGCTGGCATCGGCGTTTCCGGCATCGACGGCTTCTGCCAGTTCCGCCAGCTCTTCATCGATCTTGGCGATGATCGGCTCGGCGCTGTCCCAGTCGAAGCCGACTTCCGCCGCCTGTTTCTGAACCTTCAGAGCCAGGGTCAGTGCCGGGAAGGCCGTCGACACGCCGTGGAGCCGGCCGGCTGTGCCGGCATCGTCCGCAGCTGCCTCGGAGCTTCCCGGTGCCTGGCGAAGCGCGGCTTTCTCGGCGCGTTCCTCGGCCTTGATGCGTTCCCAGTGCAGCTGTGCCGAGCCCGCCGAACGTGCCTCGGCATCGCCGAAGACATGCGGATGGCGACGGATCATCTTGCGTGTGACGCCCTCGACGACATCAGCGAAATCGAAGCTGCCGGCCTCGGCGGCGAGTTGGGCGTGATAGACGACCTGCAGCAGCAGATCGCCCAGTTCCTCGCGCAGATCGACCATGTCGTTGCGCTCGATCGCATCGGCGACCTCATATGCTTCCTCGACCGTGTAAGGGGCGATCGTCGAGAAATCCTGCTCGAGATCCCACGGGCAGCCGGTAACCGGATGGCGCAGCGCGGCCATGATCTCGATCAGGCGCGCGATCTCGCGAGAGGGCGTCATGAGCATCTCCTTGCGACGGCGGCGCGTCCCGCATAGCCGCGAACTGGCGACGGGGGAAGGGCTTGAGGATAACCCGGCTTCCACGACGGGCCACCCACGCGCCCACCAATCAAAGTGGCATAAGATAGATTATGGAACCAACGCGATGAACCAGAGGCTGGAATGGCTTACGGTCACGCCTTGTCGCGCGATGTCCCCGGCGCCTGATCACTCGACCGCTCGCTCGATGACCAGGCCATCATGCGCCGGACGCACATGCGGCGGTAGTTCCCGGCAGAGCGTGTCGTAGTCGAGCGGCGTATGCATGTGGGTCAAGCTGGCGCTTTCGGCACTGAAGCGCGCGATCCAGCCGAGTGCCTGATCGACCGTCAGATGGCTGGGATGCGGCTTGTACTGGAGGGCGTCCACGACGATGTGGCTCACGCCGCTCAGCGCCGAGACCGCTGCCTCCGGGAAGTCGCTGACGTCGCTGCAATACGCGATGGGGCCGATCCGAAATCCGAGTGAGCCGATCGAGCCGTGCTGCAGGCGGATCGGCAGAATTTCCAGCGGGCCGCCCGCGCCCTCGATCACGAAGGCTGTGCCTGCATTGATCCGGACATGTCGCGCGATCGGCGGATAGTTGCTGCCGGCGGGCGTCTCGAAGCAGTAGCGGAACGCCTCGAAGACGCGGGCGTAGGTGGGATCGTCCGCATAGACGGGGATCCTGCTCCGCTGCGCGAGCATGTAGCCGCGCAGATCGTCGATGCCATGAATGTGGTCGGCGTGCGGATGGGTCAGGACGACGGCATCGAGGCGCGTGACGGCGGCCTGGAGCATCTGCGTGCGGAAATCCGGCCCGCAATCGATCGCCACGGTGGTGCGTCCGCCGGTACCGATGCGCTCGATCAGCGCGCCGGCGCGGCTACGACGGTTCTTCGGATTGGCTGGATCACAGGCACCCCAGTCGCCATTGATGCGCGGAACGCCCGGCGACGACGCGCAACCCAGGATCGTCAGGCGTAACATGTCGCTCAAGACCGGGAGCCCGACCGGGTCAACCGGCCGCGAAGCCGGCTGCTGCCGCAGCGATGACGCGTTGCCGGCTCTCAGCTGCCATTGCCGGTGTCCTTCTGACCTGCCGATCTACGCGCTGCGCGGATCGGGGACCTTCGTGAAGAGCGAGAAGAAATTATCCGAGGTCATCCTGGCGATCTCCGCCAGCGTGACGCCTTTCGTCTGCGCCAGGACCTCCGCCGTGTGGCGGACGTAAGCCGGCTCGTTGCGCTTGCCGCGATACGGCGGTGGCGCGAGATACGGCGCGTCGGTCTCCACCAGCAGTCGCTCCATCGGCACGTCCGCCGCAATGGCCCGGATCTCCTCGGAGTTCTTGAAAGCGAGGATGCCGGAGAAGGAGACGTGCCCACCCAGGGCGACGCCGGTCTCCGCCAGCGCCCGCCCGGCCGAGAAGCAGTGCAGGATGAAGGGGAAGGTCCCCTTCCCGCTCTCGTCCTCTAGGATGCGGATCATGTCGGCGTCGGCGTCCCGCGAGTGGATCACCAGCGGCAGGCGGGTTTCGCGGGCGGCGGCGATATGCGTGCGGAAAACCTTCTCCTGCACGTCGCGCGGCGCCTTGTCGTAGAAATAGTCGAGTCCTGCCTCGCCGATCGCGACGATCTTCTCGTCCTGGCTAAGCCGGACCAGCGTCTCTGCCGTGGTGTCCGGTTCGAGCGCCGCGTTGTGAGGATGCGTCCCGACCGAAGCGAAGATTTCCGCATGGTCCCGCGCGATCGCCTTCAGCCGGTCGATCCGCGAGACATAGGTCGAGATCGTCACCATCAAGCCGACGCCTTCGCCGCGAGCCCGCGCCAGCACGGCATCCAGCTCCGCCTCGAAGTCCGGGAAATCGAGATGGCAGTGGCTGTCGACGAGGAATGGCGAAGCCATCAACGGGACTCGGCTTCCTGTTCGACGAAGCGCGGAAACACCGGTTGCGGTGCCGGCAGGGGCATCTCCGGCCGCAGCGTCACGTCGGGTGTCAGTTCGGTGAAGCTGCGGGCGTCGGACTCGATGCCGAGCGCGTCGAGCAGCTTGCCGGCGCTCTCCGGCACGAAGGGCTGCAGGAGGATCCCGACGCGGCGGATCACTTCGGCCGTCACGTAGAGGACGGTGGCCATCCGAACGGGATCGGTCTTGCGCAGCGCCCAGGGCTCCTGCCCCGCGAAGTAGCGGTTGGCTTCACTGACCACGCCGATGATCGCGGCAAGGACGCCATGCAGTTCTTGGCGGTCGATCGCTTCCCGCGCCTTGGGCAGCAGATCCTTCGCCGCAGCCAGGATCGCCTCGTCCTGTTCGCTCAGACCGTGAGGCAGCGGAACCTTGCCGTCGCAGTTCTTGGCGATCATCGACAGCGAGCGCTGGGCGAGATTGCCGAGGTCATTGGCGAGCTCGGAGTTCGTGCGGTTGACGATGGCCTCATGCGAATAGTTGCCGTCCTGTCCGAAAGGGACCTCGCGAAGCAGGAAATAGCGCAGCCGGTCCAGCCCATAGACGTCGATGAGCGCAAACGGGTCGATGACGTTGCCGACCGACTTCGACATCTTCTCCCCGCGGTTGAACAGGAAGCCGTGCGCGAACACCCGGCGCGGCAGCGGCAGGCCCGCCGACATCAGGAAGGCCGGCCAGTAGACCGTATGGAAGCGGACGATGTCCTTGCCGATGACGTGCAGATCGGCGGGCCAGAAGGCGGTGCGATCGCCCTCCCCGGGGAAGCCGGTCGCCGTCAGGTAATTGGTGAGGGCATCCACCCACACGTACATCACATGCTTCTCGTCGCCCGGAACGGGAATGCCCCAGTCGAAGGTCGTGCGCGAGATCGACAGGTCCTTCAGGCCGGAACGGACGAAGGACAGCACCTCGTTGCGTCGCTCGGCCGGGCCGATGAAATCCGGGTTGGCCTCGAAATGAGCGAGAAGCCGGTCGGCGAAGGCCGACAGCTTGAAGAAGTAGCTGGCTTCCTCGTTCCATTCCACGGGCGAACCGAGCGGCTCCCGGCGCACCCCGTCCTCGCCGACAGTCGTCTCGGACTCGTCGAAATAGGCCTCCTGGCGGACGGAGTACCAGCCCTTGTAGTGATCGAGATAGATGTCGCCGGCGGCTTCCATCCGCTTCCAGATCGCGGCGGAGGCTTCGGCATGGCGGGCTTCGGTGGTCCGGATGAAGTCGTCGTTCGAGCAGTTCAGCGATGCCAGCATCCGCTGGAAGACAGCGGCGTTCCGGTCGGCCAGTTCCAGCGGCGTCACACCCTCCTTCTCGGCGGTCTGCTGCATCTTCTGCCCGTGCTCGTCCGTGCCGGACAGGAAGAAGACGTCATAGCCGTCGAGCCGCTTGAAGCGGGCGAGAACGTCGGTGGCGATAGCCGTATAGGCATGGCCGATATGCGGCGCGCCGTTCGGGTAGAAGATCGGTGTCGTCAGATAGAAGCGTTCGGCCATCGGGCTTTCATCGAGCGTGAGGCGGCATTCCCGCCGACATAGAGCATATGGCCGGGCTGCTCAATCAGCGCCCGTTTCCTCTCGTGCCTGCCATTCAGGCGGCGCGGAGGGCACGCTCGGCGTAGAAGCCGTCGAAGAGCGTCAGCAGGGTCTGCTTGCGGTCCAGATTGTACGCCGCGGCCTCGCGCAGCCTAACCGATTCCGCCTGCCACAGCGCCGCCAGCATCGCGGCCCCCTCCCCGTCGCCGGCCTCGAGGCGCGCCTCGCTCGCGGCGGCGACCGCCGACAGCAAGGCGGCCAGAAGGAGATCGTAGGCAGCTTCCCGCCCTTTCAGCGTCAGCGCGTCCGCCAGCGCGTGGATCGCGTTCCAGTCCGGCCGATCCGCCGCGAGGAGCGTCGCCAGCGTCTGGTTGATCTCGATCCCGCCGCTGGCGATGAGCATCAGCGCCCGCCGCACGCTGCCTTCCGCAAGCGGCACGGCCGCAGCGACGGCTTCGGCATCCGTTCCCGGTCTACTGGCACCGACCGCCGCGGCCAGGTCCTGCGCCTCGAGCGGGTCGAAACGCAGCAGCCGGCAGCGGGACCGGATCGTCGGCAGGAGACGCCCCGGCGCATGGCTGGTGATCAGGAAAGTCGAGCGCGGCGGCGGCTCTTCCAGGATCTTCAGGAGCGCGTTGGCGGCGCTGCGGTTCATGTCGTCCGCCGGGTCGATCAGCGCGACGCGCCAGCCCGAGCCGGAAGCGGTAGCGTGAAAGAATTTGTTTAGTCGGCGTACTTCATCCACGGTGATCTGGGTTCGGAAGCCGCCGGTTCGCTCGTTGGCGGGGCGCACGATGTGGATCAGGCCGGGATGAACGCCCTGGGCGATCTGCCGCACGACCGGATCGTCGGCGGGAAAGGACATCGTCGCGCCGCCGCCTTCCTCCTGCCGTGCGCCGAGGATCGTCCGGGCGAAGGCGAAAGCGGCGGTGGCCTTGCCGATGCCGTTCGGCCCCTGCAGCAGCCATGCATGGTGGAACCGTCCCCCGCTGCGCGCGGCCGCCAACTCGTTCCATTCCAGGTAATGGCCGAAGAGAGTCAGCGCCGCGGGAGGGCTCGCTGCGCCGTCGATGTCG
>DASYHY010000009.1:0-25069 GCA_036252795.1 Aurantimonas sp. | reverse complement strand
CCGCGCACGATGTTGGGTGCGCCCATCAGCACATGCAGGCCGGCGGCGCGGGAGGCCTCGGCCGCTTCCGCCGTGGTGGGGAACTCGGCCACACTTGTGCCGAGCGCCACCGCCTCCTCGACATGGGCAAGGGTGGCGTCGTCATGCGAGGCGACCGCGATCCCCCGAACCTGGCAGGCCGCGGCGATCTCCCGGCGGCTCGACGGCGCGTGGGTCTCCGATTCCGCCATCCGCTTCCGGCTGAAGGCCTCGAATTCGGCGTCCGAGAGACGCAGCTTCTGCTGGTAGTACGCCCTGTAGGCGCCGAGATCGGCGAATTGCCGCTGGCCGGGCGCGTGGTCCATGAGCGAGACCAGCCGCAGGAGTGGATTGTCCGCCAGCTTGGCGAAGCCGTCCACGGCGTCGCCTGCCGACACCTCGCAGCGAAGATGGATGAAGTGGTCGGCCCGCAGCCGCCCCTCTCGCACGGAGGCGGCGATCGCGTCGGCCATGTCCGCCATGTCGTCGGCGGTCAGGAAGGTGTTCTCGTCGGTGCCGACCCGCAGCGCGTCGAACACGGTGGTTATGCCGGACGTGGCGATCTGGGCGTCGTGCGCCTGGATTGCCGCCCGCTTGTTCCAAACGACCTTCGGACGCGGCAGATAATGGCCCTCGATATGATCGGTATGGAGTTCGACGAGGCCGGGGATCAGCGTGTCGCCCCCCATGTCCTCGCCCGAGGCCGGTCCATCGCCGATGAAAGCGATGCGTCCGTCTCGGATCACGACGTGACCCTCGACCACTTCCTGCGGCAGGACGATGCGGGCATTGGTGAGGATGGTCTCGCGCATGTCAGGCGGGCCTCTGCGGGGCAGCGAACGGGTGCATCGAATGCAGGCGGAAGGGGGTGCCACGCTCCGGCTCGACGAACACGGCCAGCCGGTCGATGGCCAGAGGCGCGCCGTCAAGGCCGTCGAAATGGGCGCGCATCCTGGCCTCGACCGCGGCCGCGTCCTTCGGCTCGACCGAGCCCGTCAGCGTCATGTGAAAGCGGAAATCGTCGAAGACATAGGGGTAGCCCCATTGCTCCAGCTGTTCGCGCTGGCGCTCGGTGAGCCGCTCCGGATTGCGCCGTCGGATTTCCGCCTCGCTCGTCGGCGCCCGCAGCGGCTCGAAGGTCCGCACGACCGCATCGGCGAGCTCTGAAAGGGCTGCCGGCTGCGCCTCCGGAACGAGGGCGAAGAACGAACCCAGCCGCGCGATGACGAGCTGCTCGACGCTCACGTTCTCTCGCGAGTCGCAGAAGGCGGCGAGGCGGGCATCGAGATCGACGAGGTCGACGTCGTCGGCGAGACGGAACGGTGCCTTCACCGTTGCGTGGAAGCCGTAGCGCGCCGGCGCCTCGACGAGCGGGTCGAGCCAGTCGTCGCCTGGCCGCGTCGGCTCGCCGTCGAACGCGCTGCGCCCCAGCCATTCCGCCGCCGCGCGGGTCAGGGGAGCGCCGGCAGGCGGCGTGAAGTAGATGGCTGCGCGCA
Organism: Aurantimonas sp.; assembly: GCA_036252795.1. Lineage (GTDB taxonomy): Bacteria > Pseudomonadota > Alphaproteobacteria > Rhizobiales > Rhizobiaceae > Aurantimonas. The sequence goes on along the minus strand of DASYHY010000009.1, from coordinate 23,555 downwards.
TGGGTCAGGTCACGGACGGGGAGAGGGAAGGGCGGTGGCGGCGAAATCGACAGGGTCTCCCGGCGACGGCGGGCGGACCATAGGGATGCCGGACCCATTTGCCCAGCACCGGCCGATCCGCCTGCAGCGCATCAGAGCCAGATCGGGTTCGACCAGGCGCGGTGGCCCGCGGCGTCGGTCACGACCACGCGGCACCAGTCGCCCGCGAAGCGTACGAGCGGCAGGGTCCCTCGGGTCATCTGGCGGCCGGTGACGCGCTCCGCCCGCGAGCCGCGCCCGACCAGCGACATGGTCACGACAGGCGACGTCGCGACGTGAAGATGGTCGGCCTCGCCGGCGAGATCGACGATCCGAGGACCCTGCGTCGAGTAGTAGGCGCCGGCCTTCATCGCGGCCAGGAGCGCGTCCGGCTCGTTTGCCTCGGCCTTCACCATCATCCAGCCGCCATTGTAGTCGGTGAGCCTGAAATGAGCATCGTCGGCGGCGTAGCCGGTGAGGCGATGGCCCTCGTTGAGCAGCGCGTCGAGGAGCGTCGTGCCGTCGCCGTGAGCGCATTCGACGTCGCAGCCCGTGTTCCAGATCTCGACCGCATGGGCGATGCCCGCCATCTGCCGCCCGTCCTCGATCGTCAGCGACGACCATTGCGGGTGCGCGATTCCGAGGAAGGCACCGGCGGCCACGGCCCGATTAGCCAGCGCCACCGCGTCCTCGCCCGCGTCGAGCGGCGCGAAATCCAGCGGCAGGCCGCAGGCCAGCAGGTGCCATATCTCGCCGTGGCTGTTCTTCGGCGCGTGGATTTCGGCGCCGTGGATCGTGGTCAGGCGGTTGCTGCGGAAGGCTGTCGTGTCGGTGACGGGGAAGCCGAAGCGCTCCAGGAAATGGTCCGACAGGCAGAGGAAATCGTAGCCCGCCTCTTCGTAGTGGAGGCAGACGGCCTGCGGCGAAAGCACGCCGTCGGAGCGATCGGAATGGGTGTGGATATTGCCGCGATAGAAGCGGCCGGGAGCCGAGAAGGCGGACAGTCCGGTCATGGTGGTTCCTGCTCTTGCCCGGCGAGGACTTAACGGCGATTAATATCGGATTGATGACGGATGGCATGAAGCGCTTGGAGCACGTCCCGCCGGAATGTGGCGGGAAGACGACATCGAAGTGTCATGTGCCGATGCTACCGCACCGGCGCTCCGAGTGAGACGAATGGGTTTATCGCCTTCGCCCGTCCCGGCGGAAGGCCAGAGAGGGGTTTTCATATGAACAGGTCTTGCAAGCGCATCGCGGCTTTGACCGCCATCCTGTCGCTTTCCACCAGCGCGGCCTTCGCCCAGGCGGACGGCGCGACGATGTCGATGGACGAACTCGTCGCCGCAGCCAAGGAAGAGGGCCAGCTGACGACGATCGCCCTGCCGCACGACTGGTGCAATTACGGCGAGATGATCGCGAGCTTCAAGGAGAAGTACGGGATCGAGGTGAACGAGCTCAACCCGAACGCCGGCTCGGGCGACGAGATCGAGGCGATCAAGGCGAACCAGGGCAACACCGGCCCGCAGGCGCCGGACGTCATCGACGTCGGGCTGTCCTTCGGTCCGGCCGCGCAGGCCGAAGGCCTGCTGATGCCCTACAAGGTCGCCACCTGGGACGAGATTCCGGACGACGCCAAGGATCCGGACGGCCACTGGTATGGCGACTACTACGGCGTCCTCGCCTTCCAGGTGAACAAGGACATCGTCGACGAGGTCCCGCAGGATTGGGATGATCTCCTCAAGCCCGAATACGCCAACGCCGTCGCGCTTGCGGGCGATCCGCGCTCGTCGGCGCAAGCCATCCAGTCGGTCTACGCGGCGGGTCTTGCTTCCCAGCCGGATGGCGACGGTGCGGCGGTCGGTGAGGCCGGGCTCGACTTCTTCAAGCGGCTCAACGAGGCCGGCAACTTCGTGCCGGTGGTCGGCTCGACTGCGACGCTGGCGCAGGGCACGACCCCGGTGCTGATCCACTGGGACTACAACGCGCTCGCTTCGCGCGACACGCTGGGCGACAACCCGCCGACGGAGGTCGTGGTGCCGAACTCCGGCGTCGTCGCCGGCGTCTACGTCCAGGCGATCAGCGCCTTCGCGCCGCACCCGAACGCCGCCAAGCTCTGGATGGAGCATCTCTATTCGGACGAGGGCCAGCTGACATGGCTCAAGGGCTACTGCCACCCGATCCGCTTCAACGCCATGTCGGCCGCCGGCAAGATCCCGCAGGACCTGCTCGACGCGCTGCCGCCCGCGGCCGCCTACGACAAGGCGAAGTTCCCGAGCCTGGAAGACCAGGATGCCGCCAAGACGGCCATCACCGGCCAGTGGGACTCCGTCGTCGGCGCCACCGTCCAGTAAGATCGGTCTGAACACGGGGACCGCCGCCTCGCGGCGGTCCCCCCTGCAAGGGGGCCGGAGCGGGGAAGCATGGCGTCAGTCGTCGACGGAGTTCTGCCGGATGCGCGCTCCGTGCCGGCCGCGGGGCCACCGGCCAAGCGGGCGCCGGTGCCGCTCGCCTGGCTCGGCCTGGTCCCGTTCTTCCTGTTCGCGCTGCTCTTCCTCATTGGTCCGACCGTCTACCTGATCTTCGGCGCCTTCCAGGATCCGAGCGGCGCCCTGACGCTGGCGAACATCCAGGGCCTGTTCACGCCGCAGATCATGGCGGCCTACTGGATATCGATCAGGATCAGCGTCGCCTCTGCGGCGCTCGGCGCGCTCATCGGCTTTTTCATCGCCTATGCGATCGTCCATGGCGGGCTGCCCGCCTGGATCCGGCCGACGATCGTCACCTTCTCCGGAGTGGCGTCGAATTTCGCGGGAATACCGCTCGCCTTCGCGTTCCTCGCCACGCTCGGCCGCCTCGGCCTCGTCACCGTCTTCCTGAACGAGAGCTTCGGCATCAACATCTACCGGCTCGGGTTCAACCTCCTGTCGTTCTGGGGGCTGACGATCACCTATCTCTACTTCCAGATCCCGCTGATGGTGCTGATCATCGCGCCGGCGCTGGACGGGCTGAAGAAGGAGTGGCGCGAGGCATCGTCGATGCTCGGCGCCTCGAGCTGGCAGTACTGGCGCATGGTCGGGCTGCCGGTGCTGGCGCCCTCTATCCTCGGCTGTTTCCTGCTCCTGTTCGCCAACGCCTTCGGGGCGATCGCCACCGCCTATGCGCTGACCGGCTCGTCGCTGAACATCGTGCCGATCCTGCTCTATGCGCAGATCCGCGGAGACGTCCTCTACAATCCCAATCTCGGCTATGCGCTGGCCTTCGGGATGATCGTCGTCACCGGTCTTTCCAACGTTCTCTATCTGTGGCTGCGGGCGCGCGCCGAGCGGTGGCAGCGATGAAGGCCTCGACCGTCGGTCCCTTCGCGGTCGTCATGCTCGGCGCCTTGTACTTCCTGCTGCCGCTGGTCGCGACCTTCGAGTTCTCGCTGTCGATGCTGCGCGGCATCTGGAGCTTCGAGGCCTATCGCGTGGTCTTCGCCGATCCGCGCTTCCGCGACACCTTCACCTTCTCCATCGTCGCGGCGCTGGCGACCATCGTTCTGGGGGCGCTGCTGGTCGTGCCGACCGCCTACTGGGTGCGGCTGAGGTTCCCGAAGCTGCGGCCCGTCGTCGAGTTCATCACGCTGCTGCCGCTGGTGATCCCGCCGATCGTCCTCGTCTTCGGCTATCTGCGCATCTACAACTCCTCCTCGTTCCTGCCCTTCACCGGCAGCGCGAGCGGCACCAACCTGCTTCTGGTGTTCGGCTACGTCGTCCTGTCGCTGCCCTACATGTTCCGTGCGGTCGACACCGGGATGGCCGCGATCGACATCCGCACGCTGACCGAGGCCGCCGAAAGCCTCGGGGCGAAGCGGGCGACCATCCTCTTCCGGGTCATCCTGCCGAATGTCCGCGCCGCCGTCCTGTCCGGTGCCTTCCTCACCTTCGCGATTGTCATCGGCGAGTTCGTGCTGGCGAGCCTGCTCAACCGCCCGGCCTTCGGCCCCTATCTCGCGCTGGTCGGCGCCAACCGGGCCTACGAGCCCGCGGCGCTGGCGGTCATTGCCTTCGCCATCACCTGGGCCTGCATGGTGCTGATCCAGCTGTCCGGCCGCAGGGCGCCGGGTCGGCGCCGATCACCCCGTTTCCTGTTCACCCTCTCCAGGCGTGCCGCCCGATGAGCTTTCTCGACATTTCCGGCGTCACCAAGAGCTTCGGCCCGAATACGGTCGTGCAAGGCTTCGATCTCGCCATCCACAAGGGCGAGTTCGTGTCGTTCCTGGGGCCGTCCGGTTGCGGCAAGACGACGATGCTCCGGATGGTGGCGGGCTTCGAGACGCCGAGCACCGGCACGATCCGGATCGATGGCGAGGACGTCACGCACCAGCAGCCGAACCGCCGGCGGATCGGCATGGTCTTCCAGGCCTATGCGCTGTTTCCCAACCTCTCGGTGGCCGACAACGTCGCCTTCGGGCTGAAGGTCGCGGGGCGGCCCAGGCGCGAGATCGCGTCGCGGGTGGAGGAGATGCTGCAGCTGATCAAGCTGCCGCATCTCGCCGACCGTTATCCCTACCAGCTGTCCGGCGGGCAGCAGCAGCGCGTCGCGCTGGCGCGGGCGCTGGCCCCCAGCCCACGGGTGCTGCTGCTGGACGAGCCGCTCTCGGCGCTCGATGCCAAGATCCGCCTGTCGCTGCGCGAGGAAATCCGCGCGCTGCAGCGCGAGCTGGGGATCACGACGATCTTCGTCACCCACGACCAGGAGGAAGCGCTGTCGATGTCCGACCGCATCGTGGTGATGAGCGAGGGCCGGATCGAGCAGTACGGGGCGCCGTTCGACATCTACAACCGGCCCAACAACCGCTTCGTCGCCGGCTTTGTCGGCACGCTCAGCCTGATCGAGGGGGTGAGGGCGGGCGGCGGCAGCGTCACGGTGGACGGCCGGGCCGTGGCGCTTGCCGAGCCGAGCCCCGGCCCTGCCGGCTCGCCGGTGACCCTGGCGTTGCGGCCGGAGGCGGTGAAGCTCGAGCCGTCGCCGGAGCGGGTCAATTGCCTGAGCGGCCGGGTCGAGGACGCGCATTTCCTCGGGTCGGTGGTGCGGCTCAAGCTCTCCGTCGCCGGCGGCACCATCCTCGCCGACACGTTCAACCGCCCGACCATGCCGCCGCCGACGCGGGGCACGGTCGTCGACCTGCATTTCTCGCCGCACGACGTCTTCGCGCTGCAGCCGGGCGAGGCGCCGGCACAGACGGCGCCGGTCGCCTGAGCATTCGCCGCCGGGCTTCTACTGAAACACCACCGTCCGGTGGCCGTTGATCATCACCCGCTGCTCCAGGTGCATCTTGACGGCGCGGGCGAGGACGCGGCTCTCGACGTCCCGGCCGACCGCCACCAGATCGTCCGGCGACAGCGCGTGCGTCACCCGCTCGGTTTCCTGCTCGATGATCGGTCCTTCGTCGAGGTCGGCGGTGACGTAGTGCGCCGTCGCGCCGATCAGCTTGACCCCCCGCTCATGCGCCTGGTGATAGGGCTTGGCGCCCTTGAAGCTCGGCAGGAAGGAGTGGTGGATGTTGATGATCTTGCCGGAAAGGCGCCGGGAGAGGTTGTCCGACAGGACCTGCATGTAGCGGGCAAGCACGACGAGATCGGCGTCGCTCTCGCGCACCAGCGTCAGCAGTTTTTCCTCCTGCTCCGCCTTCGTCTCGCGCGTCACCGGCCAGTGATGGAACGGCACGCCCTCGTGTTCCGCGGTGCGGCCGGAGTCGGCGTGGTTCGACACGATCGCCACGACCTCGGCCCGCAGCCAGCCGACGCGGATCTGGTAGAGCAGATGTAGCAGCGCGTGGTCGAATTTCGAGACCATCAGGACGATCTTCGGCACCCGCGCCAGATCGGTGATCATCGTCTTCAGGTCGAAGCGCGAGACGGCCGGCGCCAGTTGCCGCTCCAGCGCGTCGCGCGTGGTGGCCCCAGGCGCGGTGAAGGCGATCCGCAGGAAGAAGCGGCCGCTCTGGCGGTCCCAGAACTGGGCGCTTTCGGCGATGTTCGCACCGGCATCGGCCAGTTCGGTCGTCACCGCGGCGACGATGCCCGGCTGGTCCTTCGATGAGAGCGTGAGGATGAAGGCTTGTTCTGTCATGGCAGGCTCGATCGGTGTCCTGGGAAAGTGCTTCGACCGCCGCCGGGCCAGGCCGGCCAAGCGAATCGCGTCGCTCGCCGCAGCATAGGTGGTGCGCTGCAGCAATGCATCGTGCGGCTGCGACTGCGCGGTGCGCGGTCCGGACAGCGGAACAGGGACGGGCGATGCGGCCTGTGCCCGCTGAGGCACACCCGGCGTTAAGCAAGCCTGAAGGGGTCGCCGCTAATTTGACAGGCCAAGCCGGGCGCGCCTAGCTCATTGAAACCACAACGAGGTTCGCCCCGTGACCACAGACCGCTTCCGCCGGTTCTGCTCGTTCGACAGGTTGAGGCCGGTACTGGCAGGCCTTCTGGCCCTGACGCTCGCGGCGTGTCAGTCGACCGAGCTCACCTCGGCCGGATTGCTGCCCTACGCCCGCACCTCGGCGCCCGACGTCGTCCTCGGCGAGCCGGAAATCCGCGGTGCCTCGACCCTGGTGCTCGACTATCGGAGCGGCCGCACGCTCTATGAGGACGCGGCGGACGGGCTGCGCTATCCGGCTTCGCTGACCAAGATGATGACGCTCTATCTGCTGTTCGAGACGGTCGAGAGCGGGAAGCTGTCGCTCGGCAGCGAGTTGCTGGTCAGCGAGAATGCCGCCGCGCAGGTTCCCTCGAAGCTCGGTCTGAAGGCGGGGTCGACGATCCGCGTCGTGGACGCGGCGCAGGCGCTGGCGGTGAAATCGGCGAACGACGTGGCGACGACGATCGCCGAGAACCTCGCCGGCACGGAACCGGCCTTCGCAGCCGCCATGACCGCCAGGGCCCGCGCGCTTGGCATGCGGCACACGCGCTTCGCCAATGCTTCCGGCCTGCCGGATCCGCGGCAGATCTCGACGGCCCGCGACATGGCGACCATGGCGCGGGCGCTGCTCACGCGGTTTCCCGCCCATGCGCCGATGTTCAGCCGCACCTCGTTCGAATATGGCGGCCAGCGATACAACGCCACCAACAAGCTGCTCGGCAAGGTGCCGGGCGTCGACGGCCTGAAGACCGGTTACATACGCGACTCCGGGTTCCACCTCGTCGCCACCGCGACGCGGCGCGGAAAGCGCATCCTCGTCGTCGTCATGGGTGGCCGCACCGGTCGCGAACGGGATGCCTACGTCACCGAACTGATCGATCGTCATCTTGGCGCCGCGCCGATCATCGCGCTGTCGACCGCACCCGGCATCGCCGTCGAGTAGGTGGAGCGGGGAGTTCAAATCGCTGCGCGACGGGCGACTTCGTTGTAGGCGTCGACGAAGCGGCGATCGTTCCAGTCCTTCCAGCGCCAGACCCAGCGCCCCTCCGCGCTGAGACCCCATTTGTCGGCGACGGCGCGCCCGTCGCCGGTCGACAGCAGCGTCAGCCACTGGCGCTGTGGCCGGTACGGCTCGAGCGGCGAGCCTTCCAGCGCATGCCTGATGTTGCGGGCCAGAACGGGCCCCTGCCGGACCGCGAAGACCCCTGCCTTCGGGCGCGGGTCGGGCAGGGCCGCGATGTCTCCGGCCGCGAAGACCGACGGGTGAGAGAGCGAGCGGAGCGTGGCGCCCACGGCGACGAAGCCGCCGGGGTCGAGCGCGAGACCCCTATCCCGCAGCCACGGCGCCGCAGCACTCTCCGTCGCCCAGAGCACGGCATCGGCGCTGATCCGGCGCCCGTCGGCCGCGTGGAGCTCGGTGCCCTCGAAGCCCGTCACGTCGAAGCGGTTCTCCAGCCGGACGCCCTGGCGTGCGAGGGTGAGCGTCAGGCGTCGGCGGGTCCGGGGGCTGCGCTCCATCAGGATCTGCGGGTCGCGGCCGACGAGGGTGATCGCCGCTTTCCGGCCCGCACCTTCGAGCCGCCTTTGAAGGGCAAAGGCGAGTTCCACGCCGGCCGGTCCGGTACCGACGATGGCGACCGTGAAGTCGGCGCTGGCTGCGGCGTATGCCGCGACCAGCGTGTCGAGCCGATCGACGAAGTCGCCGATCGGCTTGACCGGGATGCCTGCTGCGCCCGGGCGGTGGTTCGGCACCGAGCCGATATCGATCGAAAGGACATCGTAGCCGAGTTCCTCCCGGTCGCCGATCGCGAGGATGCGGGCTTCGGGATCGAGACCGGTCGCTTCGCCATGGATCAGCGTGGCACCGGCGTAACGCGCCAGGCCGGCCGCATCGATCAGCAGGTCGTCATAGGCATAGAGGCCGGCCACGAAGCCCGGCAGCATGCCGGAATAGGGCGTGCGGACGTCGCGCGTCACCAGCGTCAGCCGCACGCCCGGCATCGGCCGGTCGCCGAAGGCCTTCAGCACGGCGACGTGGGCGTGGCCAGCGCCCAGCAGGACGACGTGGCGGGGAACGTCGGATTGGGACAGGCGGCGTTTCCTTGTCGGGGACGGCGGGACGAATGGTCGAGCCCTGGTTGCTGCTAGATAGGGTCCCCACGGCACCGCTTCACGTCCGGCCGACCGCTGTCAGACGTGCGCGTCCTCAAAAGTTCGGAGTCGGCCAAGCCAGAGGGCGACAGTGACCGGCTGCCGTCTGCCGCGGATCTCGACCAGTTCCACCGCGTCGGGTTCGCAGAAGCCGGCCGGGTCCTTCCAGCGCGTCGAGAAGCTCCGACGACACCGCAAGAGTCGCGCCCTTCACCTTTGCCACCTCCATGAGCCGGCTCGCGACATTGACGTTGTCGCCGCTGACGGTGATCTGCTGATGGGCCTCATGGCCAAGCCTCGACAGAACCACCGTCCCGTAATGGAGGCCCAGACGGACGCCGATCCCATCGGATACGCCGGCCGCCGTTCGCAGCCACGCCCCGACCTGCCGGGCCAGGGCGAAGGCCGCCGCCAGCGCCTGCGAGGCGGTTTCGGGCGCGGCCTCCGGCACGCCGAACACGGCCATCGCGCCATCGCCCATGAAGTTGAGCACCACGCCGTCACGGGCGGCCGTTTCCTCGACGACGATGGTGTGGAATTCCTTGAGGAATCCCTGGGTTCGGAGCCCGCCGATCTCCTCGCTTCGGGTGGTGAAGCCGGACAGGTCGATGAAGAGGATCGCCGCGGGCTGCTCCACCGGCTCGCGCAGGAACTGCGGATCATGGCCGATGCGCCGGGCGAGCGCCGGAGGCTGGAAGCGGCGAAGCGCGCGCTCGGCCTCCTCCAGCCCCCGGGTCACGCGGCGCTCGTGCACCTGCCGCGCCAGGACCGCAACGCCGATCGGCGGCAGAGCGGCCGCGACAGGCAGTCCGGCGCTCAGCCAGAGACCTTGATCGAACAGCACGAAGGTGGCCGCGATCCATAGGAGCAGGGCGCCAGCCGCGGAAGCGAGCCCCGCGGTGAGCGGCAGCAGGGACACCAGTCCGACACCGCCGATGGCGAGGACCAGCGCGGCCGCAGCGTCGGCCCGGCGAATCCTGCCGTCCCGCAGGAGGCCGGTGCCATCCAGAAGGTTCGCGATGCCGTTCGCCAGGATCTCGACGCCGGGGTGACCGGATCGAACGGGGTGGAGAACGTGTCGCCCACCGCGGTCGCCGTGACGCCGAGGACGGCAAGCCGTCCGGCGAGCGCAGCGCCGTCCCCTGCCAGTACGTCGGCGGCGCTGATCGTCGCGATGCTGCCCGTCGGACCGTGGATGCGCATCGGGAGATTCCAGCCGATATCCAAGGGGACACGGAAGCGGGCCGTGGTGACGGCCTCGCGACCGAGTATCGGGTCGGTGCCCTCGTACAGTCCGACCGCCTGCAGCGCGAAGCCCGCGATCGGGCCGCGCGAGGTCTCGAAGACCAGGGGAAGGTGGCGGGGCGTGCCGGCCGCGTCGGTCGAGACATTGGCGAAGCCGACGGACGCCGCGGCGGTGAGCACGGGCAGGGGCCACAACTCGTCTGCCGTCGCAGGAACGGAACCTGTCGCCGCTCCGCGTTCGAAGCGGCCGGCAGCCGCAAGGACGGTCGGAATGGTCGCCAGCGCCTCCGCCAATGCCGCGTCGTCCTGCGGCGTCGTCGCATCGACAAGCAGGAGATCGATGGCAAGCGCGCGGGCGCCGGCGGCTTGGATGTTCCGCACGAGCATGGCAAGCCGGTCGCGAGGCAGCGGGTAGCCGCCTGCGGACGCCACCGTCGCGTCGTCGATGCCGACGATGATGATCTCGGCGGGCGGCGGCAGCGGCCCCGCGACGACCAGACGGAGATCGACCAGCGGTTCCTCGATCCGATCGACGAGGCTGCGCTCGCCGGCCAGATGGACGGTGGCCAGCCAGCCGGACCAGGCTGCGGCGAGAAGGAGGGCGGCGGCGCCCCACAGGACAAATCCGGCGGGCCGCCGCTTGCTCATCGCCCGAAACGGGCGAGGAGCCGCTCGACGCGTTCCTGCGGCCAGCGTCGCACGACCAGCGGCTCTCCGGGGCGGACATCGACACCCTCGCCAGGTCCCAGCGTGACGGCGCCGGGGCCCTGACGCGCCGAGACCCGCACCTGACCGCGCGCAACGAATACCGCTGTCGTTCCGGCCTCGACATCGACGGCGTAGATGGTGCCGCGCACCGAGGCGATGGCGTGCGGCGTCAGGATCTGGAAGCTGCGGGGCGGCGTCAGATCGATCAGAACCGCGTGTCCGGTCAGGGCGACGCTGGTGGGTACGGCGTCGGCGGAAGGGGCGCGGACCGTGATGTCGGCAGCGGCTTCCGCCTCGATCAGCAGCCCTCCCGGACAGCGGATCAACTCGCGGGGGGGATTGCCCCGCACGGACGAGGTGCAGACCGATGCCTGCTGGGCTGCTGCCGCTCCGAGCGAAAGGCAGACGACGGCCAGGGCCGCCAGAGTCTTCGCCGCAGGTCCGGACATCATGCGTCACTCCTCGAAACGGCGGCACTCGTGCGAGTGGCCGCGATGCGACCAGCCAGACGCGCTTGCTTTACCCGGCGCCCGCGCCGGCGCTTCACCCGGTGAGAAAGCGCCCGTAGCTCGCCAGATCGACATTGCCGCCGCTGACGATCACGCCGACCCGGCGGCCCTTGCAGGAAACCGCGCCGCTGAAGGCGGCGGCCGCGGCAAGGCAGCCGGTCGGCTCGACCACGAGCTTCATCCGCTCGGCGAAGAAGCGCATCGCCTCGACAAGCGCGTCGTCGGACACCGCGACGATGCCACTCGCCAGGCGCTGGATGATCGGGAAGGTGAGATGGCCGAGATGGGTGGTCAGGGCGCCGTCGGCGATCGAGTGCGGCACGGGAATGGTGACGATCTCGCCCTTCGCCAGCGACTGCCGCCCGTCGTCGCCCGCCTCCGGCTCGACGCCGATCACCTGACAACCGGGCGACAGCGCCGCGGCCGCCAGCGCTGATCCGGAGAGGAGGCCGCCGCCGCCGAGGCAGACGAGAAGCATGTCGAGCGGCCCGGTCTCGTCGATCAGTTCGGCGGCCGCCGTGCCCTGGCCGGCGATGACCTCGAAATGGTCGTAAGGCGGGATCAGCGTCAGCCCGCGCTCGGCGGCGAGTTCGCGGGCCAGCGTCTCCCGGTCCTCGGCATAGCGATCATAGGTGACCACTTCGGCGCCGTAGCCGCTTGTCGCGGCCATCTTCATCGCCGGCGAATCGAGCGGCATCAGGATCGTCGCGGAGACGTCCAGCAGCCGGCTCGCCAGCGCGATCGCCTGGGCATGGTTGCCGGAGGAGTAGGCCATGACGCCACGCCGCCGCGCGTCCATCGGCAGGGCGGCGATGGCGTTGTAGGCCCCGCGGAACTTGAAGGCGCCGGCCCGCTGCAGGTTCTCGCACTTGAAGAAGAGTTGGCCGCCGGCGCGCTCGTCGGCAAAGCGGGACGTCAGCACGGGCGTGCGATGCGCGATGCCGTCGAGCCGCCGCCGGGCCGCGACGACGTCGGCGAAGACCGGCAGGCCGACACCTGGTTCGGCTTTGAGAACCGGGGCTGTCATGGATGGTCTCCGCATGTTCGCGCCGCCGGTCCGCTGCCCGGCGCATCGGTTCGCATGATAGTCCGGATGGGGCGAATGCCAAAGCACGCCGGGCGCAGTCCCTGCAAGGGGCGGGCGCCTGCTCTCCACTCGGGCTGCGGCTTCGCCTATAGATGCCCGTGAGCCCGCCGGCCGTCGATGCCGGCAACCGGTCCCTTGGGGCCGCTACACGTCCTGGAGCCCCGCCGATGCCGCGCTTTTCCGCCAATCTTGGATTCCTGTGGACCGGCATGGACCTGCCGGATGCGATCCGCAGCGCCCACCGCGCGGGTTTTGCGGCGGTCGAGTGCCACTGGCCTTACGACCAGGATGTCAGCGCGGTGCGGGCGGCGCTTGCGGAGACCGGGCTGCCGATGCTCGGCATCAACACGCGCAAAGGGCCCGACGACAGCGATTTCGGGCTTGCCGCGCTGCCCGGCCGCGAGGCCGAGGCGCGCGCCGCGATCGACGAGGCATTCGACTATGGTGCCGCAATCGGCGCCTCCGCAGTCCACGTCATGGCTGGGAAGTCGCAAGGGGTGGAGGGCGCCGCGGCCACCTTCGACGCCAATCTGCTCTATGCCTGCGACCGCGCCGCGGACCTTCGGATGACCGTGCTGATCGAGCCGCTGAACCACCGCGACGCGCCCGGCTACTTCCTGCTCGGCATCGAGAACGCCGCCGCGATCGTCGAACGTCTCGGCCGGCCGGAGCTGAAGATCATGTTCGACTGCTACCACACCCAGATCACGCAGGGGGACCTGCTGCGCCGCTTCGAGACGCACCTTGCGCTGATCGGCCACGTGCAGATCGCGGCGGCGCCGTCGCGGGCCGAGCCGGACGAGGGCGAGATCGCCTATGACTGGCTGCTGCCCCAGATCGAGGCGCTCGGCTATGACGGCTTCATCGGGGCCGAGTACCGGCCGCGCGCCGGCACCGACGAGGGGATCGGCTGGCTCGCGCGGATGCGGAAGGCCTGACGGCGCCGCCCGTGAGGATCGCGACCTTCAACGTCAATGGCGTCAACGGGCGGTTGGCCGTGCTGCTGCGCTGGCTGGAGGAGACCAAGCCGGACGTCGTCTGCCTGCAGGAGTTGAAGGCGCCGGACGGCAAGTTCCCGGCCACCGCCATCGAGAAAGCCGGCTATGGCGCCATCTGGCACGGGCAGCGCAACTGGAACGGCGTTGCGATCCTGGCGCGCGGGGTCGAACCGCTGGAGACGCGGCGGGGGCTGCCGGGCGAGGACGCGGACGAGCAGAGCCGCTACATCGAGGCGGCGGTGCGGGGCGTCGTGATCGGCTGCCTCTATTTGCCCAACGGCAACCCAGCACCGGGGCCGAAATTCGACTACAAGCTGAGGTGGTTCCAGCGCCTCGCCGATCACGCCGCCATGCTGATCGGGACCGGCGCGCCGGTGGTGCTGGCCGGGGACTACAACGTCATGCCGACCGACCTCGACGTCTACAAGCCGGAGCGATGGCTGGACGACGCGCTGTTCCGGCCGGAGGTGCGTGAAGCCTATGCGGGGCTTCTCGACCAGGGCTGGCTGGACGCGCTGCGGGCCACGCATCCGGACGCGGTGATCTACACGTTCTGGGACTATCTGCGGAACGCCTACGGCCGCAATGCCGGCCTGCGCCTCGACCATCTGCTGCTCAGCCCGGGGATCGCCCCGCGACTGGCCGCCGCCGGTGTCGACCGGGAGGTGCGGGGATGGGAGAAGGCGAGCGACCACGCCCCGGCCTGGATCGAGCTGGCCGACGCTCCCGCCCCGAAACGGCGCCGAAGCCCCAAGAAGGAGACCTGACATGGAAGGCGCATCTCCCGATCTCGACCGGTTCGTCGCCGCGCAGGACCCGGTCATGGCAACCGTCCTGTCGGAGCTCGCGGCCGGCCGGAAGCGCAGCCACTGGATGTGGTTCGTCTTCCCGCAATTGCGCGGTCTCGGCCGCTCGCCGACGGCGCAGTTCTACGCTCTCGCCTCGCTCGACGAAGCGCGTGAATTCCTCGATCACGCGGTGCTGGGGCCGCGCCTCAGGCGCTGCACCGAGACGGTGCTCGGCGTCCCTGACCGATCGGCGCACGCCATCTTCGGTTCGCCCGACGATCTGAAGTTCCACTCATCGATGACGCTGTTCGCAGAGGCGGAAGCAGAAGCGAACAGCCTGTTCCGGCGGGCGCTGGACCGCTTCTTCAACGGCCAGGCCGACAAGGCGACGCTGGAACTGCTCGGACGCGACACAGACACTTAGCCGGCGCGGGAGCCGAGGACGAGACGAGCCGGATTCCTCAGACCGCTTTGCGCCAGGTCAAGACGGCGCCGCTCCCGTTGCCGCATCCTGCCGGCGGCCGGCGACCATGATGGAACGGCAGGTGCTCCAAGACTTGCTGCCGGGGACGAGGCGCATACGGAACCGGCTCTGCCGCAATTTTCGAAAGGCGGTGGCATGAAGACGATCACCGCCGCGACGCCCCTGATCGCGATCGCGGCCGCTGCAGTGGATACCGAGACCACCGGTCCCGATGCCGGCAAGGCCCGGATCGTGCAGATCGGGGCGGTGGGCCTCGAACGCGGCGTGGTGGTGCCGGCCGATCGGCTCGATCTGCTCGTCGATTCGGGCGAGCCGATCCCGCCCGCGTCGACGCGGATCCACGGGATCACCGACGCGGACGTCCAAGGCGCGGCGGCGTTTCCGGAGGCGTGGGCAAGACTGCAGCACTTCGTCGGCGACCGCATTCTCGTCGGCCATACGATCGGCTTCGATCTCACCGTTCTCGAGCGCGAGTGCCGGCGGGCGGAGATCTCCTGGGAGAAACCCCGCTCCCTCTGCGTCCGCCTGCTCGCCACGGTCGTGAACCCGCATCTGGCGACGCATTCGCTGGACATGATCGCCGACTGGCTCGGCGTGAAGGTCGAAGGACGGCATTCGGGACTGGGGGACGCCATTGCGGCAGGGGAAATCTTCGTCGCGCTGCTACCGGAGCTGCGCAAGCAGGGAATCCGGACGCTGGGCGAGGCCGAGACCGCTTGCCTCTCGCTCTCGCATGCGCTCGAGGCCGGGCACCGCGCCGGCTGGGTGGAGCCGGTGTCGCGGCCGCGCGCCCCGGCGTTCCAGCCTGTCGATCCCTATGCGTACCGCCATCGCGTCGACAGCCTCATGAGCCATCCGCCAGTCGTGGTCGCGGCCGGCGAGCTCGTCTGCCAGGTCCTCGACCTGATGGTGGCGCGCAAGATCGGCTCGGTCCTCGTCTCCGAGCACGGCGTTCCCGGCGAGCCCCTGGAGGTCTACGGCATCGTCACCGAGCGGGACATGCTGCGGCACATTTCCGGCAAGCGGGAAGGCGCGCTGGCTTCGGCCGTCGGCACGATCGCCTCACGGCCGCTGGCGAGCGTGCGCGAGGCCGCCTTCGCGTACCGGGCGATCGGGCGGATGGACCGGCTCGGACTGCGCCATCTGGCCGTTCGCAGCGAGGAGGGTCGCCTCGTCGGGATGCTGTCGGCGCGCGATCTGCTGCGCCTGCGCGCGGGCTCGGCGATCAAGCTCGACGACGCCATCGAGGATGCGCCCGACGCTGCCGCGCTGGCCGCTGAATGGGCGACGCTGCCGGGCGTGGCGCGCTCGCTTCTCGGGGAGGAGATCGCCGCCCGCACCGTTGCCTCGATCGTCAGCGAGGAACTTTGCGCGCTGACGCGCCGCGCGGCCGTGCTGGCGGAGCAGGCGATGGTCGCCGACGGGACCGGTGCGCCGCCGTCGCCCTATGCGGTGCTCATCCTCGGCTCGGGCGGCCGCGGCGAAAGCCTGCTTGCGCCGGATCAGGACAATGCCGTGATCTTCGCGAAGGGCGATCCGGACGGGCCGGAGGATCGCTGGTTCGCCGATTTCGGAGAGCGGCTCGCCGCCATGCTGGACGCTGCCGGCGTGCCGTACTGCCGGGGCGGGGTCATGGCGCGGAACGCCGCGTTCCGGGGCAGTCTGGAGACCTGGAACATGCGCGTGGAGCAGTGGGTCCGGCGTTCGCGGCCGGAGGACCTTCTCAACGTCGACATCGTCTTCGACCTCCGGCCGGTCCACGGTGACCTGGCGCTGGGGACCGCCTTCCTCGACCATGCCTTCGCACGCGGCCAGGCCGAGCCGGCCTTCGCCAAGCTGCTCGGCGAGCAGATCGCCGCGGGCAACCCGTTCACGTTGTTCGGCGGTATCCAGCTCGACGAGGGCCGCTTCGACATCAAGAAGCACGGGCTTTTCCCGATCGTCGCGGCGGCGCGGACGCTGGCGATCCGCCACGGGGTCCGGGCGGCGAGCACGCGCGATCGGCTGGAGGGGCTGATGGCGCGCAGCATCGGCGGCGCGCAGGACATGCTGGCGATGGCGGAAGGCCACGATCTGCTGCTGCGCCTGGCACTCGACCAGCAGACGCGCGACATCTACGCGGGCATTCCGGCTTCCCATCGTGTCGAGGTCGCGGCGCTGGCGAAAGACCAGCAGAAGGACCTCAAGCAGCTCGTGCGGCGGCTTCAAGCCGTCCCGGAACTGCTGCACGACCTCATGTTCCGCTGACGCGGATCAGAGGGTGGGGCCGAGCAGCTCGTCGGCAATGGCGGCGCGATCGGCGAGGTCGAGAAAATCCTCGTGCGCCCGCAGGATGTTCATCCGCAGGAAGTTGAAGATGTAGTCGTAGTCGTTGGTCAGGAGGTCCGGGTGGATCGGCACCGCCTCGAAGACCTTGCGGGCGAGCGGCTTGGCAAGGTCGCGCACGGGTCGGGGGGCACCTGCCTGGGTTTTGGCAAGACGCTCGCGGGTGAGGGCGACGGCTTCTTCCCAATAGCTCGGGTCGCGGCCCGGCGGCACGTCGTAGCGCGAGAAGCTGGCGCGGGCGACCTTCTCGATTGCGGCCGGCAGGCCTCGCTGGCGCGAGCCTGCCGCTTCGCGCATCGCTCCCTCGATCATTTCCGCGATCATGGCATAGCAGGCGGGATAGGCGTTCCAGCGGGACTGGTCGAGCGCATCCAGAAACTCCTGCTCGCTGAAGAGTTTCTGCCAGTAGACGCCGGCCCTGACACGGCAGAATTCCACGATGCTCTTCTGGGACAGGAAGGCCGCGCGGGCGTCCATGAAATCCGCCAGGCCGGCGGCAGTGGTGATGCGCTCCGGCCGGCGCAGGAAGTCCGGCATCCAAGTCTTCAACATGCCCATCGCCGTTCCTCCCGCTACCGACGTCCTTGGCGACTACCGGTATAGGGCGAAACGCGGCTTCGCCAGTGTCGCAGGCAAGAACTCCCGTTGATTATTCCAAAGTCGTATGGAACCAATCCTGATTGGTGTTAACACTTGCAGATTACGTGGCGGAATCCTTGATTCGTCCACTGCGTGATGTACAGATCTCAACATCGTAAGAAAGACATATTACTTGGTAGAGCCGATCGGTCGAGGAGGATCGCGGCTCGCAACGGGAGGAATACGGGCGTGGCTGTGCTGGATCGCATCAGTTACTGGAAGAAGACGCGAAGGCTCATGTTCATCATGCTGGGCCTGTGGTTCTTCTTCGGATACTTCATCCACTTTTTCGTGGAGCAACTGAACGAGATCGTCATCTTCGGCTTCCCGCTCGGCTTCTACATGGCCGCGCAGGGTTCCTTGATCGCCTTCGTCATCATGCTGTTCGTGTTTGCCAGCAAGCAGAACACCATCGACGAAGAGCACAACGTCGCCGAAGAGTGAGGGGAGGCTTTGATGGCTGATACCACTGCAACCGGCGCGCCCGGCAAGGGAGACTTCCTCTCCAATATCGGTCGCATCTACGCGATCTACACAGGCGGCTTCATCGCCTTCGTCATCTTCATGGCGATCCTGAACTGGCTCGGCGTCCCGAACGTCCTCATCGGCTACATGTTCGTCGGGTTCACCATCGCCATCTACGCCATCATCGGCATTCTCAGCCGCACCATGCAGGTCGGCGAGTATTACGTAGCTGGCCGCCGTGTCCCGGCGATCTACAACGGCATGGCCACGGGCGCCGACTGGATGTCCGGCGCCTCCTTCGTCGGTATGGCCGGCACGCTCTACCTGCTCGGCTACGACGGCCTCGCCTTCGTGCTCGGCTGGACCGGCGGCTACGTCCTGGTGGCGATCCTGGTCGCCCCCTATCTGCGCAAATTCGGCGCCTATACGGTCCCGGACTTCCTCTCGGCGCGGTACGGCGGCAATTTCGCCCGCCTCATCGGCGTCGTCGTGCTGTTCTCCTGCTCGTTCACCTACGTGGTCGCGCAGATCTACGCGACGGGCATCATCTCGGCCCGCTTCCTCGGCCTCGACTTCAACGTCGCGGTCTATGTCGGCCTCGCCGGCATCCTGGTCTGCTCCATGCTCGGCGGCATGCGCGCCGTCACCTGGACGCAGGTCGCGCAGTACATCGTGCTGATCATCGCCTATCTCGTCCCGGCCATCTGGATGTCCACGGTGCTGACCGGCGTGCCGATCCCGCAGCTGATGCAGGGCGAGGCGCTCCAGGGCATCGCCGCGCTCGAACAGGCACAGGGCATGGCGGTCGGCCACGCAACGCCCTTCTCGCATGGCGGCTACAACGCCCTCAACTACTTCCTGCTCATCATCTGCCTGATGGTCGGCACGGCATCGCTGCCGCACGTCCTCATGCGTTACTTCACGACGCCTTCGGTGCGTGAAGCCCGCGTGTCGGTCGCATGGTCGCTGCTGTTCATCTTCCTGCTCTACTTCACGGCGCCGGCCTATGCGGCCTTCGCGAAGTGGACGATGCTCGAACTGATGGCATCCGGCTTGACGCCGGAGAACATCGCCGAGAAGGCCGGCTGGATGATGCGGTGGGCCGCTGCGGACAACGCCCTCGTCCAGATCTGCGGCGCTGCCGCAGTGGATACGGCCTCGATCGCGGCAGCCTGCGCGAACCAGGGCGTGACGACGATCGGGTTCACCAACATCAACCTCAACCCCGACATGATCGTGCTGGCCACGCCGGAAATGGCCGGCATGCCTTACGTCATTTCGGGTCTCGTCGCTGCCGGTGGCCTCGCTGCCGCGCTGTCGACGGCCGATGGCCTGCTACTCGCCATCGCCAACGCCCTCAGCCACGACATCTACTACAAGATGATCGACCAGAACGCCCCGACCTCCCGCCGCCTGGTGGTGTCACGGGTGCTGCTCGTCCTCGTGGCCCTCTGCGCCGCCTATGTGGCGTCGACTAAGCCGGGCGACATCCTGGCCATGGTGTCCTGGGCGTTCTCGCTCGCCGCGGCGGGACTCTTCCCGGCGCTGGTGCTCGGGGTCTGGTGGAAGCGCAACAACACGCCGGGGGCGATCGCCGGCATGGTCGCGGGCTTCGGCATCTGCCTCTACTACCTGCTCGGCACTCGCTACGGCGCGGTCGGCTTCTACGAGACGTGGAGCGGTCTCTCCACGGCATCGGCAGAGGCGATCGCGCAGTTCGCCGAGCTCAAGGCTGCCTATGCGGCGGCCGCACCGGAGGCGCAGGCAGCAGCCTGGGCGGCGCTCGACAAGCACGCCCAGACGATGGCCAACTGGTGGGGGATCAAGAACCTCTCCGCCGCTGCCTTCGGGCTGCCGGTGGGCTTCCTGACGATGATCATCGTCTCGCGGCTCACCAAGGAGCCGTCGGCGGAGATGCAGGCCTTCATCGAGGAACTGCGCGTTCCGCGCGGCAAGACCATGATGGAAGAGAAGGCCGCCTGACCAAGGCTGGTCGGCAGTCGAAGCGGGGCCCGGCGACGGGCCCCGCTTTCATTTCGCGATTGCCGCTGCCATAGATCGCGGCTGTCGCCATATCGGATGTCTTCCCGCATGATCGATTTCTGGTCCTACTGGTACTTCCACATCCCGAACTTCATCATGGCGGCGGTGGCCTACACGCTGATGGGTCGCCTCGTGCTCGGGATCTTCGTGCCGGAGAACTGGGACAACTACATCTGGCGCTCCTTCAAGGCGATCACCGACCCGTTCCTGCGGATCGTCCGCCATGTCACGCCGGCCATCCTGACCCACCCGGTGGTGATGATCTTCGGCGTGCTCTGGCTGATGGCGCTCAGGGTCGCCTATCTCGCGCTGCTGGTGCGGCTGGGGCTCGCGCCGATGGCGTCGCAGGTGATCTGACCGATGGAAAAGAACGCTCTCGTCCCGGTCATGGCCGTCGCCATCGTCAACGGCATCTTCTCGCCCTGGGTGCTGATGGTCTTCCTGCTCTATCCAGTCTGGTACCCGGGCTGGCTGCCGCCCTACAGCCAGATCGTCTACATGTTCAGCGCGCTGATCCTGTCGACGCTGACCCTCATGGCCGCCGGCCTCCCCGCCGCCCTCTACGAGCGCTGGGCAACGCGGCCGAGCGGCACCGTCGTCGCCGGCATCTGGCTGGTCTGCACGGTGCTGCTGACCCTGCCCGCCATCCCCAACGTCATGCGGGCGATGGGCGGCTGAAGGCCGGCGCGCGCCTCACGGCTCGTCCCGCGTCGTCCTGTCCAGTTCGGCGGGAACGCGTGGCGGCTCGGGGCGGGTCGCCACGAACAGCCCGGCGCCGGAGAGGGCGACGAACTGTATCGCGAGCACCATCGTGCCGACGCCGTAGAGCCAGCTTGCCGCGAAGGTGACCCCCATCACCGCCAGCGCCATGCGCTTGGCGCGCCTTCCGATCGTGCCGCCATTGCGCCAGTCGCGTATCGGCGGGCCGAACAATCTATGGTCGACCAGCCAAGCCTCGAGCCGGGGCGAGCCGCGGGAAAAGGCGAAGGCGCTGAGCAGCAGGAAGGGCGTCGCGGGCAAGATCGGCAGCACCGCACCGGCGGCGCCGGCGGCGAGGGAGAGCCCTCCCAGGAGGAGCCATAGCCACCGCATCGTTCGTCTCCCGGCCGCCGCCCGGCACTTGCTGCAGCCGAAGATAGCACTGCAGCAACGCAAGGCCAGTTCACCGACAGATCGCGGGCGGCCGGAGCCGTCTGTGGCAGTTGATGGAGGCCCGATGTTGCGCAGGGGCCGCGTCACGCTACTCTCCGGCGCGGACAGGCAAAGGTGGCGATTGAACAGATTTCTCCTGGAGCCGGACGAACAGGCGATCCGGCCGCCGGTCTTCCGGCGGCGCCGAGCGACCCGGCTGCGCCGATGACGTCGTGGCTCCACCGGCAGCGGCTCGAGGCCGTACATCGCGTCGTATCGGCCTCCGGCGCGCGCAGCGTGCTGGATCTGGGGTGCGGGCACGGAGATTTCCTGACGGTCCTGGCCAGCGACCCGCGGATCGAGCGCGTCGTCGGCGTGGACCTGTCGCACGAGGCGCTGGCGCGCCTGCGCGCCCGGCTCGGCGATCTGCCCGAGGGGGAGCGCGCCCGGGTCGAACTCGTCCAGGGATCGCTGATCGAGGTCGGGCCGAGATATACCGGCTTCGACTGTGCCGTGCTGGTGGAGACGATCGAGCATGTCGATCCGGCACGTCTCGGGGCGCTCGAGCGTGCGGTTCTCGCCATCATGCAGCCGAAGACGGTGGTGGTGACGACGCCCAACGTCGAGTTCAACGCGTTGCTCGGCGTTCCCCCGGGTCGTTTCCGGCACCCCGAACACCGCTTCGAGTGGGACCGCGCGCGCTTTCGCCGGTGGGCGGCCGGCGTCGCGTCCCGCAACGGCTATGCCGTGACCTGCTCCGACATCGCCGGAAACCATCGCGATTTCGGCGGGGCGAGCCAGATGGCGACGTTCGAGGCTCCGCCCCGCGCGTAGCGCTTCCGGGACGCCAGAAGCCGATCGCGGCAGCCTGGCCGGCTGGCCGCGATCGGCGGGCGCTTCGTTCAGAACTGGTAGGTCAGGTTCAGCTTGAACGAGCGCCCGGACTCGGAATAATAGAGGTCCGGCTGGGACGGGCTGTCCGGCACGTTGACCGCGTCGTAGTAGGTCTTGTCGAAGACGTTGAAGACGCCGCCCGCCAGCTTGAACCCCGGCAGGGCCTCCGGCGCGTACCACGCCGTCACGTCGACCACGCCGTAACCCGGCGCCTCGAACCCGTCATCCACCTTGTCGCGCCGTGCGGCCAGCTTGGTAGAGACTTCGCCGCCCCATTCGAGCCGGGCGTAGCCGAGACCGAGGATCGCGGTCAGCGGGGGCACGGAGTCGAGATAGGTGTCGTCCGTCAGGTTCCGCCCTTCGGCGTAGGCCAGCGAGCCACGCGCCGTCCAGTAGTCCAGGAAGCGGACATGGCCGCCGAGCTCGACGCCGGAAATGCGGGCATCGGGAATGTTGCGATAGCTGGAGATGCCGCCCTGCGGGTATAGCCGGTTGCAGTTCAGCGGCTCGACGAAGCAGGAAGGCGCCAGCTGCACCACGTCGATGAAATTCTCGTACTCCGTGCGGAAGACATTGACGTGAGCGCCGTAATCGGCGGTCTCGAGCTTCAGCCCGACATCGAAGCCGTTGCTGCGCTCTGCCTCCAGCTCCGGATTGCCGGCGCGCAGATAGGTGCCGACCGCGCCGAAGCGCGAGTAGAGTTCGGAGACCGTGGGGGCGCGGAAGCCCATCGACCACTGGGCGTAGGCCGTCAGCTCGGGCAGGAGGTCGTATTCGACGAGGATCTTTGGCGACAGCGCCGTATCGCTCGAACCCGGCGGCAGCGTTCCGGCATAGGCGGAACTCCGCTCGAAGTCGGCAGTGAGCTGCGGCGCCTCCTCGTACCAGTCGAAGCGCAGACCCGGGGTCACGCGCAGGCGTCCGCCGTTGAATCCCATCTCGTCCTCGGCGAACAGGCCGACCAGCTGGCTGTCCACCTCGGGCGTGTCGGCCTGGTTGGTGTGCAGGTTGGTGCAGACCGAGAACGCGCCGGTATAGGGCCGACGGCAATTGTCCGCGCCGGCCGAGTACTGCGTCGTCGTCGCCGCGCGCAGCTCGGTGCCGAAGGTCAGCCGGTGCGACACGATGCCCGTCTGCGCGCCGCCCGTCACGTGGCCGTTGAAGCCGAAGGATTCCTCGGCGAGGCTGTTGTCGCGCGCATAGGGGCCGACGAGGGAGGTCGATCGATAGGCGTCGATCGTCGAGTGCCGCTCGACATTCTGGTAGTAGAGCACTGCCGACGCCTCATCCAGCCAGCTGGCGCCCCAGTCCGGCGACAGATAGTCGTAGGTGAGCGCGAGCCGCTCGCGCTCCACCGTCTCCCCCGAGAAATAGTTCCCCGCCCGGTAGTTGCCGTTCGTCGACTGACTCGTGCGGGTGTCGATGTCTTCGTCACGCCGGAAGATCTCGCCGGTGATGCCGAAGCGATGACCGCCTTCGACGTGCTGGTGAAGCTTGGCGAGGATGTCGTACTGGTCGTAGTCGAGCGGGTTGGGCTCCGTCCGGGTCGAGCCGAGCGCGTCGATCGTGCCCTGGTTGTCGATCTCGTGACCGCCGCGATAGCCGCCCTGGACCAGAACGTAGGTCTCGCCGACCCGGACTGCCGCGGCGTTCGAGGTGAACCAGCTTTCGTCG
>DASYHY010000008.1:0-15769 GCA_036252795.1 Aurantimonas sp. | reverse complement strand
GTATTCGAGCCTCCAGTCGAACCGCTTCGGGCTGCAGGTCGCGTTCGCGATCCTCTATCTCGGCATCATGCTCATCGTGCTCCTTTCGGCGATCTGGACCGGCATCGGCGTCGCCGACCGGCTGGTGCGGCCGATCCGGCTACTGATGGGCGCGGCGGACGAGGTCAGCGAGGGTAATCTGGCGGTCTCCGTTCCGGTGCGCGCCTCCGACGGGGACGTCGGTTCGCTGTCGAACACCTTCAACAACATGATCCTGCAGCTGCGCAGCCAGCGCTCGGAACTCGTCCACGCCAAGGACGTAATCGACGAACGGCGCCGGTTCATCGAGGCGGTTCTTTCAGGCGTGACCGTGGGGGTGATCGGCATCGAGCGCGACGGCACGGTGTCGATGCTCAATCCGTCGGCACAGCGGATCCTCGCCGTCGAATCGGAGAGGGTCGTTGGGCGCGGACTGGTGGAGGTCTTTCCCGAGATCGGCCAGATCCACGGCGCCGCCATGACCTCTCATCGGCAGGAGTACCAGGAGGAGGTCAAGCTGCGGATCCGCCAGCGCGAGCGCACGCTCGCCGTGCGGATCACCTCGTCGGACGAGGCGGAAGGCGCCCAGTCGAGCGTCGTCACCATCGACGACATCACCGACCTGGTGGATGCGCAGCGGACCTCGGCCTGGGCGGATGTGGCACGGCGGATCGCCCACGAGATCAAGAATCCGCTGACGCCCATCCAGCTGTCGGCCGAACGCATTCGCCGCCGCTACGGCAAGCGGGTCGAGGACGATCGCGAGGTCTTCGACCGCTGCATCGAGACGATCGTGCGGCAGGTTTCGGACATCGGCCGCATGGTCGACGAGTTCTCCACCTTCGCCCGGATGCCCAAGCCACGCATGGAAACGATCGACCTGCGCGAAGCCCTGCGGGAAGCCGTCTTCATGCGCGAGATGGGCGACCACGGCATCGACTTCGCCGCTGAAATCCCGAGCGAGCCGATGTACGGCGCCTACGACATCCGGCTGCTTTCGCAGGCCTTCGGCAATCTGGTGAAGAACGCCGTGGAATCGCTGGAGGCGGCCGGCACGAGCGGCGGCAAGATCACTATCCGTGCCGAGGCCGGGACGGATCGGCACATGATCGATATCATCGACAATGGCCGCGGATTTCCGACAGAGGATCGAGATCGGCTGCTCGAGCCCTACATGACGACGCGCGAGAAGGGCACGGGGCTCGGCCTGGCGATCGTGCGCAAGATTATCGAAGACCATGGCGGCACCATCGCGCTGGACGACGCTCCCGATCAGCCGCATGGCGCCATGGTTCGCATAACTCTGCCCGCGGCTCAGCCTTCCCGGAAGGACGAGCGGCGCGGGGACGACACCTGAGAAAGGACTGGTGAACCGATGGCATCGGACATCCTGATCGTCGATGACGAAGCGGACATCCGCGAGCTGGTGGCGGGAATACTCGAGGACGAAGGTCACGAGACCCGGACCGCGGGCGACTCCGACGCTGCGCTCCAGTCGATAGCCGAACGACTCCCGCGGCTCGTCTTCCTGGATATCTGGCTGCGCGGCAGCCGCCTCGACGGGCTGGACCTGCTCGACGCGATCAAGGCGCAGCATCCCGAGGTTCCCGTCGTGATGATTTCCGGCCACGGCAATATCGAGACCGCCGTCTCGGCCATCCGGCGCGGCGCCTACGACTATATCGAGAAGCCCTTCAAGGCGGACCGGCTGATCCTCATCGCCGAGCGGGCGCTGGAGACGTCGAAGCTGAAGCGGGAGGTCTCGGAGCTTCGTCGTCGCTCGTCCGACTTCAAGGAGCTCATCGGCAAGTCGCATCCGATGAACCAGCTGCGCACGCTGATCGAGCGGGTCGCGCCGACCAACAGTCGCGTCATGATCCTGGGGCCCTCCGGCTCCGGCAAGGAGATGGTGGCGCGGGCGATCCACGCCGCTTCGAGCCGGGCGGACGGTCCCTTCATCGCGCTCAACGCCGCAGCTATCACGCCCGAGCGGATGGAGATCGAGCTGTTCGGCACGGAGACGCCACCGGGAGTCGAGCGCAAGGTCGGCGCGCTCGAGGAGGCGCATCGCGGGGTTCTGTATCTCGACGAGGTCGGCGACATGCCGCGCGAGACACAGAACAAGATCCTGCGTGTCCTGACGGACCAGACCTTTGAGCGTGTCGGCGGGTCGAAGCGCGTCAAGGTGGATGTTCGGGTGATCTCCTCCACAGCTCAGAACCTCGAATCGATGATCGCCGACGGCGCCTTCCGCGAGGATCTGTTCCACCGGTTGGCGGTCGTACCGATCGCCGTGCCGCCGCTCGCCGACCGCCGCCAGGACATTCCGATGCTGATCGACGCCTTCATGACGCAGATCAGCGAGCAGACCGGCATCAAGCCGCGGGAGATCGGGCCGGAGGCGATGGCGGTGCTGCAGTCGAGCGACTGGCCGGGCAACGTCCGGCAGCTGCGCAACAACGTTGAGCGGCTGATGATCCTGTCCCGCGACGGCGACGGTGAGGCGCCGATTTCGGCCGACATGCTGCCCAGCGAGGTCGGCGACATGCTGCCGCGCACGCCCAGCCAGTCCAACGGCCAGATTCTGGCGCTGCCGCTGCGCGACGCGCGCGAGGTCTTCGAGAAGGAGTATTTGGTGGCGCAGATCAACCGCTTCGGCGGCAACATCTCGCGCACGGCCGAGTTCGTCGGCATGGAGCGGTCGGCGCTGCATCGCAAGCTCAAGTCGCTGGGCATCTGAGACCCTACGCCACGAGCGCCATCGGGCGCACGACAGGCGCTAAGGTTCGGCCAGAGGCGCTACGGCGGCCAGCGCCGAAGCGTCTCTTTGCGCCTTCATCCGGGAGCCGATAAGAGTGCGGCTTGCGCCGTCGTATCGGCTGGAGATTGCAGAGCATGAAAGTCGTCATCTGCGGGGCTGGCCAGGTCGGCTACGGTATCGCCGAACGTCTTGCCTCCGAACGCAACGACGTGTCGGTGA
The DNA here is from genome assembly GCA_036252795.1 of Aurantimonas sp. Classification (GTDB taxonomy): domain Bacteria; phylum Pseudomonadota; class Alphaproteobacteria; order Rhizobiales; family Rhizobiaceae; genus Aurantimonas. Next base: position 12,771 of record DASYHY010000008.1, on the reverse strand, counting down.
TCGATACCTCGCCGTCCCTGGTGCAGGTGATCCGCGACACGCTCGACGCGCGCGGCTTCGTCGGCCACGGCGCACAGCCGGACGTGCTGGCAGAGGCGGGCGCCGAGCAGGCGGACATGATCATCGCCGTGACCCTCCACGACGAGGTCAACATGGTGGCGTGCCAGGTCGCCCACTCGCTGTTCAACGTGCCGACCAAGATCGCCCGCATTCGCGCGCAGAGCTATCTCCGCCCGCACTGGCAGGATCTTTTCTCGACCGACAACATGCCGATCGACGTGATCATCTCGCCCGAACTGGAAGTGGGCGAGATGGTGCTGCGCCGTATCGCGCTGCCGGGCGCCATGGACGCCGTCCGCTTCGCCGACGACACGATCGCCATGGTCGCGATCGAGTGCCGCGAGGACTGCCCCGTCGTCAACACGCCGCTGGAGCAGCTGACCGAGCTGTTCCCGGACCTCAACGCGACGGTGGTCGGGATCTGGCGCGGCGACGATCTCTTCGTTCCCAATTCCGGCGATCAGATGATGCCGGGCGACGTGGCCTATGTCGTTGCCGAACGCGGCCACGTCCGCCGGACGCTCGGCCTGTTCGGCCACGAGGAGCCGGAAGCCGCGCGGATCGTCATCGTCGGCGGCGGCAATATAGGCCTGTACGTCGCGCGGCAGATGGAGAAGCGCAATCTCGGCGCCCGCATCCGCGTCATTGAGGCGAACCACGATCGCGCCGTGACCATCTCCGACAGCCTGAAGCGGACGATCGTGCTGCATGGCAGCGGGCTCGACCAGGTGATACTGAACGAGGCGGACATCGCGGAGAGCGACCTTCTCGTCGCCCTGACCAACGACGACAAGGTCAACATCCTCGCCAGCGTCATGGCCAAGCGCCTCGGCTGCCGCGGCAACCTCACGCTGCTGAACAACGCCGACTACCAGAGCTTCACCAACACGCTGGGCATCGACGCCTTTATCAACCCGCGCTCGGTCACTATATCGCGGGTGCTCCAGCATGTGCGTCGAGGCCGGATCAGGGCGGTTCATTCGATCCAGAACGGCCTGGCGGAGGTGATCGAGGCGGAGGCGCTGGAGACCTCTCCCCTGGTGGGACGGCCGCTACGGGAGCTGGATCTGCCGGAGAACCTGCGGATCGGCGCGATCTACCGCGCCGGCCAGTATGTCCGCCCGAACGGGATGACGAAAATCAAGGCGAAGGACCGGGTCGTGATCTTCGCTGCCGCCAACGCGGTGCGGCATGTCGAGCAGCTCTTCCGGGTTAGCCTGGAGTTCTTCTGAGGCGTGTGGCGACAGGTTTTTCCGCTTCCGCCGCAGGATGATCTTGGGAAAACCCCGACGAGCCTCTATTCCTCCGGGGAACGGCAAAGCAAGCTCGCCGCACGGCGCTGCCGCGGGCGGGTCCGGGACATGTGCGAAGCGATCGGCCGGGCGGACCGGCGGCGTATCGCCAATAAGAACAGAACAAGGAACCGACGACGATGGCGGAACGGACGCAGAACTTGCAGGACCTCTTCCTCAACACCGTGCGCAAGCAGAAGATCTCGCTGACCATCTTCCTGGTCAACGGGGTCAAGCTGACCGGCGTGGTCACCTCCTTCGACAATTTCTGCGTCCTGCTGCGCCGCGACGGCCATTCACAGCTGGTCTACAAGCACGCCATCTCGACCATCATGCCCTCCCAGCCCGTCCACATGCATGACGGCGCGGACGACGACAGGACAGACTGATTGGCTGAACCCCGCGAGAACCATCCGAAGGGTCCGATCGAGCACGAGAGCGTGCCGACGCGCGCCGCCGTGTTCGTACCGGTCTTCAAGCAGTTCCCCGCGCGAGAGGAGGGCGTCGCGCCGGGCGTCGAACACGTGCGCCGCAGCGATGACGCGCGGCTTGGCGAGGCGCTGGGGCTGGCGGCGGCGATCGGGCTCGACATCAGGACGAGCGGCATCGTGCCGGGACCGCGCCCGCGGCCGGCGACGCTGATCGGCGCGGGCAAGCTCGAGGAGATCAAGGGAGTGATCGCGGCCGAGGAGATCGGCCTCGTCATCTTCGATCATCCGCTGACGCCGGTCCAGCAGCGCAACCTGGAACGGGAACTGGACGCCAAGGTCCTCGACCGCACCGGGCTGATCCTGGAGATCTTCGGACAGCGTGCCCGCACCAAGGAAGGGCGACTGCAGGTCGAACTCGCCCACCTCAACTACCAGCGCGGCCGGCTCGTGCGCAGCTGGACCCATCTGGAGAGGCAGCGCGGTGGTGCCGGCTTCCTCGGCGGGCCGGGCGAGACCCAGATCGAGTCCGACCGGCGGCAGCTGCAGGAGCGCATCAAGCGGCTGGAGAAGGACCTTGAGGCGGTGCGGCGCACCCGCCAGCTGCATCGCGCCAAGCGCAAGAAGGCGCCGCATCCGGTGGTGGCGCTCGTCGGCTACACCAATGCCGGCAAGTCGACGCTGTTCAACCGGCTCACCGGCGCCGACGTGCTGGCGCAGAACCTTCTCTTCGCGACGCTCGACCCGACCGTCCGGCGCACGACGCTGCCGCACGGCACCGAGGTTCGCTTCTCGGACACGGTCGGGTTCGTCTCGGATCTGCCGACGCATCTCGTGGCGGCATTCCGGGCCACGCTCGAGGAGGTCATCGAAGCGGACCTCGTCCTGCACGTGCGCGACATGGCCGACCCCGACACGCTCGTCCAGGCCGAGGACGTCCGCAAGATCCTGCGCGACCTCGACATCGACGTCGACGACAGCGAGCACGTGATCGAGATCTGGAACAAGGCGGATCTTCTGGACGAGGCTGGCCTCGCTCACATCGAGGCGGTGCGCGAGAGCCTGCCGGATCCGCGGGCAGCCCACATTGTCTCGGCTGTCGCCGGCACGGGCATCGAGCCGCTCCTTGTCGATATCGAGCGACGGATCGCCGGCACGCTCTGCGAGATGGCGCTCGACGTCGGGCCCGACGGCATGAGTCTGTTGCCATGGCTCTACGAGAATGCGGCAGTGACCCGCCGCGAAGATCGCGACGACGGCGCCGTCTCGCTGACTGTCGAGATCACCACCCAGGGCCGGACCGAACTGCGCCGGTTGACGCAGCAGCTGCCGGACGTCGCGATCCACTGACCGCACAGCAAAGAGCCGGCTCGAAGGCCGGCTCGTCTCATGCCGAGTGCGTTAGCTGAACCGGTGCCTCAGGCGCCGGTACCGATCAGCATGAAGGCAGGGATGTCGTCGCCGAAGCCGACCGGCGCCTTGCCGCCATCGTCGCCGCGACCGCGGCTCGGCTCTGCCGGGCGCGCCGGCGCGTTGCGGCCCCGGTCCGATGAAGCGTTACGGGGCGCGCTCTCGCTCCTGGTCCGGTGCGGCTTGGGGGCGCTCTGCGCCTCCACGGCTTCGGGCTCCGCAGCCGCAGGCACCGGTTGCGCGGAATCCTCTGCGGCCACCACCGTCTCGTCAGCCGCCTCTTCGGTGGCGCGCGCCGGGCGCTCCTTCCTCACCCGGGTGCGGCCGGCACCGGATGCATGGGTCCGGCGCGAACTGCGCCGGCTGTTCGGCTTTTCTTCCGGCGCCTCGTCCGAGAGGGCCGAGGCCGGCTCGCCTTGCCATTCGATCTCGCCGCCGATCAGTTTCTCGATCGCGTCGAGATACTTCCGGTCGGCCTTGGTGGCGAGCGTGAAGGCCTTGCCCGAACGACCCGCGCGACCTGTCCGGCCGATGCGATGGACGTAGTCCTCCGCATGGATCGGGACGTCGAAATTGAAAACGTGGCTCACCGCCGGAATGTCCAGGCCGCGGGCTGCGACATCCGAGGCGACCAGCAGCTGGATCTGGTTGTCGCGGAAGCTCTGCAGCATCGCCGTGCGCGAACGCTGGTCCATGTCGCCATGTAGCGCGCCGGCGGAAAAACCGTGCCGCTCGAGCGACCGGAAGAGGGTCGCGACGTCGCGCTTGCGATTGCAGAAGATGATCGCGTTGGTGAGTTCGGTCTCTTCGCGAATGATCCGGCGCAGCGTCTCACGCTTCTCGAACTCGACCTTCTTGGACGCGACCAGCCGCTGCGTGACGGTGAGGGCGGCGGAGGCGGGCTTCGCCACCTCGACCCGGACCGGGTTCTGCAGGAACTGTTCGGTGAGACGGGTGATCTCCGGCGGCATCGTCGCCGAGAAGAACAGCGTCTGGCGGGAAACCGGCAGCAGCTTGCAGATGCGCTCGATGTCGGGGATGAAACCCATGTCGAGCATGCGGTCGGCTTCGTCGATGACGAGGATCTCGACGCTGTTCATCAGGAGCTTGCCGCGCTCGAAATGGTCGAGCAGGCGGCCCGGGGTCGCGATCAGGACGTCGACGCCGCGGTCGATCTTCTTGTCCTGGTCACCGAAGGACATGCCGCCGATGAGAAGAGCCACATTGATCTTCTGGTCGCGGCCGTAGCGCGTGAAGGATTCCTCGACCTGCGCCGCGAGCTCGCGCGTCGGCTCGATGATGAGCGTGCGCGGCATGCGCGCGCGGGCGCGGCCTTTTTCCAGGAGCGTCAGCATCGGCAACACGAACGATGCCGTCTTGCCGGTGCCCGTCTGCGCGATCCCCAGAATATCCCGGCGCTGCAGCGCATGCGGGATGGCCTGTTCCTGGATCGGCGTCGGATCGCTGTATCCGGACGCCTCGACAGCGGCCAGAACCTTGGCACTGAGGCCGAGTTCGGAAAATGGTTTCAAGCGTCAGGTTCTCTTTGGATAATGGGGTTTACGGTCTACGACTTCGAAGGCCCATTACTGCGGGGCAGTAGGGCGATAGCTTTCGCGAGTCAACCGTCACCTCCCATATGGCCCTGCCGGACGGGATTTACAGGGTAGAAATGGTGAATAGTCAGCCAGTCGTTCTGATTCCGGGGCTGCTCTGCACGGGAGAGCTGTTTCGCGAGCAGATACGAGCCCTCGACGGCGAGGTCGTTCAGGTCGCAGATGTCGTCAGGGACGACAGCATTGCGGGCATGGCGGAGCGTCTTCTCGCCACTGCGCCGCCGCGCTTCGTCCTGTGCGGCCTTTCGATGGGCGGCTACGTGGCGCTGGAGACCGCCCGACGATCGCCGGAACGGGTGGCGGGCCTGGTGCTGGTCGCCACCAGCGCGCGGCCCGATACGCCGGAGCAGACGGCGACACGCCATCGCCTGGTGGCGCTGGCGCGTCAGAAGGGCATAGCGGCAGTGGCGGACGCGCTCAGCCCGCGCCTGCTTGGGCCGGTGGCCAGGCGCAACCGCGAATTCCTGGACCGGGTGACGCAGATGGCGGAGACGGTCGGCGTCGAGGCCTTCGCGCGCCAGCAGAAAGCCATCATCGAGCGTTCGGATCAGCGTCCGGTGCTGTCGCGACTGACGATCCCGACCGCCGTCCTCGTCGGCACCGCGGACGAGATTATCCCCATGGAATGCTCGCAGGAGATGGCGTCGGCTATTCCCGACGCCCGGCTCCGCACGATCGAAGGAGCGGGGCATCTGCTCTCGATGGAGGCGCCCGAGATCGTCACCGCGGCACTACGTGCGTCATCGGGTGCGGAGAGCCTCCCCGACGATCCACGGCGGCAGGACGGTCAGTTCGACGCGGGGCCAAACATGTAGGGGACGTCCGGCGCGAAATGCAGCTCGTACGTCTCGGCGATCTCGCCATCCGTCGGCAGGATGTCGAAGAACAGCGTCAGGCCGCTGGGCTGGTCCGGGCTCGGCTCGTCCGCGCGGTAGCCGACGATCGCGCCGTCCACCTCGTGGACCTCCGTGATTTCGGTCGTGGCTCGGACGGCGAGATCGGTACCGGTTCCCTCGAGCTGCTGGACGAAGAAATGGTAGCCTGTCTCGTCGGCAGGTGACTGCACCATCACGGTCCGCCAGACGCCCTGTCTCTCGCCCTCCGACCAGGGCCCGACGACCTGAACGTCCTCGACCAGGGGCGCCAGTCCTTCGACGGCTTCGGCCACCGCCGTGCTGCTGCCGGCTCCGAACGGAGCCACGGCTTCCGTGTTGGCGTCGGGGCTGGCGGCGGCTTCGCCTGCGGCAGGGGCTGCATCGTTCGCCTGACCGAGAGCGGGCAGGGCAGTGACCAGGGCGGTGCCGAACAATGCGGCGGCTGGCAAGATCCGAAACACGGTCAATCCTCCAATGGCGGTGGACGCAGCTATCGTGCCGGCGGCGTCAGATGTCCAGATCCTCGACGAAGGCCGCCCGATCCTGGAGGAAGCGGAAGCGCGCTTCCGGCTTGTTGCCCATCAGCGCCTCGACGGCCCCGCCGGTTCCCGCTTCCGGCGTTTCGTCGACGACGACCTGCAGGAGGGTGCGCCGGCGCGGGTCCATCGTCGTTTCCTTCAGCTGCGCCGGCAGCATCTCGCCGAGACCCTTGAAGCGCGAGACCTCGATCTTGCCGCGGCCCTTGAACTCCTTCTCCACCAGACGCTGCCGGTCGCGCTCGTCCCGTGCGTACACGGTCTTGCCGCCCTGGCTCAGCTTGTAGAGCGGCGGCACGGCCAGGAAGAGATGGCCGCTACGCACGAGTTCGGGCATCTCCTGATAGAAGAAGGTGATGAGGAGCGAGGCGATATGCGCCCCGTCGACGTCGGCGTCCGTCATGATGATGATGCGCTCGTAGCGCAGGTCGTCGCCTCGGTATTTCGAGCGGGTGCCGCAGCCGAGCGCCTGGATGAGATCAGCGAGCTGCTGGTTGGCACCGAGCTTCTCGCGCCCCGCGCTCGCGACATTCAGGATCTTCCCCCGCAGGGGCAGGATGGCCTGGACCCGGCGGTCGCGCGCCTGCTTGGCCGATCCACCGGCGGAATCGCCTTCGACGATGAACAGTTCGGCGCCGGCAGCGCCGGTCTGCGAGCAGTCGGCCAGCTTGCCGGGAAGGCGCAGCTTGCGGGTCGCGGTCTTGCGGCTGACTTCCTTCTCTTGGCGCCGCCGCAGACGCTCGTCCGCGCGCTCTACTACCCAGTCGATGAGACGCGCCGCATCCTGCGGCGATGACGCCAGCCAGATGTCGAAGGAGTCGCGCATCGACTGCTCGACGATGCGCTGCGCCTCGGCCGTCGCCAGCCGGTCCTTGGTCTGGCCGACGAACTCGGGTTCGCGGATGAACACCGACAGCATCGCCGCCGCGGTCAGCATAACGTCGTCCCCGGTGATGACCGCGGCGCGCTTGTTTCCGGAGACCTCCGCGAAGGCCTTCAGTCCCCGCAGGAGGACCGATCGCAGGCCCGCCTCGTGCGTTCCGCCCTCGGCCGTCGGGATCGTGTTGCAATAGGACCGGACGAAGCCGTCCTCCGGAGTCCAGCTGACAGCCCACTCGACGGCGCCGTGGCCGGTCACCTTCTCGGTGCGGCCGGCGAAGATCTGGGAGGTGACGCGGTCTTTGCCGAGCGTGGTGTCCAGATAGTCCTTCAGCCCGCCGGGGAAGTGGAACGTGTCGCGCGGCGGGACGTCGCCGTTCGGCGTCAGCAGTTCCTGGTCGCAGGACCAGCGGATCTCCACGCCACCGAACAGATAGGCCTTCGAGCGCGCCATCGCGTAGAGGCGCTCCGGCCGGAAGTGGGCTCCTGCGCCGAAGATCTGCGGGTCGGGACGGAACCGCACCTTCGTCCCGCGCCGGTTGTGGACCTCGCCGACTTCTTCGAGCGCGCCGGTGGCGACGCCGCGCTCGTAGGTCTGGCGGTAGAGACGCCGGTTGCGGGCGACCTCCACCTCGAGGCTCTCCGACAGCGCGTTGACCACCGAGACGCCGACGCCGTGCAGTCCGCCGGAGGTCTCGTAGACCTTCGAATCGAATTTTCCGCCGGCGTGCAGCGTGGTCATGATGACCTCGAGCGCCGACTTGTTCCGGTATTTGGGGTGCGGGTCGATCGGAATGCCGCGGCCGTTGTCGGCAACCGACAGCGTGCCGTCCGCCTCCAGCGCGACCTCGATGAAGTTCGCATGGCCGGCGGTGGCCTCGTCCATCGAGTTGTCGATGACCTCGGCGAAGAGGTGATGCAGCGCCTTCTCGTCGGTGCCGCCGATATACATGCCGGGGCGGCGCCGGACCGGCTCGAGCCCCTCCAGGACCTCGATGTCGGCCGCCGTGTACTCTGCCGGTGGCGGCGGGGCCGCTGGCGCGGTGCGCGTCCGGGCGGCACCCTTGGAAGGCGTCGGCTGGCGCGCGGCATTGCCGGCAAAGAGATCGTCGCTCATCGCGCCGTCGCGTCCGGACCAGGAAACAGGGAGATCGAGCGCCGATCGAACATGCGACCTGCCTATACTTTCACGAAATGTTCTTCAACCCCGCAGCCACCGGACAGGCGGGCCTGGCCGCCGCTTCCGGCGTTATCCCCGGTTTTCCGGCCGGATGCTGCGGCGCTTCCGACTTGAGACGCGACCGGGATAGTTGCTGCACGCGCCGATTCGCCAGCTCTCTAGTCGCCGGGAATGGAAAGGGGCGCCCGAAGGCGCCCCTGGTTGGATCCGGCGAGGCCGGAACGGTCGGGCCTGAGGATCAGACCGAGTAGTACATGTCGAACTCGACCGGATGCGGCGTCATCTCGAAGCGCAGGACCTCGGCCATCTTCAGGTCGATGAAGGCGTCGATCTGGTCGTCGTCGAAGACGCCGCCTGCCTTGAGGAAGTCGCGGTCGGAGTCCAGCGACTCCATCGCCTCGCGAAGCGACCGGCAGACGGTTGGGATTTCCTTCAGCTCCTCCGGCGGCAGATCGTAGAGATCCTTGTCCATGGCCGAGCCCGGGTGGATCTTGTTCTTGATGCCGTCGAGGCCTGCCATCAGCATCGCTGCGAAGGCGAGGTACGGGTTGGCGGTCGGATCCGGGAAGCGCACCTCGACGCGCTTGGCCTTCGGCGACTGGCCGAACGGAATGCGGCAGGAGGCCGAGCGGTTACGCGCCGAGTAGGCGAGGAGGACCGGCGCTTCGTAGCCGGGCACCAGGCGCTTGAACGAGTTCGTCGACGGATTGGTGAAGGCATTGAGCGCCTTCGCGTGCTTGATGATGCCGCCGATGTAGAACAGGGCGCTCTCCGACAGGCCGGCATATTCGTCGCCGGCGAAGGTCGGCTTGCCGCCCTTCCAGATAGACTGGTGCACGTGCATGCCAGAGCCGTTGTCGCCGAAGACCGGCTTCGGCATGAACGTCGCTGTCTTGCCGTAGGCGTTCGCGACCTGATGGATCACGTATTTGTAAATCTGCATCTTGTCGGCGTTGCGGGTCAGCGTGTCAAACTTGATGCCGAGCTCGTGCTGTGCCGCCGCCACCTCGTGGTGATGCTTCTCGACCTCGACGCCCATCTCGGCCATCACGGTCAGCATTTCCGAGCGGATGTCCTGGCAGGAATCGATCGGCGGGACGGGGAAGTAGCCGCCCTTGATGCGCGGGCGATGGCCCAGATTGCCGGTCTCGTATTCCATGTCGTCATTCGACGGCAGTTCGGTCGAGTCGAGCTTGAAACCGGTGTTGTACGGGTCGGCCTTGTAGCGGACGTCGTCAAAGATGAAGAACTCGGCTTCCGGGCCGAAAAAGGCCGTGTCGCCGGTGCCCGACTGCGTCAGGAAGGCTTCGGCCTTGCGGGCGGTCGAGCGTGGGTCGCGATTGTAGGCTTCGCCGGAGACCGGGTCGAGGATGTCGCAGACGATCGCCATCGTCGACTGGGCGAAGAACGGGTCCATGTAGGCCGTCTCCGGGTCCGGCATCAGGACCATGTCGGACTCGTTGATGGCCTTCCAGCCGGCGATCGACGATCCGTCGAACATCGAGCCCTCGGAGAACATGTCCTCGTCGACGATGCCGATGTCCATCGTGACGTGCTGCATCTTGCCCTTCGGGTCGGTGAACCGCAGGTCGACGAACTTTACGTCGTTGTCCTTGATCTGCTTGAGAATGTCGTTGGCGCTCGTCATAGCGGTCCTTCCTGATATTGAACGATGCGATTTCTGGGGAGACTGAGAGACGTCAGATCGCGTCCGTGCCGGCTTCGCCGGTGCGGATGCGGATGGCCTCTTCGATGTTGGAGACGAAAATCTTGCCATCCCCGATCCGGCCCGTCTGGGCCGCCTTGCGGATGGCTTCGACGGCGGCGGCGACGTTCTCGTCCGCCAGCACGATCTCGACCTTCACCTTCGGCAGGAAGTCGACGACGTATTCCGCTCCCCGGTAGAGTTCGGTGTGACCCTTCTGGCGCCCGAAACCCTTGGCTTCGGTGACCGTGATCCCCTGGAGCCCCACGTCCTGCAGAGCTTCCTTCACCTCGTCCAGCTTGAACGGCTTGATGATCGCCTCGACCTTCTTCATCGAAATTCCTTCACGACGTTGTCCCCCGTCACGGGCCGCCGGCCCGTCCCTCCGCCCAATGCAGGAGACGTGCCAATAGCATGGCTGCGAACCGCGCCTGCGGAAATAGCACCGTTCGCGCCCGATGACACCGCGCGCTACACAGGATGGGCTGCGGTTTTGCCCGCTTATTCGGGCTTTTTCCAACTGCGCGGTGCGCCGTCTGCGCAGATCGGCTACACCACGCAGCGAATGAAGTCACATCGGGCGCCCAAAATCTAGGCACAACGACTAAGCAATAGGCATCCTGATGATCGAGCGAAGCCACTACGACAGCGCGCTGCTGACGCCTGGGGAAATGGCGGAAGCGGATCGCCTGACCATCGCGAATGGTCGTTCCGGATCTGCCCTGATGGCGCGCGCGGGAGGGGCGGTCGCGGCAGCCGCAGGCGCCGAATTCCCCGCCGCCCGCCGGATAGCCGTCCTGGCCGGGCCCGGAAACAACGGGGGCGACGCCTACGTGGCGGCGCGGCTTCTGCAAGAGTCAGGCCTCGCCGTAAGCCTCTTCGGACTTGTCGACCGGCAAAGCCTGTCGGGCGACGCAGCGGCTGCGGCCGAGGCCTGGGACGGCGAGACGCTCACGCTGGATACGTTCGATCCAAGGGACGCCGATCTGGTGATCGACGGACTGTTCGGTGCCGGTCTTGCGCGTGCCGTGGAGGGAAGCACTGCCAGTGCAATCGACAAGCTCAACGCTGCCTCGGCGCCGGTGCTCGCAATCGACCTGCCGTCGGGCGTGTCGGGTGCATCGGGGCAGGCACTCGGTTCCGCCGTCGCCGCAGATGTGACGGTCACCTTCTTCCGCCGCAAGCCCGGCCACCTGCTGGAGCCCGGCCGCAGCCTGTGCGGCCGCACCATCGTCGCCGATATCGGCATCGAGGCGGACGTGTTCGGCGCCATCGCGCCGCAGGCTTTTGCCAACGAGCCCTCTCTGTGGAAGCGACAGATCCGGAGTCCCGCCAGCGCCGGACACAAATACGACCGCGGCCATACGGCGGTGTTCTCCGGCGGTGCGAGTCGAACCGGCGCGGCGCGGCTCGCGGCCCAGGCGGCGCTACGCGGCGGGGCAGGCCTCGTCACGGTGTTTGCGCCGGGACCGGCGATGCTGGTCAGCGCCATGCACCTGACCGCCGTCATGCTGAAGCGCTGCGATGATTCCGACGATCTCGCTTCGCTGCTGGAGGACGAACGCTTCAACGCCTTCGTGCTCGGTCCCGGTTTCGGCGTGGGGGAGCGGGCTCGCTCGTTCACCACGGCAATCCTGACGCAGGGCCGACGCCTGGTTCTGGATGCCGACGGGATCAGCTCGTTCCGGGAGACGCCGGACGCCTTGTTCGCGGCGGCGGGCGAGGGCGCGCGCCGGCATGGTTCGGCCGAACCCCTGCTCGTGCTGACGCCCCATGACGGAGAGTTCAAGCGGCTGTTTGCCGACATCGCGGCCGACGAGAGCCTGTCCAAGCTCGACCGCGCCAGGTCAGCTTCCCGGCACTCCGGCGCCATCGTCATCCTGAAGGGCCCCGACACGGTGATCGCCGCGCCGGACGGCCGCGCCGCGATCAATGCCAACGGCACGCCTTGGCTGGCGACGGCCGGAACCGGCGATGTCCTCGCCGGCATCGTCGCCGCGCGGCTGGTGCAGGGCGTGCCGAGCTTCGAGGCTGCATGCGCCGGCGTCTGGATGCATGGTCGAGCGGCCGAGCTGTTCGGCCCGGGGCTGATCTCGGAGGACCTGCCGGCGCAGTTGCCACGCGTCCACGCCGAGCTGGAGGCGCTCGACGCGCGGACCGGCTGAAAGGGCAGGGGCCGAGCGGAGCCCTGTCAGGCGGCGTCGAGGCGCTCCTGCAGTGCCATCGCCGCATGCGGCGCCCGCGGCTTGCCCGAGCGGATGAAGTAGACGAACACGTCGCGCTCCTGCCGCACCGGCTGGACCTGCGGGTCGGCGCGTCGCAGATCGTCCGGCTGGCCGCCTTCCGCCCATTCTTTGGCCCGCTTAGCCCAGGCATCCAGCGCGGCGGCGGGGTAGCCGGTGGAAATCGCCTCGTCACCTTTCTGCAGGCGCGCATAGAGGAAATCCGCCGTCACGTCGGCGATCTGCGGGTAGTCCTCGGCCTCGGCGCAGACGATGGCGACGCCCGCCTTGCGGCACAGCGCGACCGCCTTGGGGCAGGCGAAGCTCTCGTGGCGCGGCTCGACGACGTGCCGCAGGCGCAGCCCTTCGGCTTTCGCCGGCAGAAGCTCGAGGAATGCGCCGAAATCGTCCGGATCGAACTGCTTGGTGGCGGCGAACTGCCAGAGGATCGGGCCCAGCCGGTCTCCGAGCTCGGCAATACCCGACTGCACGAAGCGCTCGACCGACTCGCCGCCCTCCGCCAGCACCTTCCGGTTCACCGCGAAGCGCGGCGCCTTCAGCGAGAAGA
>DASYHY010000007.1:0-2270 GCA_036252795.1 Aurantimonas sp. | reverse complement strand
CGCTGCGAGTGGACGAGGCCCTTGAACTTGTTGAGGTTGGCGAGCATCCGGTCGGGATAGACCAGCAGCTTGTCGACGACCCCGGTGAGGCGGGCGAGGGCGAAATCGAGCGTCACCGTCGCGTCGGGCCCGACATAGCGCTCGACGGAGGAGTGGGAGATGTCCCGCTCGTGCCAGAGCGCGACGTTCTCCATCGCCGGCATGGCGTAGGAGCGCACCATGCGTGCAAGGCCCGTCAGGTTCTCGGTCAGCACCGGATTGCGCTTGTGAGGCATCGCCGACGAGCCCTTCTGGCCCGGCGCGAAATATTCCTCGACCTCCAGCACCTCGGTGCGCTGCAGATGGCGGATCTCCGTCGCAAGGCGCTCCATCGACGAGGCGATGACGCCGAGCGTCGCGAAGAACATCGCGTGCCGGTCGCGCGGGATGATCTGGGTCGATACCGGCTCGGGCGTCAGGGCCATGGCGCTGGCGACATGCAGTTCGACCCGGGGATCGATGTTGGCGAAGGTGCCGACGGCGCCGGAGATCGCACAGGTGGCGATTTCGGTCCTCGCCGCGACGAGGCGCTCGCGGCAGCGGCTGAACTCGGCATAGGCGAGGGCGAGCTTGACTCCGAACGTGGTCGGCTCGGCGTGGATGCCGTGCGAGCGGCCGATGGTGATCGTGTCGCGGTGCTCGAAGGCGCGACGCTTCAGCGCCTCCAGCAGCGCGTCGAGATCGGCGAGCAGGATGTCGGAAGCCCGGGCCAGCTGGACGCTGAGACAGGTGTCGAGCACGTCGGAGGAGGTCATACCCTGATGGACGAAGCGGGCGTCCGGTCCGACGATCTCCGCCAGATGGGTGAGGAAGGCGATGACGTCGTGCTTGGTCTCGCGCTCGATCTCGTCGATGCGCTCCACGTCGAAAGTGGCCGCATTGCCCTTTTCCCAGATCGTCCGCGCCGCGCTCTCCGGGATGACGCCGATTTCGGCGAGTGCGTCGCAGGCATGCGCCTCGATCTCGAACCAGATCCGGTACTTCGTCTCCTGCGACCAGACGGCGACCATGTCGGGGCGGGAATAGCGGGGGATCATCGGCGGGTGTCTTTCGGCGCGATACAGGATGTCGGGCCGTCTAACAGACCGGGAAGGGCACCTCAACGGCGCAGCGTTTCGGCATGGCCCGAAGACCGATGCCATTCCCGGACCACGGCAGTCGACGCCGCCTGGCGGTGGCGGCGCCGACCGGGTCCTCAGTCGAGGCGGGTGCAGGCAAAATTGTCGCCGCTGGCGGGCGAGAACCAGCCCATCGTGTCGCCGGTGAAGCCCGACAGGGTAATGAAGTAGTCGTCGTCGAAGAGCAGCGTGTAGGAGCCGTCGCTTCCCTCCTGCACCTCCTCGATTGCCAGTTCCTCCGAGCCATTGTCGTAGGTCGTCGGCGTGAAGACGAACGTTTCTACCTCGCAGTCCCAGGTGCCGACGAAAGGCAGATCCTCCGAAGCGGTCGCGACGGTGGGCAGGAGAGCGAAGAGGGCTGCTGAGGCGAGCCGGAAGCAGAGCGTATTCATTGGGCGACTTTCAAGTGGCGCACAGGGCGCGGGGGGTGAATGCTAAAGATGTGACCACGGCCGCAGACTGTCGGTGTCCGCGGGTGTGGCCGCGAAGACGCCGCGGGCGACGGCGCGCGCCATGGTCGCGGCGGCCGCCGCGCCGAGTTCGACCGAGCGCGCGCCGCGGGGGTCGAGCGAGATGCCGCTTCTTCCGGTCGCGGCCGCGAAGACGAGATCTCCGTCGAAGTCGGTGTGCGACGGCCAGATCGCCCGCGAATAGCCGTCATGGGCGGCGAACGCCAGTCGCCGCGCGCTCGCCTTGTCCATCACCGCATCGGTCGCGATGATGCCGACCGTGGTGTTGGCGCCCGGGCGCGCGTCGAGCTTCGTCCGCGCATCGGCGCTGTCGTTCGGCCAGGGATGTGGCTGGCCAAGGCCGCCAAACTCGTCGCCGATCTCGAAGGGCGCCGCCCAGAAATGGCGGGTTGCCCCTATCAACGGTGAGCCGACGGCATTCACCGCGACCAAAGCGGCGATGGTGACGCCGCTGTCCAGCACGGTGGAAGCCGAGCCCAACCCGCCCTTCACGGTTGCCGTGGTGCAGCCGGCACCGGCGCCGACGCTGCCGATGTCGAAGATCGTGGCGGCATTGCGGGCCGCCGCGTAGCCGAGGTCGCGATATGGCGGGAAGCGGCCCCAGGCCTTGTCGCCGCCATTGGCGAGGTCGAAGAGGATCGCT
>DASYHY010000006.1:0-10132 GCA_036252795.1 Aurantimonas sp. | reverse complement strand
GATGTGGATCCAGTCCGCGAACTCCCATACGGGCCCGCAGCGACACGCTGCATCAGAGGCCGGACAGATGGCAGCATCCGACATCGTGCCTACCGCCAAAAAAACCGCTTGCGTCCGAAGGGGCGTCCACAGATGCCGTCCGGATCTCAAACCCATTCCCGACCGTCGGCGCTGCTCAACAACGCTGCTTACGGGTCTTCATCTCCCAAAAGCATCCGGTATTGACACTTGTTCAGCGTCAAAGGATGGTGACCTGGGGACACAGATCTATCTGCTCGACGAGCGCTGCAAGTAAACGCGGATGGAGATCACGTCTGCTTGTCGGGTGAGCCAAATATGGCCACCCTCTGTCATGTCTATCTGGGAGGATACATGCTCATCTTGAGAACGATTGCTTCTGCCGCGGTCTTGATGGCAGGCTTTGCCGCTTCTTCATCCGCTCTGGCGCAGTCCAGCTACCCGGACCGGCCGATACAGATGATCGTGCCCTGGGGCGCCGGTGGCGGCACCGATGCCGTCGGACGCGTCTTCGCCTCGCTGCTTCAGGAGGAACTCGGGGTCCCGGTGAATGTGATCAACCGGACCGGCGGCTCGGGCGTCGTTGGGCATAGCGCCATCGCGAATGCCGAACCCGACGGCTATACGCTGGGCATCATGACGATCGAGATCGACATGATGCATTGGCAGGGCCTCACCGACCTGACCTACGAGGACTTCGACATCCTCGCGCTCGTCAATGCCGACCCGGGCGGCATCATGGTGTCGGCCGACTCCCCCTATGAGACCGCCGAGGATCTCCTCGCCGCCATCAAGGCCGAGCCCAAGGGTACCTTCAAGGGATCGGGCACCGGACAGGGCGGAATCTGGCATGTCGGCCTCGCTGGCTGGCTGCTGTCGGAAGGCCTCGAGCCGGATCAGGTGACATGGGTACCCAGCGAGGGTGCCGCCCCCGGCATCACGGATATGGTGGCTGACGGCGTCGATCTGGTGCCGACGTCGCTTGCCGAGGGCCGGGCCATGATCGAGGCGGGGCGCGTGAGGCCGCTGGCGACGATGTCGGCCGAGCGGCAGGAGATGTTCCCTGACGTGCCGACCCTCAAGGAGGCTGTCGACTCCGACTGGACGCTGGCGGTCTGGCGCGGCGTGGTCGCCCCCAGCGGCTTGCCGGACGACGTGTTGGCCACCCTCTCCGCGGCGATCGAGAAGGTCTACAACAGCGACGAGTACCAGACCTTCATGAAGGATCGAGGTTTCGGCGTCCGTTGGGCCGCTGGCGAGGAGGCGACGAAGATCGTCGCCGACGACGACGCCACCTTCGGCGAGGTCATGAAGAAGGCCGGTCTCGCAAAGGACTGACGCCACTTGTCCTCGTCGCCGGTCACCTTGTTGACCGGTGACGAGGACGACGCGTCACCTTTGCCGTGCCATCCCTCCTTCGACGATCGGTCGGCCTGCGCCGCGCCATCTCCTGCCAGGGCTGCGCTTATGCGAATGAACGACATGACCCTCGGCCTGGTGGTCATCGCGGGTGCCGTCGCCATCTTCCTCTCCGCGCTCCAGTTCTCTCCGATCCCCGGCCAATCCTACGGCGCCGAGACGATGCCGCGGACCATTGCCCTCCTGGCCTTCGGGCTTGGCATCTTCATCGTCGGCAAGAGCATCGCCAAGGGAGAGAGGCGACCGGGAGTGGACCTTGCGCAGTGGACGCGATCGCCCGCCTCGCTCGGCGGCCTCATCGCGGCATTGGGCCTGGTTCTGGCCTACATTCTCTTCAGCGAAGCGATCGGCTTTCTGCCTATGGCATTCGTCGTGACGGCGGGGCTGATGCTCGTACTCCGCGTCCGGCCGATAGCCGCGATCTCGGTCTCGCTTCTCGCCATCCTCGTCATCCAGCAGGCATTCGGCAGACTGCTCCTCGTGCCGCTGCCGCGCTCCGCGATGCTCGGCTTCCTCTGGTAGAGCCATGGCCGCCCTCGCCGATGCCTTTACCCTCGTCTTCCAGCCCTACGTGCTCCTGGTCATCCTCGGTTCGGCATGCTTCGGCATGTTCGTCGGCGCGATCCCGGGCCTGACGGCCACCATGGCCACGGCACTCCTCGTGCCGATCACCTTCTTCATGGACCCGGTTCCCGCCATCAGTGCCATCGTCACGGCAACGGCGATGGCGATCTTCGCGGGCGACATTCCGGGTGCGCTGCTCCGGATGCCCGGGACGCCGGCGAGCGCCGCCTATGTGGAGGACTCCTACCGCATGACCCGGAGCGGCCGCTCGGAGGAGGCGCTGGGTGCGGCCCTGGTCTTCTCCTCGATCGGCGGGCTCTTCGGCACGCTCGTCCTCGTCCTCGCGGCGCCGATGCTGGCCGAGATCGCGCTCCGATTCTCGTCCTACGAATATTTCTGGCTGGTGATCCTCGGCCTTTCCTGCGCCGTCTTCGTTTCGCCGGGCTCCGTCGCGCGGGGCCTCATCTCGCTCGTCATCGGGCTCTTCGCCGCGACGATCGGGATCGACAATCCTGCCGGCGAACCGCGCTACACCTTCGGCATCGTCGACCTTCTCGGCGGCGTCGAGTTCATCTCGGCGATGATCGGGCTGTTCGCGGTGTCGGAAGTCCTGCGCGCCGTCGTGCTGCGTTCGGACCGGGCGGAAATCGCGCCGTCGGCCCGCTCGGGCGTTTTTCGCAGCCAGATCAAGAACTTCAAGCGCTACCCGACGCAAATCCTGCGTGGCAGCGTGGTCGGCACCGCCATCGGCGCCCTGCCGGGGGCAGGCGCCGACATCGCCGCCTGGATCTCCTACGCCATCAGCAAGCGGTTCTCCCGGGACAAGGAGAAATTCGGGACCGGACATGTCGAGGGTCTCGTCGAGGCCGGCGCCTCCAACAACGGCGCCGTCAGCGGCGCCTGGATCCCCGCCCTGGTTTTCGGCATCCCGGGCGACTCCATCACCGCGATCGTCATCGGTGTGCTCTACATAAAAGGCATCAATCCCGGGCCGATGGTGTTCCTCAACGACCCGCAGCTCGTCTACTCGATCTTCATCGTCTTCTTCATGGCCAACATCATCATGCTGCCGCTCGGATGGGTTGCGATCAAGGGCGCGGGAACGCTGCTGGCGATACCGGCAAATATCCTCATGCCGATCATCCTGATGTTCTGCATCGTCGGCGCGTTCGCGATCAACAACTCGCTCTTCGGCGTCATGATCATGCTGGTTTTCGGCGTCGTGGGGTTCCTGATGGAGGAGAACGACATTCCGATCGCCCCGGCGATTCTCGGCCTGGTGCTCGGGCCGATGCTGGAGCAAAACTTCATCACTTCGATGATCAAGGCGGACGGCAGCTTCCTGGCATTCTTCGAACGGCCGATCGCGGCCGGGCTCGGCTTGTTCACCATGCTCGTCTGGTGCCTGCCGATCTTGATGATGCTGGTGGCGCGGCGGCGGAAGCCCCGCCATCCGTCGACCCGGTCGGGATGATGCCGCCCCGGCCTGAGCTAGCGGCCAGGGCCGCAGGCGATGACGCCGCCGGCCGCCAGTGCCGCGATATCCTCGTCGGTGTAGCCGCTCGATGCCAGGATTTCCCGGGTGTGCTGGCCCAGTTCCGGTGCCGGCCGCGTGACGGCGCAGGGCGTCTTTTCCAGCTTCACCGGAAAGCCCACCATGCGGACGGTGCCATGCCCCGGCTGCTCGACGTCGATCGCCATTTCCTGGGCGATCACCTGCGGGTCGGCGAACACTTCCGCAAGGTTCTGCACCCGCCCGCAGGGAACGCCCGCCGCGTTGAGCCGGGCGATCCATTCGGCCTGGGGGACGGTGCTCATGCGATCGTTGATCAACGCGTTCAGCTCGTGGCGGAGCGCGAAGCGCTTCTCGTTGGTGTCGTAATGGGGGCCTGCCATGAGCTCTTCCAGGCCGATCGTCGTCAGGAAACGTCGCAGGATCACGTCGTTGCTGGGCGCGACCGCGACCTCGCCGTCCAACGCCTTGTAGAGGCCGTAGGGAGCCACCAGCGGATGATCGTTGCCGGTACGCTCCGGCAGCCGGCCGGTCGCGAAATGCTCCGAGGCGAGAAAGGCCATCATGCTGATCGACCCGTTCACCATCGCCGATTCGACGTGCTGACCGGTGCCGTTCAGGTCGCGGGCTCGTAGGGCGTTGACGATGCCGAAGGCGCCGTAGAGGCCGGCAATGAGATCGGTAATCGGTTGCCCCGAGCGCATCGGCTCCTGGTCTGCCGGGCCGTTGACGCTCATCAGCCCGCTCATCGCCTGGGCGATGAAGTCGAAGGCCGGCCGGTCGACATAGGGGCCGACGGAGCCGTAGCCGTTGATGTTGCAACTGACGAGCCGCGGATTGATCGCCTCCAGCCGCTCCGGTCCAAATCCCATCCTGGCCAGGACGCCGGGGCGAAAATTCTCGACCAGCACATCGGCCGAGGCGATCAGCCGCTCCAGCACCGCCTTGCCATCGGTGCTGTAGAGATCCAGCACGATGGACTGCTTGTTGCGGTTGAAAGCGGCGAAGTACCAACTGAAGCCGTCGCGGATCGTGCCCTGTTCGCGGATCGGA
Organism: Aurantimonas sp.; assembly: GCA_036252795.1. Lineage (GTDB taxonomy): Bacteria > Pseudomonadota > Alphaproteobacteria > Rhizobiales > Rhizobiaceae > Aurantimonas. The sequence continues at coordinate 5,565 of DASYHY010000006.1, read as the reverse complement.
TCGCCGCGGTCGGATTCGACCTTGATCACGTCGGCGCCCATGTCGCCGAGCAGCATGGTGCAGAACGGTCCGGACAGGACCCGGGTCAGATCGACGACCCTGATCCCGTCAAGCGGACGCCTCCCCTGGGTCGCGCTGCTCACGCTCATCCGCACGCGGTAGCGACGGCGTTTAGATCATGCAGCTCGAGCCGCGGGCCGGCCTTCATCACCTGCCCGGCCAGGCGTCGTCCGATGGCCGCTTCGGCCTGCCGCGAAACAGCGATGAGCCGCTGCAGGTCGACGCCGCTCTCGATTCCGCATTCGTCCAGCATGTAGACGAGATCCTCGGTGCAGATATTGCCGGTGGCGCCGGGCGCGAACGGGCAGCCGCCGAGCCCGCCGACGCTCGACTCGAAGCGCGTGACGCCCTCCTGCAGTCCGGCATAGGCACAGACCAGCCCGACGCCGCGCGTGTTGTGAAAATGCAGCGCGATGTCAGCCTCGGGAACGGGGTCGCGCAACGCACGGACCCGCTCCTGGACGATCGGCGGCGTCGCCATGCCCGTGGTGTCGCCGAGCGAGATGCTGGTGATGCCGAGATCGGCGTAGGCCCGCGCAATGTCCACCACCTGCCCGACCGGGACATTGCCTTCGAACGGGCAGCCGAAGGCGGTGGCGATGGCGCCGAAGACGGATATGTTCGCCTCCGCGGCAATGCGGACGATGTCGCGCACGCCATCCAGCGACTCCCGGACCGAGCGGTTGACGTTCTTGGCGTTGTGGCTCTCGGACGCCGAGAGGAAGACGACCATGGCGTCGATGCCGGCGCTTGCGGCGCGCTCCGCGCCTTTCGCATTCGGCACCAGCGCCGTCAGGACCGCCCCCTTCGACCGGTCGATCCCGGCCAGGACTTCGACGGCGTCGCGCAGTTGCGGCACCGCCCGCGGCGAGACGAAGGAGGTCACTTCGAGATGCCGAAGTCCGGCATCGATCAGGCCGTTGACGAGATCGATCTTGGTCGCGGTCGGGATCCACTCCGCCTCGGCCTGGAGCCCGTCGCGCGGGCCGACCTCAACGACGCTGACCCGCGAGGAGAGCGGCGCGGGACGTATATCGCGCACTGCCTCGGTCTGGTCCATTGATCCGTTCATCGCGCTACCTTGCTCTGGTCTACCACGCTGGTATACCGTCGCCGCACCCTCGGGCAATAACTTTCGAAGAGTGGGGAGACATGCAGCAGGCAAGGGTCGCGGAATCGACGAAGGGCAGCGTCAGCGACCGCCTGCTGGCCAGGATGCGTGGTGACATTCTCTCGCTCGCGCTGATTCCGGGGCGCGTCATCTCGGAGCGCGACCTGGAGGCGATCTACGGCGCATCCCGCACGCCGGTGCGCCAGGCGCTGCTGCAACTGGCCAACGAGGGCCTGGTCATTCGCGCCGGGCGTGGCTACGCCGTCGCGTCGATCGACCCGCAGGAACTCGTGGAGACATTCGAATACCGGGAGATCGTCGAGGCCGCCGCCGTGCACCTCGCCTGCGAACGCGGCAGCGAGGCCGATCTCGAGGCCATCCAGGCAACCATCGATCGCGGTCTCAGCGACACGTCGCCGGAAACCTGGTTCGAAATCGGGGCCGACGTGCATGTGATGATCGCCAGCCTGTCGGGGAACGGCTTCCTGCGAGACGCCGTGCAGGACATCGTGATCCGCATCGCACGGGCACGCTGGCTTCTCGTGAGCACGGAAGCGGGCCAGCAGGAAGCCCATCGTGAGCACAGCGAGATCGTGCAACTCATCCGCGGGAGAAAGGCGGATGAGGCAGAAGAGGCCATAAGGCGACACGGGAGGAACGTGCGCGACCAGATCATGCGGGCCGTCGGCGAAGGTCGGCGGCAGCTGGGAGCGCAGGGGATCGTCGTGAAGGGGAGCCTGAACAGGCGCTGATCCGCGCCATGCCGGCGGGGTCGGAAACAACGCTCACGAGGCGTTGCAACAAGGGAGGAAGCAAGAATGAAGAGATTGACGGGGACGACCCTCAGGATCGCGGGGGCCATGGCGATCATCGTGGGTCTTTCAGGCGTTGAGGCGAAAGCGGCGGAATGCCTCGCGCCCGCCGATCCGGGCGGGGGCTGGGACTTTACCTGCCGCACCGTCGGCAAGCTGCTTCTCGACCTCGATCTGGTCGACGCGCCCGTGCAGGTGACCAACATGCCGGGCGGGGTCGGCGCCGTGGCCTATGCCCACGTCATGGCCGATCGCGCCGATCAGGAGGACCTCCTCGTCGCCGCGAGCACCGTCGGCGTGACGCAGATCGCGCAGGGCAAGTATCCTGCCGACACCGAAGCCATGCGCTGGATCGGCATGCTCGGCACCGATGTCGGCGTCATCGCCGTCGCCAAGGACAGCCCGATCCAGACGCTGGACGAGTTGCTGGCCGCGATGAAGGAGGATCCGGGCTCGATCGCCGCCGCGGGTTCGTCGGGCGTCGGCGGCTGGGACCATATCCGCCTGCTCATGCTGGCGCGCGAGGCCGGCATGGATGCGGAGGCGCAGCGGGGCCTGCGCTGGGTGCAGTTCGACGGCGGCGGCCCGGCCGTCACCCAGATGATGGGCGGCCATGTCGGCCTCGTCTCCACCGATCTCGGCGAGATCGCCGGCTTCGTGGAATCCGGCGACATCAGGCTGCTCGCGGTGCTGTCCGACGAGCGTGTCCCGGCGTTTCCGGATGCGCCGACGGCGATCGAGCAGGGTCTCGACGTGACCGGCCTCAACTGGCGCGGCTTCTATACGGGGGGCGAGGTCTCCGATGAGGCGTACGCCGGCTGGGTCGAGACGATGCAGAAGCTCTACGAGAGCCCGGAATGGAAGGAGACCGCAACGGCCAGCGGCCTGATCCCGGTCTGGCGCGGCGGCGAGGAGTTCGAAACCTACGTCACCGAGCAGGCCGAGGAGATGCGGGCGATTTCCAAGGACATCGGGGTCATTCAGTGAGCGACCGGATCGCGGGCATCGTCATATTTTGCCTGTCGATCTGGTACGGCTACACGGCGGGGAGCTACCAGGCGGGTTTCACGGACCCGCTTGGCCCCGCCGCGTTCCCGCAGATGCTTTCCGTCCCGGCGGCACTGTTCAGCCTCTTCCTGATCTTTCGCCCCGACCCCAGGCCCGACTGGGTGACCGGCATCCCGGCGCTGCGGCAGATCGTGGCCGTCGCGCTGCTGATCGGCTACGCGCTGTTCCTGGAGGAACTCGGCTTCATCCTGGCGACGATCGTCGCGGTGACGGTACTGGCCCGCCTGCTCGGCGCCAGCTGGCTCAAGTCGCTCGTCTCGGCGGGCGCGACGAGCGTGCTCCTCTTCGGCGTCTTCGACCTGCTTCTCGGGCTGCCGCTGCGCGTCGTCCCGGGCATTCTCAGCTAGGGCTTCCGACATGGACATGGACATCCTGGGCGGCCTGGCCTCCGGCTTTGCCGTCGCGCTGACGCCGACGAATCTCGCCCTTGCCTTCATGGGCTGCTTCGTCGGCACGATCATCGGCGCGCTGCCGGGAATCGGGCCGGTGAACGGCGTCGCGATCCTGATCCCCCTCGCCTTCTCGCTCCATCTCGACCCGGCATCTGCCCTGATCCTGCTGTCCTGCGTCTATTACGGCTGCATGTATGGCGGGCGCATCTCCTCCATCATGCTGAACATCCCGGGCGACGAGCCCGCCATCATGACGACGCTCGACGGCTACCCGATGGCCCGGCAGGGCAAGGCGACCGAGGCGCTGGCGATCTCGGCGGTCGCCTCCTTCGCCGGCGCGACGCTGGCGACGATCGGCCTGACGCTGTTCTCGCCGCTGCTGGCGAGGGCGGCGATCCATTTCGGCCCGAGCGACTATTTCGCCCTCTACGTCATGGCCTTCGCGACGATCGGCGGCGTCACCGGCGCCAACCCGTGCAAGACGCTGCTGGCGGCGTTTCTCGGCCTGATGCTGGCAACCGTCGGCCTCGATCCGGCAAGCGGCACCGCCCGCTACACGTTCGGCTCGTTCAACCTGTATGACGGCTTCGATCCGATCGTGGCGATCGTCGGGCTGTTCGCCATCAGCGAAGTGCTGATCTTCCTGGAGACCTCCCACAAGCCGAGCCACGGCCTGCCACCGCTCGGGCGGATGTTCGTCGGCCTGAAGGACGTGCGCCGGAGCTTCGGCGCCATGCTGCGGGGGTCCGGGCTCGGCTTCGTCGCCGGTATCCTGCCCGGCGCGGGCGCCTCGCTCGGTGCCTTCCTGGCCTATGTCTTCGAGCGGCGCCTGAGCAACCGCAACGACACGTTTGGCAAGGGCGATCCACGCGGCGTCGCCGCACCCGAGGCCGGCAACAACGCGGCGGCCGGCGGGGCGCTGATCCCGATGCTGACGCTCGGCATTCCCGGCAGCGGCACCACTGCGGTGATGCTGGCCCTTCTGATCTCGCTGAACATAACCCCCGGGCCGCTGCTGTTCGAGCGCCAGCCGGAAATGGTGTGGGGGCTGATCGCCTCGCTCTACATCGCCAACGTCGTCCTCCTGATGTTGAACCTGCCGCTCGTCGGCCTTTTCACGCGCATGCTGAGCCTGCCCGCCTACGTGCTGATGCCGTTCGTTGTGATGGTGAGCTTTCTCGGCATCTACTCGATCAGCAACTCGACCTTCGATCTCCTCGTCATGATCGGCTTCGGCGTGCTCGGCTTCATCATGCGCAAGCTCGAGATCTCTCTGGTGCCGCTCGTGCTGGGCATTCTGCTGGGGGCGGACATGGAGAACAATCTGCGCCGCGCGCTGTCGATTTCGAACGGCGACTTCGGCATCCTGTTCGAAAGCCCGATCGCGCTCGTGATCTACGGGATCACGGCGATCGCGCTGCTGGTCGCGTTCGGTCTCGCGTTCACCGGTCGCAGGATCGCGCCGCCGGCGGCAGATGACGCCGCGTGATCGACGTCGCCTGCTGGTGCAGGCGTATGGCGAAACCTAAAGGAACGGCGGCTTTCGGGGCCGTCGAATTCGACCCTGAATGGCATTGAAGGGCGCAATGCAGACCGGACGTCTAAACAATGGTTTGAACACGTGCGGACGGCAACGGCGTAGGCGGCGCCGTCCGCCATCGCGATCGCGTGGACCCGACCCTATCGTATGGCCATAGGGATTCCGGGGCGACCTCGTAGCCGTCAGCCTCCAGGGAGTGCGTCACCGAACGCGGGATCCGGTTGGATACGTCGATCGGGTTGCCGGTGGACGAGAAGCGGGGCGCCGTCCGCCGTCTCGGCTGAGCCGGTCTGGATTCGCGGATCCGCTCTGTGGATCTTGCGGTACCTCGATTGCCGGCCGGTCTCCGGGCTGATGCTTCTCACGATGTTATGCAGTTCGGGCTCTGTCGAGTCCGTTTTCGCGCAAACTGGAAGTAATTGCAGTGACTTGCTCGGAAAGTGGTGGGCCCGGCAGGACTCGAACCTGCAACCAAGCGGTTATGAGCCGCCGGCTCTAACCATTGAGCTACAGGCCCCACGCTCCACGCCGTAGCGCAATCGCGCCGGCGCCTCAAGCGCAGCGTGAAAAGGCGCCTCCGCC
>DASYHY010000005.1:0-2971 GCA_036252795.1 Aurantimonas sp. | reverse complement strand
ATCGTCAGGATCTGGTCAGACATGGACTGCCTCCCTTTGAACGTCGTTCGGTATCGGGGCGCCGCAGGCGACCAGCGCGTCCTCGATCGCGGCCTCGACGAAGCCGCGCACCACGCGCCGCCGGTATTCGACGCGCGAGCGCGACGCGACGCGGTCGGCCGGCCTGACACTCGCCTCGGCCACCAGCCGGCGGCTGATGGGCTGGCCGCGCAGCATGTCCTCGATGTCGTGGAGACGCACCGGCACCGGCCCGATGCCGCCCAGCGCCAGCCGTACGTCCTCGAAGCGGTCGCCGCCCGCGCTGGTCTTCACCAGCGCCACCGCCGAGACCTTGGAGATCACCAGCGAGCGCCGCTGGCCGACCTTCTGGAACGAGCCGCCATAGCCCTGCATCGATTCGCAGATGACGGCGCTGATGAGTTCGCCGGTCTCCATGGCATTGGCGCCGGGGCCGCGGACGAAATCGGCGATCGGCACGGTCCGGCGGCGCACGTCGCCGCCGTCCAGCCGGGCCAGTTCGACCTCGGCGTTCATCGCCAGGAGCGGCGGCGTGCCGTCGGCGGCCGGAGAGGCATTGGCGATGTTGCCCGCCAGCGTCGCCTGCTCGCGGACCTGGTCGTCCGCGAACCAGATCGCGCAGGAGGGCATGCAGGGCAGATGCTCGCGGAGCACCGCGTCCTCCAGGAAGGCCTGGAAGACGACGTTGGCGTTGAGCCGCACCCGGCCGTCGGCAAGGCTGTAGCCCTGGAACTCCGCCACCCGGCTGAGGTCGACGACGACCGGATAGTGGACGTCGCCGCCCCGGCCTTCCCGCGCATAGGGCACCACGTCGGTCGCGCCGGCGATGACCTTGCCGTCCGAAGGCAGCCGCCCGACCGCCTCCAGCGCTTCGTGCAGGGTCGTCGGCATGACGTATTCATCGAATGAAAGCATCTTGTCGCCCTTCGGCCTCGCTCACTCGGCCGCGATGGCCTGGCGCTCGGCCCGCCTGTTGCGGACCACGACCTTGATCGCGTCCTCCACCCGGTCCTTGGCGTAGCGGAGCGCCTCGGGGAGGTTCTCCATCTCGAAGGTGTGGGTGTGGATCTGGGTCGCGTCGAAGCGCTTCTGTCGCATGAAGGCCTCGGCCCGGTGCGTCGCCCCCTTGCCCTCGCCGCGGATGCCGTAGAGGTAGATGTTGTTGCGCACCAGATACGCGACGTCGACCGGCACCGCATCGCTCGGGAAGGCCGCGAGGCAGATCTTGCCGCCGCGGTTGAGCATCTTCGCCGCCTCGTTGACGGCGTTCGGCGCGCCGGAGCACTCGACCACGTAGTCGACGCCCTTGCCGTCGGTCAGGCGGCGTACCGCCTCGACGGGATCCTCGTTGCGCACGTTGATGACGTGGTCGGCGCCGAGGCGGCGGCCGATCTCCAGCCGGTTGTCGCGGGTGCCGGTGAGGATCACCGGCTGCGCGCCGAGGGCCTTGGCGACGGCGGCGCCGAGCAGGCCGATCGGCCCCGGGCCGCTGACCACGACGCTCTCGCCGGCGACGAGGCCGCCGAGCTCGGTCAGGCCGTACATCGCGGTGCCGGCGGTGACGACGAGCGTCGCCTCCTCGTCGCTCATCGTGTCGTGGACATGCACAAGCGTGTTGATGTTGTTGACCTGGTATTCGCAGAAGCCGCCATCGGTGGTGAAGCCGTTGGCCCGGTGACCCTTGTCGACGTCGCCGTAGTTCTTCCCGTAATTGTGGCACGACGTGTACATGCCTTGGCGGCAGCGCTTGCACTGGCCACAACCGGCGTGGATCTCGACCGTGACGCGCTCGCCGATCCTGTATTCGTCGACGCCCGGTCCGAGCGCCACGACGGTGCCCATGTATTCGTGGCCCGGCGTGAAGTTCTTGTTGAACGGGCTGCCGCCCTGGATCTGCGCCGGCGGGCCGTGATGGATGATCTCGAGGTCGGTCGCGCAGATGGCGACGGCGTCGATGCGCACCAGCACCTCGGCCTTCTTCGGCGTCGGCACCACCTTGTCGACGAAGTTGAGCTCGCCGGGATCGCCCAGCACCCAGGCCTTCATCGTCTCGGGCACCGGATAGGCCGGATCGGTCTTCACGCCTTCGGGCATCGCCATGGTCTGTTCTCCCTTGATGTCGCTACGTTCTTCTTGATTGCGCCGCTCAGAAGTGGCCGACGCGCAGCCGGTTCGACAGCCTGCCGGCGCACTGCACCACCGCGTTGGTCACGTGCGAGCGGTAGTCCTCGCTCGCCCGGCTCTTCGGCAGCGATACGCTGATCGAGCCGAGCACCGCGCCGGTTCCGTCCCGTATCGCCGCGCCGAAGCAGACGACGTTCGCCTCGAGCTCCTCCTCGTCGACGGCGAAGCCCGATCGCCGCACCATCCGCAGTTCCTCGATCAGCCCGGAGAGCGAGGTGATCGTGTTCGGCGTGAAGGCGCCAAGGCCGCTGTCGGACACCACCCGTGCCAGCTCGGTCTCGGGCAGCCAGGCGAGGATCGCCTTGCCTGTCGCCGTCGCATGGGCGGCGCGCATCTTCTTGACCTCGTCCGGCTCGACATGGGTCGGCATGTGCGAGGCGAACCGCAGCCGGGTGATCAGCATCGAGTCGCGCAGCACGGCCATCTGGACGCTCTCGCGCAGGCTGGCGTTCAGCGCCTCCAGGTCGCTCTGCACGAACTGGCAGATGTCGAACTCGCGGCTGGACAGCGCCGCCAGGTCGCCCAGCTTGGAGCTCAGCGTGTAGCCCCGGCTCCGGCCGGCGTGGATGGCGTAGCCGCGCGTCACCAGCGTCGCCAGAAGATGATGGCAGGTGGACAGGTTGAGTCCCGTCGCCTTCGCCAACTCGTTCAAAAGGACCGGATGGTCCTTCGAGGCCATCACTTCGATCAGCTTCAAGGCCCGATCGACTGACTGGATCAGCCGCACCGGCGCTATCTGCCCGGCGTTTGCTTCGCCGGACTCACCCGC
>DASYHY010000004.1:0-53645 GCA_036252795.1 Aurantimonas sp. | reverse complement strand
ATCGAGGGTCGGCTGCGCGACGGCATGGACGCCTTCGACGCCTTCCTCAGCCACGCCTGGGCGGTCACCGTCACTGGCGCTCCGAAGCTCTGGGCCATGCGCTTCATCGAGAGCCACGAGAAGAGCCCGCGCGCCTGGTATGGCGGCGCCGTCGGCATGGTCCATTTCAACGGCGACATGAACACCGGCCTCACCTTGCGCACGATCCGGCTGAAGGACGGCATCGGCGAGGTGCGTGCCGGCGCCACGCTCCTCTATGACTCCAATCCGGAGGAGGAAGAGGCCGAGACCGAGCTGAAGGCTTCCGCGCTGCTCGGCGCGATCCGCGAGGCGGGCGCTGGTGGCGCCGTCGGCGCCCAGCAGGACAAGGCGAAAGTGGGTGAGGGCATCCGGATCCTCCTCGTCGACCACGAGGATTCCTTCGTCCATACGCTCGCCAACTACTTCCGCCAGACGGGCGCCAGCGTTTCCACGGTCCGCACGCCGGTGCCGGCCGAAATCTTCGAGCGGGTCGATCCGGACCTCGTCGTGCTGTCTCCGGGACCGGGCCGGCCCTCCGACTTCGACTGCAAGGGCACGATCGAGGCGGCGCGGGCCCACGGCGCGGGCATCTTCGGCGTCTGCCTCGGTCTGCAGGCGCTCGCGGAAGCCTATGGCGGGTCGCTGCGCACGCTGCATCTGCCGGTGCACGGCAAGCCGTCCCGCATCCGCGTCTTGCAGCCCGGCATCATCTTCCAGGGCCTGCCGAACGAGGTGACCGTCGGGCGCTATCACTCGATCTTCGCCGATCCGGTGCGCCTGTCGGCTGATTTCGAGGTCACGGCGGAGACCGACGACGGGATCGTCATGGCCTTCGAGCATCGCAGCGAGCCCGTGGCGGCGGTGCAGTTCCATCCGGAAAGCATCATGAGCCTGGGCGGCGACGCCGGGATGCGGATGATCGAGAACATCGTGGCGAAGCTGCCGCGGCGGGCCCGCGTGAAGGCGGCCTGAGCCGGTGACGATGCCCGCTTTGGAGGCTAGGGCCGGCGATGCGACCCTGGTCAAGCGCATCGCTATGGCTTCCGTCGCGGTGGCCGTCGTCGTCCTCGGCATAAAGTACGCCGCCTATCATGTGACGGGCTCGGTCGCGCTCTTCTCGGACGCGATGGAATCGATCGTCAACGTCGTTGCGGGGCTGATCGCGCTTTGGGCGGTCACGCTCAGCTACAAGCCGGCAGACAGCGACCATCCGTTCGGGCACACCAAGGCGGAGTACTTCTCCGCCGTGGTCGAGGGCGTCCTGATCGTCGTCGCGGCCCTGCTCATCCTGAACGAGGCCTGGGAGGCCTATCTGGTGCCGCGGATCCTGGAGGCGCCGATGATGGGCATCGCCATCAACGCCGCCGCCACGACGATCAACGCCGGATGGGCCCTGTACCTGATCCGGCGTGGCCAGGAGAGACGGTCGCCGGCCCTGGCGGCCGACGGACGCCACATCATGGCGGATGTCGTCACCTCCGTCGGCGTCATCGCGGGCCTGCTCCTCGCGACCCTCACCGGCTGGACGATCCTCGACCCGCTGATGGCGGCGCTGGTTGCCGTCAACATCCTGCGCGAAGGCTATCTGGTGGTCACCAACTCGCTGTCCGGGCTGATGGACCAGGCGATGAACCCGGTCGAGGAGGCGCAGGTGCGCGACCTCATCTCCGCTAATGCCGACGGCGCCATCGAGGTGCACGACCTGAAGACCCGGCTGGCCGGGCGGGCGATGTTCATCGAGTTCCACATGGTGGTGCCGGAGGCGATGACGGTCGGCGCCGCGCACGACATCTGCGACCGGATCGAGGACGCGCTCCAGGACAGTTTCGAGGGGGCGCGGGTGCTGATCCATGTTGAGCCGGAGGCCGAGGCGAAGCAGACCGGCGTGCCGGTGCTCTAACCTCTTTGGCTCGCGAACGATTTTCGTTGCGCGGCACGCCGAAGTTTTCGATATGTTCCGGCGCGGCCCCTTCTCCGGAAACGGGAACTTTCAGGATCGACGACATGGCGCGGGCGCGGCGCGACCGGCAACGATGCGCGCGTGGCGCAAGCATGGTGACAGGGGAAGCATTGACCGGGACCGCGCCTCCGAGACTGAGGGGAATACAGGCGTTTCTGGCACGCACGTCGCTCGACGAGCGGCCGGTGCTGCGCTGGGTGTTCGCCATCGCCGCCTTCGTCATCGCCTTCACGATCCGCTACGAGCTGGATGCCCAGCTGCCGGTCGGCTTTCCCTATCTGTCGTTCTTCCCGGCGGTCATCATCACGGCGTTCTTCGCCGGAACCGCGCCGGGCGTCGTCGTCGCCTTCGCGGGCGGAATCGCCGCCTGGTATTTCTTCATCCCGCCCTTCAGTTCGTTTGAACTGACCGGCGGGTCCCTGCTGGCTCTCGCCTTCTACGTCTTCATCGTCACCGTCGACATCCTGCTGATCCACTGGATGCAGCTGGCGCTGCAGCGCGTCGTCGTGGAGAAGGAGGCGGCGGCACGCTACGCCGGCGAGCGCGATCTCCTGTTCAAGGAGATGCAGCATCGGGTGTCGAACAATCTCGGCGTCGTGTCGGCGCTGCTCAACGCGCAGTCGCGTGGCTCGGCCAGCCCAGAGGCGACCGCCGTGCTGCAGCAAGCCTCGGCGCGCATCGGACTGATCTCGAAGATCCAGCGGCAGCTGCACGACCCTGGCAAGCAGAGCCTCGACATGGGCCCCTATCTGGCCCAGCTCGGACCTGATTTGCTCGAGGCCTCGGGCGTGACGGGCGTGCGCTACGAGGTCCACGTCGAGACGGTCGAGCTTTCGGCCGACATGGCGGTGCCGATCGGGCTGATCGCCACCGAACTGATCTCGAACTCGATCGAACACGGAATCGCGTCGGGGCAGGGAAGCCTGATACGCGTCACGTTCAGACGTGACGCGGCTGCCTTAAGGGGCGAAGGGATGCCGCTCATCCTGCAGGTTGCCGACGATGGACCGGGCTGGCCGGAGGGTTTCTCTCCCGCCTCCTCCCGCAATCTCGGCATGCGTATCGTGGTATCGCTGACCCAGCAGATCGGCGGGCGGCTCGAGATCGCGAATGCGGGCGGAGCGGTCTCGACGCTCCACTTCGTGTCGCAGCCCGTGCCGAACCTTCAGAAGGGTGCCGCCTGAGACGGTATTGCGGGGGGCGCAGACCATCCGCGTCGCTTTTTCCCTTGCTTCGACGATGTTTCCGGTTAGCTTCGCCGCCATGATCCTGCCGCGCGCCCCTTTCGCGTTGTTCGCTGCCGCCGCCCCCTTCGGCGGCGCGCGCCCGGTCGGCCTGCTTCTTGGACTGCTTATCGGCGGCCGTCGGACCCGTTGATAAGGGGCGTCCGGCGGTCGAGCCGGCGCGCAGAGGGAGCCCTCCGTCTCCCGCGCTCTGCCCCTCAATCTTTACAATCAGATCGCAATTGCCGATGACCCGGTCCGTAGCGCCTATCAGCGCCGCCGGCATCCGCCCGAGATGAAGGTCAGAGCCATGTCCGCAAGTCCTGCCGTTCCGCCCGTCGCCGAAGCCACACAGCCGGAAAGCCGGCCCTCTGCGATGCCGCTCGCCTCGCGCAAGTACCAGCCCTACGGCCAGATCGATCTGCCGGACCGGACCTGGCCGTCCAGGGCCATCACGGCACCGCCGATCTGGTGCTCGGTGGACTTGCGGGACGGCAATCAGGCGCTGGTCGATCCGATGGGCCACGATCGCAAGGCGCGTTTCTTCAAGCTCCTGAAGGCGATGAACTTCAAGGAGATCGAGATCGGCTTTCCGTCGGCCTCGCAGACGGATTTCGACTTCGCGCGCTGGTGCATCGAGGAAGGCGACACGCCCGACGACGTGTCCCTGCAGGTGCTGGTCCAGTGCCGGCCGGAGCTGATCCAGCGGACCTTCGAGTCGCTCGAGGGCGCGGTGCGGCCGATCGTGCACTTCTACAACTCGACGAGCGAACTGCAGCGGCGCGTCGTGTTCCAGAAGGACCGCGCCGGTATCAAGCAGATCGCCACGGACGCTGCCAAGCTGATCACCGACATGGCGGCCAAGGCCGGCGGCGGCTACCGCTTCGAGTATTCTCCGGAGAGCTTCACCGGCACCGAGCTCGAGTTCGCCGCCGAGATCTGCAACGCGGTGGCGGAGATCATCGGGCCCTCGGCGGAGAACAGGCTGATCCTCAACCTGCCGGCGACCGTCGAGATGTCGACGCCCAACGTGCATGCCGACCAGATCGAGTGGATGTGCCGCCAGCTCGACAACCGCGAGAACCTGATCGTCTCGCTGCATCCGCACAACGATCGGGGCACGGCCGTCGCCGCCACCGAACTCGGCCTGATGGCGGGTGCCGACCGGGTCGAGGGAACGCTGTTCGGCAATGGCGAGCGCACCGGCAACGTCGATCTCGTCACGCTGGCGCTGAACATGTTCACGCAAGGCGTGGACCCCGGCCTCGACGTCACCGACATCAACAGGATCAAGGACGTCTACGAATACTGCAACCAGCTGGTGATCCCGGAGCGCCACCCTTATGTCGGCGAGCTGGTCTACACGGCGTTCTCCGGGTCGCACCAGGATGCGATCAACAAGGGCATGAAGGCCCGCAAGACCGCCAACAAGGAGCTGTGGGAGGTTCCGTACCTGCCGATCGACCCGAAGGACGTCGGGCGCAGCTACGAGGCGATCATCCGCATCAACTCGCAGTCCGGCAAGGGCGGCATCGCCTACGTGCTGCAGGCCGATTACGGGCTCAACCTGCCGCGCAACCTGCAGATGGAGTTCCGCGAGGACATCCAGCACATCACCGACGAGGAAGGCCGCGAACTGCCGGTGAAGCGCATCTACGAGCGCTTCATCGAGCGCTATGTGGAGCAGCCGGACGGTCGGCTCAAATTCGTCGACCACACCACGGCGCCGAACCCGAACGTCAAGGGCGAGCGGATCGTCGAGGCAACGATCCTCGACGGCAGCGAGGAGACCACGATCCGCGGGATCGGGACGGGCCCGATCGACGGTTTCGTCGACGCGCTCTGCCGTTATCTCGGCATCCGCTTCTCCGTGTTCGACTATTCGGAGCACTCGCTGGGCGCCGGTTCGGACGCGCGCGCGATCTGCTACATGGAACTCGAGCATCCGGGCGGCCGCCTGTTCGGAGCAGGGATCAACAAGAACATCGTGACCGCTTCGCTCGAGGCGATCGTCGCGGGCGCCAACCGGATCATGGCCCAATGACGCAGACGACACAGCGCAGCGGCGGCGAACTTTTGGTTGCCGCTCTCGCGGCGCAGGGCGCGACGCGCGCCTTCTGCGTGCCCGGGGAGAGCTATCTGCCGGTGCTCGACGCCCTCCGCGACAGCGAGATCGAGACCATCGTCTGTCGCCAGGAAGGCGGGGCGGCGATGATGGCCGAGGCGGATGGCAAGCTGACCGGCAGGCCCGGGCTCTGCTTCGTCACGCGCGGACCCGGCGCCACCAACGCGGCCTCCGGCATCCACGTCGCGTCGCATGACTTGACGCCGATGATCCTCTTCGTCGGCCAGGTGCCGACCCCGTTCCGCGGTCGGGGCGCCTTCCAGGAGGTCGACTACGACCGGCTGTTCGGCGGCATGGCCAAGGCCGTGTTCGAGGCGCGGGCGCCGGGCGAGCTGCCGCAACTGGTCGAGACCGCCTACCGCATCGCCATGGATGGCGCGCCCGGCCCGGTCGTCGTGGCGCTGCCGGAGGATACGCTCTCCGGCCTTGCTGCGGCCGAGATCCCGGCGCGGGTCGATCCCCGTCCGATCCGGGCGGATCCGGAGGCGATGGAGGAGCTTTGGGCGCTCCTGGCCGACGCGGCGCGGCCGATCCTCCTGCTCGGCGGCTCGCGCTGGACCGACGGCGCGATCGTCGACATCCAGCGCTTCGCCGAGGCATGGCGCCTGCCGGTCGCCTGTTCCTTCCGCCGGCAGGGGCTCTTCCCGAACGATCATTCCAACTATGCCGGAGATCTCGGCATCGGGCCGAACCCGAAGCTCAAGGCGCGGATCGCCGAGGCCGATCTGGTGATCGCGCTCGGGGCCCGGCTCGGCGAGATGCCGAGCCAGGGCTACACGCTGTTCTCGGTGCCGGAGCCGCGGCAGCGTCTGGTCCATGTCCTGCCCGACAGCGCGGAACTCGGCCGGCTCTACCGTCCGGCCCTCGCCATCCACGCCGGTCCCGCCTCCTTCGCCAGGAAGTCGATGCAGCTGCAGGCGCCGGCGACGGTGGCATGGTCCGGAACGGCCGAAGCCGCCCACGCCGATTATCTCGCCTGGTCGACCCCGGAGCCCGAAGCCGGGCAAAAACCCTGCTGTGTCGACCCGTTCGCGGTCATGGCCCATCTTCGCGACTGCCTGCCGGGCGACGCGATCATGACCAACGGCGCCGGCAATTATGCCGGTTGGCTGCACCGCTTCCACCGCTTTGCCGGGCGCACGAGCCAGGTCGCGCCGACCTCCGGTTCCATGGGCTACGGCCTGCCTGCCGCCGTTGCCGCCAAGCTGCGGCTGCCGGACCGTACGGTCGTCTGCTTTGCCGGCGACGGCTGCTTCCAGATGACCGGGCAGGAGTTCTCGACGGCGGTGCAGGCCGGCGCGGCCGTGGTCGTGGTGCTCTTCGACAACGGCCAGTACGGCACGATCCGTATGCATCAGGAGAAAAACTATCCCGGCCGGCAGTCCGCCACGGCCCTGGTCAACCCGGATTTCGCCGCGCTCGCCCGAAGCTGTGGCGGCTTCGGCGTCACGGTGACCGAGACGGACGGTTTCCCGGCCGCGATGGCGGCGGCGCTTTCCGCCGGCGTTCCGGCGCTGGTGCATCTGACGATCGATCCGGACCGTATCTCCACCACCGCCCGGCTGCCCTTCGCGCCGGCCGGCGACGCAGCCGGGTGAGCGATCCGGCGGGCCTTTTCGCGCTGGAGGAGGGCGCGGGGGAGGGACCGCCGATCGTCTTCCTGCACGGCTTCGACGGGCGGGCCGAAATATGGTCGGCCGTCCGCGCCGCGCTCGGCGACGTCGGGTGCAGGACCCTTGCCTTCGACCTGCCCGGCCATGGCCGCTCGCAGGGCTACCCGGCGGCGGGACCCGCCAAGGCCGCGGCACGCGCCGTGCTGGCCGAACTCGACCGGCGGGGCGTCGCGTCCGCGCATCTCGTCGGCCACTCGATGGGCGGTGCCGTGGCGGCGCTCGTTTGCCTGTTCGCGCCCGCCCGGGTCGCCTCGCTGACATTGCTGTCGCCGGGCGGCTTCGGCGAGGCGATCGGCATCGGCCCGATCCGTGCGGTCATGGAAGCCGAGGCGGGAGAAGCGCTGCGGCGGGCGGTGAGTGGGATGGGAGCGCCGGGCTGGCAGGCGCCGGCCGAAATCGCTTCAGGTGTCGGCGAGCGAACGCCCGCCGCCCGCGCGGCAACGCGCCGGATCTTCGACGAGCTCTTCGCCAGCGGCGGGCAGGGCGTCCTTCCGCTGGCGGCCATCGCCGAGAAGCACCGGCCCGTGCATGTGCTGTGGGGCCGCGACGATCCCGTGACCCCCGTTGCGCAGGCGGACCACCTGCCGCCGGGCTTTTCCGTCCATCGCCTCGACGGTGTCGGGCACATGCCGATGCTCGAGGCGCCGGAAGCCTGCGCCGCCTTTATCCGCGATGCGCTGGTCCAGTCGAAACAGCCGGCCGGTCGCTGATCGTCGGCGCCGGTTTCTTCCGTCCCGAAAGCTGTTTAAGATGAAGACCGCGTTAATGGAGCGGATTCGAGGATGCCGGTGATGGGCGAAGGCAAGGACAATGCGGCGTCCCTGATGGGCACGAAACGTCTCGCCGATGCCGTGCGGCAGGCGAAGATCGCGGCGGCGCAGCGTTCCGACGTCGTGGTCGACATTCGCGAGGCCGATCGCGCCCGCCTCGAGATCCTGGCGGAGGAATTGCAGCCGCTGCTCGACGAACTGCTGCCGGGCGAGGAACTCTTCGACTTCACCATCTCCGGTGGCATGCATCCGCGCCTGTGGATCGACGGCACGGCCAACGTCATGATGGCGCGCGACCGGCGCACCTACCGCCTGGTGCGGGAGACAAGGCTCGGCCGCGTCGTCCTCCTGGAGGCGGCGGAGCCGCGGGTGATCGCCGACCGGGTGACCGACTACGTGGCCGAGCGGATCGTCGAGCGCGACAAGGCCTTCGCCGCGGAAGACGGGCTGAACGGGCGGATGACCGAACGCTCCCGTCCGGTGCGGAACGGCAGCGAGGAGCCGTTGCGTGTCGCCGCGCCGCAGAGCCGCGCCTCGGATTTCGTCGTCGCCATGACGTGGCTGATGATCGGCGTGGTCATCGGCGCGGGAATCCTGCTGGCCATCGCATCCTACCAGGGCGTCTCCATCGGCTGATGCCGCCGGCTGCCTCGGCAGCCGGTGCACTCAGGCCGCGTCCTGCGGCTCGCGCGCCGGCTTCGCGTCCTCGCGCGGCGTCGCCTGCACCGCCTGTCCGTTCGAAAGCAGCTCGCGTTCGCGAATCCAGTCTATGCCCGGTGCCTCCTTGCGGGCGCCCCGCTCGCGCTGGATGAGCGACCATCGGCCCGGACCGCCGTCGATCTCGAACAGATTGTAGCGCGAGGCGGGGTTGCTGCCGCCGGGGCTCTGGCTCGCCGACGGGACGCCGACGACGGGCACCATGTGGTCCGGTCCCCTCAGCCAGTGCAGCGTGTCCAGATGCGTATGGCCGTGAAGCACCAGATCGGCGCCGACCTCGCGGATCAGCTTGTAGAAGAACTGCTTGCCCACCAGGCGCTTGTGCCAGGAGGTGGCGCCGGAAACCGGCGGATGGTGGATCAGGATGACGCGGAAATGGCCGGTCGCCCGGCAGTTGTCCAGGAGCCGGGCAAGATGCAGCGCCTGGCCGCGCTTGAACGTGCCGGTCGCCAGGAATGGTGCCGTGGCCTCGGCAGTCGAGACGCCGAAGATCGCGACGTTGTCGCGGACCCGCAGATACGGGAACGAGTTGCCGACCGCCGAGAGCGGATTGTCGCCCAGCATGTACTCGTGCCACTCCTTGTAGGCGCGCTTCAGCGCCCCCGGCACGTAGGCGTCGTGATTGCCCGGCACCACCGAGACGTCGCGGGGAAGCCCGAGCTCCTCCAGCCAGATGCGTGCGGCGGTCGTCTCGGTACGGGTCGCGAGATTGACCAGATCGCCCGTCACCGCGATGTGGTCGGGCGCCTCCAGCTTCAGGTCCTGGACCAGATCCGTCAGCGTGTCGCCGAACATCGCGCGGCGGCGATTGCGGTGCCAGTTGACGTAGCCGGTCACCCGCTTGGATGCGAGTTCCCTGATGGACAGGGCCGGCAGCGGCCCCAGATGGATGTCGGAAAGATGAGCAAGGCGGAACATTCGTGCCATCCTAGTTCATGGCGATGCGATTGGTAGGGCTGCCGGCCCGGGAGGATCGATGCTGTTCGAGAAACCGCTGATCCGGTTGCTGCACGGCGTGCATCTCGTCGCCCGGCCCGTGACGCTCGGGGTCCGGGCCGCGATCTTCGATCCGGGCGGCAGGATATTCCTCGTCCGCCACACCTACGTTTCGGGCTGGTACATGCCCGGCGGCGGCGTCGAGCCCGGTGAGACCGCGATCGAGGCCCTGACGCGCGAGCTGGTCGAGGAAGGCAATATCGAGCTCGATGCGCCGCCGGAGCTGTTCTCCGTGTTCTTCAACCGCAACGCCTCGAACCGCGACCACGTCCTGCTCTATCGCTGCGGGACCTTCCGGCAGATCGCCGAGAAGAAACCCGACGCGGAGATCGCCGAGACCGGGTTCTTCACGCTGGATGGGCTGCCGGCCGGGACCACCGACGCGACGCGCCGGCGGCTGGCGGAGCTTGCCGGAAAAGCGCCGCCGGACCCGCACTGGTAGCGGGCAGGGGCCTATGCCGCTGCCCTCAGGCGGTCGCGACCGTGCGGCCGTGACAGATCCTGGTCCGGGCCGAGCGGGATGATTCCCGTCGGGTTGATCGTCCTGTGGCTCGAGTAATAGTGGCCCTTGATGTGCTCGAAATTCACCGTCTCGGCGACGCCGGGGGTCTGGTACAGTTCGAGCATGGTGCTGAACAGGTTCGGATAGTCGGCGATCCGTCGCCGATTGCACTTGAAGTGGCCGTGATAGACCGCGTCGAACCGGATCAGCGTGGTGAACAGCCGCCAGTCCGCTTCCGTCGGCGCCTCGCTGTTCACCAGATAGCGCTGGCGCGACAGCCGGTCCTCCAGCTGGTCGAGCGCATCGAACAGAGCGCGGAACGGCTTCTCGTACGCCGCCTGCCTCGTCGCGAAACCGCATTTGTAGACGCCGTTATTGACGTTGTCGTAGACCAGCTCGTTGACCGCATCGAGCTCGCGCAGGTGGGCCTGCGGCGTGATGTCGACGGAGGCGTCGCCCCATTCGTCGAACGCCGTGTTGAAGATGCGGATGATCTCGGCGGATTCGTTGTTGACTATGCTGCCGGTCTGCTTGTCCCAGAGCACCGGCACCGTGACGCGGCCGGTGAAATGCGGGTCGGCCTCGAGATACACCTCGTAGAGCCGCTGCTTGCCGAGCACGCTGTCGGGGATGGCGCCGGGACGCTCGGAGAAGGTCCAGCCCTCGTCGCCCATGAGGAAGTCGACCACCGAAAGCGAGACGATGTCCTCCAGCTTCTTCAACCTGCGGACGATGAGGGCGCGGTGCGCCCAGGGGCAGGCGAGCGAGACGTAGAGGTGGTAGCGGCCCGGCTCCGCCTTGAAGGCCTTCCGGCCCTCCGGTCCTGGTGCGCCGTCAGCGGTGATCCAGTCCCGGAACACCGTCTTGGTCCGCTCGAAGCTGCCGCCGGTCGACTTCGTGTCGTACCATTGGTCCTGCCATTGCCCGTCGACCAGAAGTCCCATTCGTCAGCTCCCGCTGTTCATCGTTCCTCTTCGATCGAGAGCCTAACAGGAGTTCGCTTCCGCCGTTCCCCACCCCGGCGTGACGGATCGTCAACGGCATGATGGGGACGCTGCCGACGCTGGACGGTCCGGGCGTGCGGTGCTAACAGCACCGCTGACTGCGAAAGGGCTTTCAATGATGCTCCTGCGACGACGATTCCGGCCGCGCCGCCCGGCGCCCTGATCGCCGTCGTTCGCCACGGGTCCACTGAACCGGCGCGGGCGTCTCCAACGCCTGCCGCTCTATCCCGGTTTCCCGTCATGTTCGACCTTGCCCACGTCCGGTTCCTGCCGGAGCATCCCGACCACGCGCCGCTCATCGCCGTGATCACCGACGAGGCCTTCGGCCCCGGCCGCTTCGTGCGGGCGGCGGAGCGGGTCCGCGAGATGGCGCGGCACGATCCGGCGCTGTCGTTCGTCGCCGAGCATCACGGCGCGATCATCGGCTCCGTCCGCCTGACGCCGATCGCCATCGGCACGGCGAATTCGCTGATGCTGGGGCCCCTGGCCGTGCGGCCGGACTACAAGAACCGCGGCGTCGGCAAGGCGCTGATGCGGCTCGCGGCAGAGGCGGCGCAAAAAGCTGGGGAGGGCTCGATCATCCTCGTCGGCGATCCGCCCTATTACTCGCCGCTTGGCTACCGGCCGCTGCCGCGCGGTTCGGTCGCGATGCCCGGTCCGGTGGATCCGGACCGGCTGCTGGGGCTGGAGTTGGCAGAGGGCGCGCTGGAGGAACTGTCCGGCACGGTCGCGCCGCGGCGTTAGGGCGGGAGAAGCAGCGCGGGCCGGGATGCGGGGTTCGCCTACCGTCCTTCGCGGTACCAGGTCGCCGAGAGTGCCATCAGCAGCACGGCGAGGCCGAGGAACCCGCCGAAGAGCGGCGTGCGCTCGACGCCGCGAAGCACCGTCTCCTCGGTCGTCCTCAGCCCGATCCAGTCGCGCCCGTCGGCGTCGGCCCGGCCGCTCACCGGCACGATCCGTGGCACGGACAGATCGTCGCCCTCGCCAAGCCGCCGAACCCCGCCGCGCGTGGCATCGGCGATCGGCGCGAGCTTGTCTTCCGTCGAAATGGCCTCGCGATATTCGCGCGGATTGACCGGTCCCACATTGGCCAGCGCCCGCAACTCGCCGTTCGCGGCCTGGAACAGGCCAAGCTCCTCGGTCGCCAGCCGGCCTTCCCACCGGCCGCTTCCGGCGGGCAGCATCGGCACGCTCAGTGCGCCGCCCGACGGTGTCAGCACGGTCGAGGGGCCGGGATCCTCGCCGATCGTCTGGCGGGTGATCACCAGATCGGCGCCGCTGGCCTCGGCGTCCAGCGCCTCCTCCTCGAGCTCCGGCTCCTGCATCAGCCAGTGGGCCAGGCGGCGGAACAGGGCGACATGCGGGCCGCCGCCCTCGAAGCCGCGCGACCACAGCCACTCGTGGTCCGACAGGAGCAGCGCGATCCGCCCTTCGCCGACGCGGTCGAGCACCAGCAGCGGCTTGCCCTCCGGCCCGTCCATCACGGTCTCGCCACGCGG
The DNA here is from genome assembly GCA_036252795.1 of Aurantimonas sp. Taxonomy (GTDB): domain Bacteria; phylum Pseudomonadota; class Alphaproteobacteria; order Rhizobiales; family Rhizobiaceae; genus Aurantimonas. Next base: position 41,155 of record DASYHY010000004.1, on the reverse strand, counting down.
TTCGGCGACGTCGATCGAACGGAACCAGCGACTCCAGTCGGGCGGCTCGTTGGCGGAGCCCGGCAGGTCGCGCGTCACCGGGTGCTTGCGCCCCAGCTCCGACAGCTCCGGATGGAATGCCTGCTGGTCGATGCCGCCTGTCGGCAGCGCCGGCAGGATCGACTGCAGCGGTGTCATCGCAACACTCTCGTCCCCCGCATATTCGGGCCCGGCGGCGATCAGGATCGCGCCGCCGTTTTCGACATATTGCGCGATGTAGTCGAAATACAGCGACGGCAGCACGCCGCGCTCCTGGTAGCGGTCGAAGATGATCAGGTCGAAATCGTCGATCTTCTCGACGAACAGCTCGCGGGTCGGGAAGGCGATCAGCGACAATTCGTCGATCGGCGTGCCGTCCTGCTTCTCCGGCGGCCGCAGGATAGTGAAGTGGACGAGGTCCACCGCCGCGTCGGACTTTAGCAGGTTCCGCCAGGTTCGCTCGCCGGCATGCGGCTCGCCCGACACCAGCAGCACCCGCAGGTTCTCGCGGATGCCGTCGACGACGGCGATCGCCCGGTTGTTCACCGCCGTGATCTCCTCCGGCGCCCGCGCGACCGAAAGCTCCAGGATGTTCTTACCGGCCCGCGGCAGCTGAAAGTTGAGGGCGGCTTCGCTGCCAGGCCGCGCCTGTTCCCGCGAGACTAGGTCACCATTGACGAAGACCTGCACGTCGACCGGCGTGGTCGAGGCCTGCGGACCCTCTTCGACGACGCGGTAGCGCAGCGTCTGGTTCTCGTCGACGAGACCGAAGCGGGGGCTGGTGGTGATCTCGATCCGCCGGTCGAACTCGTCCTCGCGGCCGGTGACCAGCCCATGCACCGGCGCGTCGAAGCCGAGCGCCTGCGCCTGTGCCGGTATGTCGTGGACCTGACCGTCGGTGATCATCACGGCGCCGGCGACGCGGGCGGGCGAGACGTCCTTCAGCGCGCCGGACAGCGCTCCGAACAGCGCCGTCGTCGCATCGTCGCCGGGCGTCGCGCCGGCTCGCGCCTCGACCGTGCGGACCTCGAATTCCGGAAAACGCGCCAGACTTTCCTTCAGCGCCGCCTCCGTCGCATCGGCCTGCGCTGTGCGCTCCCCGATGGTCTGGCTCTGGCTGCGGTCGACGACGAGCGCGACGACGCTCTTCAGCGGGTCGCGCTCTTCCTCGATGACCACCGGATTGATCAGCGCCAGCAGGATCGCGGCGATGGCGACCACCCGGATCAGCGCGCCGCGCATCCGCGCGAAGAGGAGCGCGAGCGAAAGGACTACCGCCGGCACGGCCAGAACCGCGATGACCGTCCATGAGAAGAGCGGGGCGAACTCGACGGACCAGGTCACTGGCCGAGCCTTTCCAGCAGAGCCGGCACGTGCACCTGGTCCGCCTTGTAGTTGCCGGTCAGCACGTACATGACGATGTTCACGCCTGCCCGGTAGGCGAACTCGCGCTGCGCGGGATCGGCGGAATCGGTCGGATACAGGAACAGGCCCTGATCATCCACCGCCCAGGCGCTGGCGAAGTCGTTCGAGGTGATCATGATCGAGGAGACTCCGTCGCCGCCGCGCGCCGGCCGGGCGGTCCCGTCGGCATCCTGCACCAGCGACTCGACCCACAGATCCGAGCCCGTATGGCGGCCCGGAAAATCGTCTAGAATGTAGAAGGCCTTGGTCAGCACATGGTCGGCGGGAACCGGCTCCAGGGGCGGGATGTCGAGGTCGGCCAGGATGTCGCGAAGCCGGCGCTGGCCGGGCGACACCTCACCACCGGACAGGCCGGAAAGCGTCTCGTCGGCCACGTCGAACAGCACCGTGCCGCCCTGCTTCATGTAGGCGTCGATCCGGCTGATCGCGGCCTCGTCCGGCATCGGCGCGGCGGGGTCGATGGGCCAGTAGATCAGCGGGAAGAAGGCAAGTTCGTCCGTCGCGATGTCCACCGCCATCGGCTCGCCCGGCTCCAGCGCCGTCTTCGCCGCGACGTACTGGCTGAGGCCGTCGAGGCCGGCACGGGCGATGTCGTCGACGGCGGGAAGACCTGTCTCGACATAGGCGAAATGCGTGGTCTCCGTCGCGCGGATGGCGAGCTCGACGTCGAGCGGCGCGGCAGCCTCGGGCGGATCGACCGGTACCGGCTCGTCCTGTGCCTGTGCCGGGGGCGCTGTCGCCAGCAGCAGGGCGCTCGCGGCCAGCACGGCGACGAGCGGCAGCGCCGTTCTCCTGCCGCGGGACAGCGTGCCGCCGATGCGCGCGAAGGCACCGTTCAGCCACAGCAGCGCCAGCGCATCGAGGGCGAACAGCACGAGCGCCGCGGCAAACAGCCAGGGCGCGAGGCTGAACGCGCTCTCGCCGCCGTATCCGCGGGCTTCGACCGGCCCGCCCAGATCCAGCGTCGGCAGGCGGCGCAGTTCCGCGCCGGCGGTGAGAAGATTCAGCGCCATGTAGCCGTCCTCGTTGCCGTAGAGCCCCGGCGGGTTCTGGCGGGTCACCGGCTGCAGCCCTTCGGCGACCGGCTCCAGCGGCTGCACTTCGGCACCCGGGCCGACGAGGCGGCCCTGGCCGTCGAGGACGCGGTAGGGCGGCAGGCTGTCGGCCGCCGTCCGTCCGTCGCTCGTGCCGCCGCTGGCGCGCGACAGCGTCACGATGCGTCGCAGCATGTCGACGAAGGCGCCGGAGATCGGCAGGTTCGACCATGTCGCCTCGGCGGTGACGTGAAAGAGCACGATCGAGCCGGCGCCGACGCTCGACGCCGTTACCAGCGGGGTTCCGTCGGACAGGCTCGCCCAGGTCCTTTCGGCGAGATCGGCGGACGGTTCGGCCAGCAGCTGCCGGGCCACCGTCACGTCCTCGGGCACCTCGATCCCGGCGAACGGCGTCTCCGCCGTCATCGGCGCGATCGTCTGCGGTTCCGACCATGACATGGCGCCGCCGAGTTGCCGCTCGCCGCTGCGCAGGCGCACCGGCACCAGCGGGTCCTCGCCGGTGGTGGCCGCCAGGCGCGGTCCGGCGAAGCGCACGAGATAGCCGCCCCCCTCGACGAAGCCCTGCAGCGCCACCTCGGCCCGCTCGGGCATCACGCCGATATCGGCCAGCACGATCAACGAGGGGCGGCGTTCGACCAGCGCCGGGATCGCCTCGGCGAGATCGGCGCTGTCGGCTCGCACGATGTCGGCGAAAGGCTCCAGCGCGCGGCTGATGTAGTAGAGCGGCGACAGCAGCGGTTGGGCCACATCGGCGGACTCGCCGGACACCAGCCCGACCCGGCGACGGCGGAAGCTGTCGTCGACCAGCCGGACGGCCCCGGCCTGCGCGGCGGCCTCGACCTCGATGCGGGCAATGTCGTTGCGCAGTTCGACGGGAATCTCGAAACGGGCTTCCGCCGTGGCGACACCGCCGGCGAAGCTCAGCGGGGCGCGGCCGACCTCGCGGCCCTGTGCGTCGAGCGCCCGCAGCGCAAGATCGGTATCGAGGGCGCTCCCCGAGGGGCGGATCGCCTGGACGACGAGCGCTTCGGTGGAATTGTCCGCACCGGTCAGCCCGACCAGCCCGTCGACGTCCGGCGCGTAGACGATCGCCTCGCCTGGAGCCAGCACAGCCAGGCTGCGGGCCGCGGCCTCGGTGCCGTCGCTGTCGAGGCCATCCGCAAGGAACACCAGCGAGCCGGGCCTGTCGCCGGCAAGCGCCGTCACGAGCCGGTCGGCCGCGGCGGCCCGGTCGGTCGGGATCGGCCGCGGCGCCGCCGCGGCGAGGCGCTCCAGCGCGGTGGCGGCCTCGGCGGGACTGGCGTCGTCGGTCGCGGCTTCGGCGGTGAAGGCGAGGGCGACCGGTCGGCCTTCGTCGCCCGCCCGGCGGATGAGTTCGTCCGCGGCGTCGCGCCGTGCGTCCCAGTCGCCGCCGCTCGCCCAGCCATTGTCGACGAGGAGGGCCAGCGGGCCCGACCCGGAAAGCAGGCCCTCGCGCGGGTTCAGCGTCGGCGCCGCCAGTGCCAGGATGATCAGCGCCGCGAGCAACAGCCGCAGCAGCGTCAGCCACCACGGGCTCTTCGACGGCGTCTCCTCGCTCTTCAGGACGCGCTCGAGGATCCGCAGCGGCGGAAACGTCTCCGTCTGCGGCCGGGGCGGCGTCAGCTTCAGGAGCCACCAGATGACCGGAAGAGCCAGAAGCCCTGCCAGTACCAGCGGTGCGCCGAAGGAGAGGGCGAGACCGCCGATCACGGGCGACGACCCGTCGGCTGCGGGGTGCCGCTCAGCCGTCCGTGGATGGCGACCAGCGCCTCCGAAGCCGCCCGGTCCGTCCGGTGCGGAATGAAGCTCCAGCCAAGGCGACGGCAATGCTCGGCGATATGGTCGCGCCGCGCCTTGTACAACGTCACGTATTCGCTCTGCAGCGTCTCGGCGCGCCCGGCCGTCAGCTTGGCGCCGGTCTCCGGGTCCCGGAACTCGGTGCGGCCGGCATAGGGGAAGGCTTCCTCGGCGGGGTCGGAGATCATGATCACATGGCCGCGGATGCCGCGGCGCCCGATCCGGTCGATCCGCGCCACGACCTCGTCGACCGGGTCGAGCAGGTCGCTGACGATGACCATCTCGGAAAACCGCTTGAGCCGGTCGTCCGGCGGGAAGGCATCGTCAGGACGGCTGCCGAGCAGGGCGGCGGCCACTCGCTCCGCGGCGTTGCGCGCCGAGATCGGGTCGAGGACGCCCGGATAGCCGATGCGCTCGCCCGACCGGGAGAGGATATCCGCCAGCGCCAGCACGAGGACCAGCGCGCGCGACTCCTTCGACACCTGCGCCGACTTCGACTGGTAGCGCATCGACGGCGAGGGGTCGGCCCACAGCCAGACGGTGTGCGCTGCTTCCCATTCCTGGTCGCGCAGATAGACATGGTCGTCGCGCGCCGAGCGCCGCCAGTCGATGCGGGATACCGCTTCACCCTCGACGAACGGGCGGAACTGCCAGAAATTCTCGCCCACGCCGCGCCGCCGCCTGCCATGCCAGCCGGCGATCACCGTCGCCACGACGCGCCGCGCCTCGACGAGGAGGTCGGGCAGCAGCGCGGCGCGCTGCCGGGCCCTGACGAGGGCGTCCGGTGCGGCTGTGAGTTCGACGGTCGAGCCGATCGGCATGAACGTTCCTACGCTGCGTCGCGCTTGAGCGCGGCGATGACGTCGCGCACGCTCATGCCTTCCGCACGGGCCGCGAAGTTCAGCGCCATGCGGTGCTGCAGGATGGGTTCGGCCAGCGCCATCACGTCATCGACCGAAGGGGCAAGACGGCCATCGTAGAGCGCCCGCGCCCGCACGCAGGTCATCAGCGACTGCGAGGCGCGCGGTCCCGGGCCCCAGGCGATATGAGCATCGGCCTCCTTGTGGCCATTGCCCGGCCGGGCGGAGCGGACGAGGGCGAGGATCGCCTCCACTACGCTCTCGGCGACCGGCATGCGCCTTATCAGCGCCTGGATCTCGCGCAGCCGCCCGGCGGTGACGACGCGCTCGGCCGTCTGATCGGCGCCGCCGGTCGTCTCCAGCAGGATCCGGCGCTCGGCCTCGAGATCGGGATAGAACACGTCGACCTGCATGAGGAAGCGGTCGAGCTGCGCCTCGGGCAGCGGATAGGTGCCTTCCTGTTCCAGCGGGTTCTGGGTCGCGAGTACGTGGAAGGGAGCCGGCAGGTCGTGGCGCTCGCCGGCGACGGTGACGTGATACTCCTGCATCGACTGGAGAAGCGCCGACTGCGTGCGCGGCGATGCGCGGTTGATCTCGTCGGCCATCAGCAGCTGTGCGAAGACCGGGCCTTTGACGTAGCGGAACGAGCGCCGGCCGCTGTCGTCCTGGTCCATCACCTCGGTGCCGATGATGTCCGACGGCATCAGGTCCGGCGTGAACTGGATGCGCCGCGCGTCGAGGCCGAGCGCCGTGCCGAGCGTGTCGACGAGCTTCGTCTTGGCCAGACCCGGCACGCCGACGAGCAGGGCGTGCCCGCCCGCCAGGATCGCGATCAGGGCCTGCTCGACCACGCTCTCCTGGCCGAAGATGACCCGGCCCACCGACTGGCGGATCGCCGCGATGTCAGCCAGAGCCGTTTCCGCCATGCGCACGACCGCGCCTTCGTCGAGCGTCGTCTCGTGGGGCGCGAGAATCGTCATGAGGGTTTCTCCGTGGAAGAAAGCCGCCGTCCACGGCGGCGTAAGACGGTCCGCCGCCGCCTGCCGACCATGAAAACCGCCGCGACCGCTCCTGGCAAGCAAGGAAAGGACAACTATTTCGTGACTGCGAAGGCGGGCCAAAATAAGACCGAGAGGCTGCGGCGCATGCCGCTGCAACACAAGGGCGTTATGCAGAATCAATCACCTAGCGAGGGGGGGCTCAGCCTCCAGGCGCTCGTTTCGCGGGCCGAGCGCGCCGGCAAGGGCGCTCCGCCGGTCGAGCGCTGGGACCCGCCCTTCTGCGGCGACATCGACATGGTGATCCAGGCCGACGGCAGCTGGACCTATGGCGGCTCACCGATCGGGCGCAAGTCGCTGGTCCGCTTGTTCTCGACGGTGCTGCGCAAGGACGAGGATGGCCGCACCTATCTGGTGACGCCGGTCGAAAAGCTGGGGATCACGGTCGAGGACGCGCATTTCCAAGCAGTCGAGATGAGCCGCGACGTGGTCGAGGGCGAGCCGGTGCTCACCTTCCGGACGGACATGGGTGACGTTGTCGCATGCGGTTCCGAACGGCCGCTGCGCTTCTCGCCCGGCGCGGGCGAGGGTGCCTTCCGCCCCTATGTCACGGTCAGGGGCCGGCTCGAGGCGAGGCTGACGCGCGCGCTAGCCTTCGTCCTTGCCGATTTCATCGAAGAGGAAGGCGGCCGCCTGTTCGTGCGCTCCGGCGGCGCCCGCTTCCCGATCGGTCCCGACGACGCTGCGGCATGAGCGGGATGCCCGAGGACTATGCCGGCTTCACCGCCGCCGATCTGCGCGCGCGCATGGAGAGGGCAGGGCCGGCCTGGCCGGTGGAGCGCTATTACGGCGACCATCTGCTCAATCCGGACCTCGTCCAGCTGATGGAGAACGTGTCGGCCCGCGAGGCAGCCGTGCTCGTGCCTGTCGTCGACAGGCGCGACGGCGCGATGGTGATCCTGACCACGAGGGCGTCGCATCTGCGCCAGCATTCCGGCCAGATCGCCTTTCCGGGCGGCTCCGTCGATCCCGCCGATGCCTCGCCGGAGGCAGCGGCGATGCGCGAGAGCCGGGAGGAGATCGCCCTCGATCCGGGCCTCGTCGAGCCGATCGGACGGCTGCCGCATTACCGCACGACCACGGGCTTCCGGATTACCCCGGTCGTGGGGTTGGTCCGGCCCGGATTCGAATTGGCGGCCAACCCGGTCGAGGTGGATGACGTCTTCGAGGTGCCGCTCGGCTTCCTGATGAACGAGGTCAACCATCGCCAGGAAAGCCGGGTATGGCAGGGACGGACCCGGCACTATTACGTGATGCCCTTCGGCGAGCGCCACATCTGGGGCGTGACGGCCGGGATCATCCGGACCCTCTACGAAAGGCTCTATGCATGACGGCAACGCGGATCGACCACGCGCTTTGGCTCCAGAAACGGTCGCTGCAGGCGCTGCTCGCGGCGCTTTCGGCGAAGGGCGAGGGTGCCCGCGTCGTCGGCGGCGCGGTCCGCAACACGATCATGGGGCATGCGGTCACCGACATCGACGTCGCAACGACCAATCTGCCGGAGGAGACGACGAGCCGGATCCAGGCCGCCGGCTTCCGGGCGATTCCCACCGGCGTCGAGCACGGCACGGTCACGGCCGTCACGCCCGATGGCGTCTTCGAGGTCACGACGCTACGCCGCGACGTCGAGACCGACGGGCGTCGCGCCGTCGTCAGCTTCGGCCGCGACTGGCAGACGGACGCGGAGCGCCGCGACTTCACGATCAACGCGCTCTATTGCGAGGCTGACGGGACGGTCGTCGACCTCGTGGGCGGGCTCGCCGACATCGAGACGAAGACGCTGCGCTTCATCGGCGACGCCGAGGCGCGGATTCGGGAAGACTTACTTCGGATCCTGCGCTTCTTCCGCTTCTTCGCCTGGTATGGGGGCGGGCGGCCCGACGCTGCCGGCATCAGGGCGGCGACGCGGCTGAAGGAGGGGCTCGACGGGCTGTCGCCCGAGCGCGTCTGGAAGGAGCTGAAACGGCTGCTCGCTGCCCCGGACCCGTCGCGGGCGCTCTTGTGGATGCGCCAGACCGGCGTGCTGACGCGCATCCTGCCGGAGAGCGAGCGCTGGGGCATCGATGCCATCCACGGGCTGGTCGATGCCGAGGCCGCTTTCTCTTGGCAGGCTGATCCGATGCTGCGGCTCTCGGCGATCGTGCCACCCGATGCCGCCCGTCTCGCCGACTTGGCCAAACGCCTGCGCCTTTCCAACAACGAGCGGGACCGGCTCCTGGCCTTCGCCCAGGCAGAACCCGTGGCGGCGGACGAAGACGACGCAAAATTGCGGACCCGGCTCTATTTCGGCGACCGTCAGGCGATTGCCGACCGGCTGATGCTCGCGCTCGCCGCCGAGCGTGCAAAGGCGGGCACGACGGCTGACGGCATGACCCGCGTCGCGAACCTCGTACGCCAGCTGGAGACGGCGACGCGTTTTGCGCCACCGGAATTCCCGCTGAGCGGGACGGACCTGCAGGCGGCGGGCATCGCGCCGGGGCCGGATCTGGGCCGGGCGCTCGATCGGCTTCGCCGGGAGTGGGCGGAGAGCGGCTTCAGGCTCGGCCGGGACGCGCTGCTGTCGAGACTCTAGACGCTGCGGGTGTTTCGTCGGCCAAACAAAAAGGCGGGCCGTTCCGGCCCGCCCCAAGACATGCGCAGCTGCCTCAGTTCGGCAGTTCCTGGGTATTCTGTCGCATCGTGTCGAGCATCGCCGGCGTGATGCGGTCGACGCCGAGCTGCCTCGCCTGAACCACCGCCCGCCGGAAGACCTCCGCCTGGCTCTCTGCCCGGATTATCCGCTGACAGCCGGGTATCACGCCCGAACAATCGAGTTCGTACATCGCCCTTCCTCCCTTCGAAAAACCATCGCTAACAAGGGGTGAACTCCGCATCCTTCAACTAGTTCATGTTCTGGCGAGAAAATGCGCAACTGCCCAAGATCGGTGCAAGGTGTCCGCGGCACGGCGGAGACCCGGCCGCGCGAAAGGCTCAGCGGAGCGGCTGTTTATGCCCGCCCGCAGAGCAAGGGCCTGCTTCTTTCACTCGCAACGGTTGTAGATGTACCTAATCTTTTTCGGAACTTACGTCCGTGTGTTCGATTGACTGGGCAGAGGCGGCCAATGTCGGTCGCTCATAAAAGTCCGAAAGGAGTTGCACCATGGCAATTCGCAACATGATCAATCTTCGCTCGGCTCTGCTCTCGGCGGCGCTCATCATTCCTACGGCCGCCGTCGGTCAGACCTGGACGGGCGCCAACTGGGATGCCGATGGTACGCCAGGCCTGACGACCGACGAGTTCAGGACCGGCTTCGACCAGTCCGGTATGTACAATGCCTGGGACCGGGACGGCACGCCCGGCATCAGCGAAGGCGAGTTCGGCACTGGCCTCTACCACAACTGGGACCGCAATCGTGATCTCCAGATCACCGAGGACGAGTACACCACGGGCGCGGAGCGCTGGTACGGCACCGATTACGACCGGACCTTCGCCGACTACGACACCGACACGTCGGGCTACATCGACCAGTCCGAGTTCGGCGCCGGTTGGGACAACGAATACTACTCGCAGTGGGATACGGATGGTGATGCCGCCCTGACCGAGGATGAGTATGCGACGGGCCTCTATGGTCGCGCCGATGCCAACCAGGACCAGGTCATCACTGTGGAGGAAGAAGGCTGGTTCGAGGGCTGGTTCGACGGTGACGACGTCGAGGCCGAGATCGAGAACGTCGGCGACGTGTTCTAAGCAACACCGCCACTTCTGGGGCTTATCAGCCTAAAGCAGTCCCGCGTCGGTTTCGCCGGCGCGGGATTGTTCGTTCTGGAGTGCTTCCGGCAATCAGGATCGGCGGCTCAGGGCCACTTCACTACGGGCGGCATGGAGGACAGGATCGAGTCGACGTTGCCGCCGGTCTTCAGGCCGAACAGCGTCCCGCGATCGTAGAGGAGGTTGTACTCGACGTAGCGGCCGCGCCGGATCAGTTGCTCCTCGCGGTCCTCCTCGGTGAACGGGGTCTCGACGTTCTGCCGGACGATATGCGGGTAGACCACCAGGAACGCCTTGCCGACGTCGCGGGTGAAGGCGAAATCGGCGTCCCAGCCGCCGCTCTCCTGCGGCGAGTGCAGCCAGTCGTAGAAGATGCCGCCGACGCCGCGCGCCTCGCCGCGATGCGGCAGGTAGAAGTACTCGTCGCACCATTCCTTGTATTTGGCGTAGTCGGCGACGCCCCCATGGCGGTCGCAGACGAACTCCAGCGCCTTGTGGAACGCCCGCGTGTCGGGGTCCTCCTGGTTGCGGCGCCGCTCGAGAGTAGGCGTCAGATCGGCGCCGCCGCCGAACCATTGGCGGGTCGTCACCACCATCCGCGTGTTCATGTGGACGGCCGGAACGTTCGGATTGCGCAGATGCGCGATCAGCGAGATGCCGGAGGCCCAGAAGGTCGGGTCCTCGTCGGCACCCGGGATCTGCTTGCGAAATTCCGGCGAGAACTCGCCGTGGACGGTGGACGTATGGACGCCCACCTTCTCGAACACCCGTCCGTGCATCATCGACATCAGGCCGCCGCCGCCGTCGGCTTCTCGCGACCAGGGTGTCCGCTCGAACCGCCCGGGGGCAAGGCCGGTCGCTTCCCCATGGCGGTCCTCCAGATCCTCGAAGGCCGCGCAGATGCGGTCGCGCAGGGCCTCGAACCAGGCTTGCGCCGTCGCCTTCTTGGTCTCGATGTCGTCCGGGAGCCCTTCGGGCAGGTCTGGCCTTTGCATGTCAGCGCAACTCTCGTCTGGTCGCCGCCCGCTTCCGGCGGCTGATGCGTTCCGCCTGCCGAGGCCGAACGTCGATTTCGTGCGGCCATGGCATCTGGAGAAGAATGGCGCAATGCCAATCCACCACCATAGGCCCACCCGCGGCGATGCTGCGGCTCCAACCGGCCGATTCGCAAAGCGCGAGGCGCCACGCTATCTTGGGGCCAAGTGCTGAGGATCTGAATCACGGAGGCTGCGCAGGATGTCACGGCTCACCCGTCCGCCGCTCGACGGCCTTCGGCGGCAGCTGAATCGCAGCCGCACCCGAAGCGAGAGCAGTGACAGCTTCGTGCGCGAGACCTTCACGCTGCCGCGTGACGCCGCCCGCAGCAAGGCGCGGGAGTGGTTCGAGCGCTACCCCAAGGCGGCGTACTGGACCTCGGTCGAGAGCTGGCGGCTGCTGCCGGGCGACGAGGTGGAATTCACCATGCGCCGCCTGCCCAGCGCCGACTGACGCAGCGCCGCCGGCTGCGGCAGGCCGCTCTCAGGTGACGGACTGCATGCCGATATACCCCGCATAGAGAGCCAGCAGGATCGCGCCGCTCAGCCGGCCGATCGCGCGGAAGGCGAAGAGGTAGACGAGCATGGCGACGGCGACCGCGGTCAGGAGCGGGCCGTCGAAGATGGCGAAGCGCCGCGCGACGCCGATCGGGGTGATGATCGCCGTGATGCCGAGAATGCAGAGCAGGTTGAAGATGTTCGAGCCGACGACATTGGCGAGAACCACCTCGGCATGTTTCCGCCAGGCGGCGATGATGGCGGTTGCCAGTTCCGGCAGGGAGGTGCCGACGGCGACCACCGTCACGCCGATGACCGCCTCCGAGATGCCGAACCCGCGCGCGATGCCCACCGCCCCGGTGACCATCAGCCGGGCCCCAATGACCAGGAAGACGAGCCCGAGGATGACGGCGCCGATCGCCACCAGGAGCGGCAGCTGCCGCTGCGCCGCCTCTTCGGCGTGTTCGCTCTTCGCGATCGCGCCGCCGTCGCCGTTTGCGGCCTTCAGTCGCCGCGCCTCCAGCACGTAGGTGGTGCCGAGATAGAGGGCGAGGGCGGCGACCAGCGCGATCCCCGTCAGCCGCCCGATCGCGCCGGTGAAGAAGATCGCCGTGAGGGCGAAGGAGGCGAGCACCATGACGACGAGATCGCGGCGTATTGCCGGGTCGTTGTTGGAGACGGGGGCGATCAGCGCCGCTACGCCCACGATCAGCAGCACGTTGGCGATGTTCGATCCGGCGACGTTGCCCACCGAAATGTCCGGCGACCCTGCCAGCGCCGCCTGCACCGAGACGAGAAGCTCGGGGGCGGAGGTTCCGAAGCCGACGATGACGAGGCCGACCACCAGCTTCGAGATGCCGTAGCGGTCCGCGATCGAGACGCTCCCGCGGACGAGAAACTCGCCGCCGCCGAACAGCAGAGCGGCACCGATGGCCAGATATACCCAGTCCCAAGTCAGCAGCACGTGAACTCCAGTCGGTTGATCAGCTTTCCCGTAACCCGCTTGGCAGGGCAGCGGGACCGTATGCGGTGGTGCCGTTCCCAAGATGGGAAGGCGGCGGCGCTTGCCAACTGATGGCGGCGGATATCCATGTCAGCCGGCCTTAGACCAACGCAATTGCCGAAGCGCTTCGCCGGCCACCATCGCCACGGCCGTGGCAAGGTTCAGCGATCGGGCCGCGGGCTGCATCGGGATCGTCAGGCGGGCATCGGCGGCCGCGTGGACGTGCTCGGGAACGCCGGCGCTCTCGCGGCCGAACAGCAGGATGTCGTCCGGCTGAAAGACGAAGTCGGTGTAGATCCGGTCCGCCTTCGTCGTCAGCAGCACCAGACGCCGCCCTGCATCCTGCCGCGCGGCATCGAAGGCCGCGAGGTCGATGTGGCGCGTGAGCCGGGACATGGCCAGATAGTCCATGCCGGCGCGTCGCAGGGCGCGGTCGGAAAGATCGAAGCCCGCCGGCCCGATGATCTCCACGCCGAGATCCAGGCACGCGCCGAGCCTCAGGATCGTGCCGGTATTGCCGGCAATGTCGGGCTGGAACAGCGCGATCGACGGCGCCGGCGGGGCGATCGTTCCGGGCGTCCCTGTCACACAGCGTTCTCGCTCGGTCGTCATCGTTCTCCAATCCGTGTTGCCCGAGCGACGTCGGCAGGCCGTGAATCTGGGCGAACCCTGCCTATATCGTGAAAGCCGCGCCGGCCACCGGCGGCGGCATCGGATCGACCACCATCGTGCCCGCCGGGACCCCCTGGCGCAGGCGGCGGGGTGGCGCCGTCTTTTACCGTCGGATCGGCATGGCGGGTGCCGTCGCCGGCGGAACGTCGATTGGAAAGTGCCTTCATGTTCTCCTTCTTTGAAAGGATGGTCGAGCCGTTCCCGGAGCGCGGGGTTGCGACGCCCCCCGGCGGGGGCCTCTTCAGGTTCGTCTGGTTCTATGCCCGGCCGGTCTGGCCGCTCTTCCTGGCCATGGGCGTGCTCACGGCGCTGGTTTCCGTCATCGAGGTTTCGCTGTTCGCGTTCCTCGGCCAGATCGTCGACTGGTTCTCCGGCGTCTCCCGCGAGACGTTCCTCGCCGAGCGCGGCTGGACGCTCGCGGCCATGGCGTTCGTCGTTCTGGTGGCGCTGCCGGCCCTGATCTTTCTGGAGGGCCTCGTGACCTTCCAGGCGCTGTCGGCGAATTTCCCGATGCGGTTCCGCTGGATGGTGCATCGCTGGCTGCTCGGCCACTCGATGGGCTTCTACCAGGACGAATTCGCGGGCCGGATATCGACCAAGCTGATGCAGACGGCGCTCGCCATCCGCGAGACGCTGATGAAGTCGATCGACGTCTTCCTGTATGTCGCCGTCTACTTCACCGGCATCGTGATCCTGGTGGCGGCTGCCGACTGGAAGCTGGCGCTGCCCTTCGTCGGCTGGCTGGTCCTCTACGGCGTCGTCCTGTGGATCTTCATCCCCCGTCTCGACCGCATTTCCGAGAAGCAGGCAGACGCGCGGGCGGAGATGACCGGCCGCGTCGTCGACGCCTATGCCAACATCGCGACAGTGAAGCTCTTCGCCCACACGCGGCGCGAGGCGGACTTCGCTCGCCGGTCCATGCACGGCTTCCTCGGCACGGTCTACGGCCAGATGCGGCTGGTGAACCTCTTCTATGTCTCGCTCTATGCGCTGAACTCGCTGCTGCTCTTCGCCGTCGGCGCGCTCTCGATCTCGCTCTGGCTGGACGAACTCGTGACGGTCGGCGCGATCGCTGCGGCGATCGGCCTCGTCCTGCGGATCAACGGCATGTCGCAGTGGATCATGTGGGAGGTCGCGGCGCTGTTCGAGAACATCGGCACGATCCGCGACGGCATGGCGACCTTCGCGTCGCCGCACACGATCACCGACCGGCGGGACGCAAGGCCGTTGACGGTGGAGCGCGGCGAGATCGCCTTCGAGAACGTCTCGTTCAACTACGGCAAGGGCGGCGGCGTCCTCAGGGACTTCAACCTCGTCATCCGTCCGGGTGAGAAGGTTGGTCTCGTCGGTCGATCCGGCGCCGGCAAGTCGACGATCCTCAACCTCCTGCTGCGCTTCCATGACGTGGAAGGCGGCCGCATCCTCATCGACGGTCAGGACATCGCCGCGGTCCAGCAGGAGACCCTGCGCGAGAATATCGGCATGGTGACGCAGGATACCTCGCTGCTGCACCGCTCGATCCGCGACAACATCCTCTATGGGCGGCCGGGGGCAGACGAGGCGGATCTTCGCCGCGCCGTCGAGCGGGCCGAGGCCTCGGACTTCATCGCCGAGCTGCGGGACAAGGAGGGCCGGCACGGCCTCGACGCCGAGGTCGGCGAGCGTGGGGTCAAGCTGTCCGGTGGGCAGCGCCAGCGCGTGGCCATCGCCCGGGTCATGCTGAAGGACGCGCCGATCCTGCTCCTCGACGAGGCGACCTCGGCGCTCGATTCCGAGGTGGAGGCCGCGATCGCCGCCAATCTCTACCGCCTGATGGAGGGCAAGACCGTCATAGCCGTCGCCCATCGCCTGTCGACGATCGCCGCGCTCGACCGGCTCATCGTCCTCGACAAGGGCCAGATCGTGGAGGAGGGCAGCCACGCCGATCTCGTCCGCGCGGGCGGCCTCTACGCCCAGCTGTGGGCGCGCCAGGCGGGCGGGTTCCTGCCGGTGGAACAGCTGGACGAACCGGACGACTTGGCGCCGAGGGCGGCCGAATGATGGACCGTCTCCTGCAGCGCTTCGAGAACTGGCTGGATCCTTTCGAGGACGGTGGCGAAGACCGCGAGGACGCGCGCCTTAACCGTACGGGTCATCTCGACCCGCTGCCGAACGAGACCCATCGTTTCATCTGGCACTTCGCCAAGCAGGCGAAATGGCCGCTGCTCGGGCTGCTCGTCACAGGCGGCCTGACCGGCGGGATCGAGGCAGTGATGTTCACCGGCGTCGGCTGGCTGGTCGACGCGCTGGAACGCTCTTCGCCGGCGACTTTGTTCACCGACCATTTCTGGCTGATCGCCGGCCTCGCCTTCGTCACGCTGGTGGGCCGGGCGCTGATCCTGTTCCTCGCCTCGGTGCTCGAGGAGCAGGTCATCTCGCCGAGCTTCTACAACCGCATCCGCTGGCAGAGCTACCGGCGGCTGATGGAGCAGACCTACACGTTCTTTCAGAACGACTTCGCCGGGCGGCTGTCCCAGAAGGTGCAGCAGGTCGGCCAGGCGACCGGCGACTTCATCACCACGATCCTGCAGACCTTCTGGTCCTTCGTCACCTTCATCCTGCTGACGGTGACGATCCTCGGCGCGATCGACTGGCGCATGGCGGTGGTGCTGGGCGTCTGGGCGCTCGGCTATGTCTGGATCGTGCGCAATCTCCTGCCGCGCATCCGCCTGAACGGGCGCGCCGCCGCGGAAGCCCGGTCGGTCGTATCGGGACGCGTCGTCGACGCCTTCACCAACATCCTGTCGGTGAAGCTGTTCGACAGCGATCGCCGCGAGGACAGCTTCGTCAAGGAGGGCTTCCAGAACCTCGTGGACGCCTCGCGGCGCATGACCCGCGCCCTGACGGAGGTCCGTACCGCCGTCGCCGTTCTCAACGGCTTCATGATGACCGCGGTGGGCGCCGTGGCGCTCCTGGGATGGCAGGCGGGCAACGTGTCGACCGGCGGCGTCGCCACCGCGCTGGGGCTGGTCTTGCGCCTCAACCAGATGTCCGGCTGGATGATGTTCAACATCAACGGCCTGGTGCGCAATTACGGTACCATCCAGGATGCGGTCGCGACGGTGACGCGCGTGCCGACGCTGGTCGACCACCCCGAGGCGCAGAAGCTCGTCACGAAGCGCGGCAAGATCCGCTACGAGAACGTCACGTTCCACTATGGCAAGGACGCCGGCATCATCGAGAACCTGTCGCTGACCATCCGCGCCGGCGAGAAGGTCGGCCTGGTCGGACGTTCCGGCGCGGGCAAGACGACGCTCGTCAACCTGCTGCTGCGGCTCTACGACCTCGAGGGCGGCCGGATCACGATCGACGACCAGGATATCTCGGGCGTCACCCAGGCCTCGCTGCGCGCGGCGATCGGCGTGGTGACGCAGGACACGTCCCTGCTGCATCGCTCGATCCGCGACAACATCGCCTACGGCCGCCCCGGCTCCGATGACGGGGACATCCTGTCGGCGGCGGAGCGCGCCAGCGCGGAGGAATTCATCCCGGCGCTGCGCGACCCGAAGGGCCGCGAGGGCTACGACGCCCATGTCGGCGAGCGCGGCATCAAGCTCTCAGGCGGCCAGCGCCAGCGCATCGCCATCGCACGGGTCCTCCTGAAGGACGCGCCGATCCTCGTCCTCGACGGGGCGACGGCCGCCCTCGATTCCGAGGTGGAGGCGGCGATCCAGGACAATCTGACGAAGATGATGGCCGACAAGACGGTGATCGCCATCGCCCACCGCCTCTCGACGATCGCCGCGATGGACCGGCTGATCGTTCTCGACAAGGGCCGGATCGTCGAGGAGGGGACGCACGCCGAACTCGCCGCCGCGGGCGGACTCTATGCTAGCCTCTGGTCACGGCAGTCCGGCGGATTCCTCCGCACCGATGCGCAGGAGGATGCCGCAGCGGCGGAGTAGGGTCCGAGTCGGTGCAGGCCTCGCGGCCGCAGTCGCGGACGGCGGATGAAGGCATGCAACCCATACTGGACGAGAACATCCCGCCGCCTCTCGTGCAGCTCTCCAGCCTCGCTTCAGGTCCGTGGCCGGTCGTGGCGCGACAGTTGGACCTTAAAGCCCTTCCAGTCTGGACAATCGCCCGACTTCGCGCTTAGAACCGGCGCGAAATCGTGATCGCCTGTGGGCGTTGCGGCCGTCGCGTCGCCGCGCCCCTTGCCGCCTCGGCCGGAATCGGCAAGAAGCGGGCGATCCGTGCGCGACCAGTCAAGGAGTGGCACCCGCCGTGAGCGTCAACGACACCGCCCAACCGACCCGTCGGGACTTCCTCTACATCGCGACTGGCGCGGTCGGTGCCGTCGGCGTCGCCGCGGCGCTGTGGCCGTTCATCGACCAGATGAACCCCGATGCGGCGACGCTCGCGCTCGCCGAGATCGACGTCGACGTCAGCCAGGTTGCCGAGGGCCAGTCGATCACCGCCAAGTGGCGCGGCAAGCCGGTGTTCATCCGGCAGCGGACCCCGCAGGAGGTCGAGGAAGCCCGCTTGGTCGACCTCGGCGAGCTCAAGGATCCGATCGCCCGCAACGCCAACATACCGGGCGATGCCCCGGCGACCGACGAGAACCGCAGCGCCGAGGGGCGCGAGCAGTGGCTCGTGATGATCGGCGTCTGCACGCATCTCGGCTGTATCCCGCTCGGCCAGTCCGGCGACTACGACGGCTGGTTCTGTCCGTGCCATGGCTCGCACTATGATACGGCGGGGCGCATCCGGCAGGGGCCTGCCCCCACCAACATGGACATCCCGCCTTTCACGTTCACGTCCGACACCACCGTCCGCATCGGCTGACCGGTTAGAGGGTACACATCATGAGTGGTCATTCTTCCTATGTGCCGTCCACCGGGGTGATGCGGTGGCTGGACGCCCGGCTGCCGCTGCCGCGTCTCGTCTACGACTCCTTCGTCGCCTATCCGGTGCCGCGGAACCTCAACTACGCCTACACGTTCGGCGGCATCCTCGCGATCTTCCTGGTGATCCAGATCCTCACCGGCGTGGTGCTGGCGATGCATTACGCCGCGTCGTCGGCGCTCGCCTTCGAGTCGGTCGAGCGGATCATGCGCGACGTGAACTGGGGCTGGCTGCTGCGCTACATGCACGCCAACGGCGCGTCGTTCTTCTTCATCGCGGTCTATCTCCACATCTTCCGCGGCCTCTATTACGGCTCCTACAAGGCGCCGCGCGAGGTGCTCTGGATCCTCGGCGTGATCATCTTCCTCTTGATGATGGCCACGGCCTTCATGGGCTACGTGCTGCCCTGGGGCCAGATGTCCTTCTGGGGCGCCACGGTCATCACCGGCTTCTTCACCGCGTTCCCGCTGATCGGTGAGCCGATCCAGCAGCTGCTGCTCGGCGGCTTCGCGGTCGACAACGCCACGCTCAACCGCTTCTACTCGCTGCACTATCTCCTGCCGTTCATGATCGCCGGCGTGGTGGCCCTGCATGTCTGGGCGCTGCATGTCACCGGCCAGACCAATCCCACCGGCATCGAGGTCAAGTCGTCCGAGGATACCGTGCCGTTCACGCCGCATGCGACGATCAAGGACGGCTTCGCCCTGATCGTGTTCATGGCGATCTTCGCGTATTTCGTCTTCTATCTGCCGAACTACATGGGCCATCCGGACAACTACGTCGCGGCCAATTCGCTGAAGACGCCGTCGCACATCGTGCCGGAGTGGTACTTCCTGCCCTTCTACGCGATGCTCCGCGCCATCACCTTCGACATCGGCCCGATCGATTCCAAGCTGGGCGGCGTCCTGGTGATGTTCGGCTCGATCATCGTGCTGTTCTTCGTCCCGTGGCTCGATACCTCGCGGGTGCGCTCGAGCGTCTTCCGGCCGGTCTACCGGATCTTCTTCTGGATCTTCGCAGCCAACGCCATCTTCCTCGGCTGGCTGGGTGCGAAGCCCGCCGAAGGTATCTATCCGCTGCTGGCTCTCATCGGGACGATCTACTACTTCGCGCATTTCCTGATCGTCATGCCGGTGCTCGGGCTGGTCGAACGGCCGCGCAAGCTTCCGAACTCGATCACCGAGGCGGTGTTGGCCAAGAACGCGGCCCGCGGCGGGAGCCCCGCCGGCGTGACGGCTTCCCCGGAAACCAGAGGCTGACCTGACGGTTCGAAGAGAGACATTTCCATGAAAAGACTACTGTCAGCCCTTCTCGCCGCCGGCCTTCTCTTCGGGCCGGTCGCTACGGTCAGCGCGCAGCTCGGCCCGGTCGAGAACGATCCGGCCGAACTGGAAGCGGCGGCGACGGGCGAGGATCCGGCGGCCGTGGTGGCCGAGGAGGGTCACGCCGAAACGCCGCACTACCCGCTGAAGCGCCCCGAGGAGCTGAGCTGGACCTTCGCCGGCCCGTTCGGCCATTGGGATATCGGCCAGCTGCAGCGCGGGCTGAAAGTCTACACCGAAGCCTGCGCCGTCTGTCATTCGATGAACCTCGTGGCGATGCGGTCGCTCGCCGATCTCGGTTACAGCGAAGAGCAGGTGCAGGCGTTCGCCGCCCAGTACCAGGTGCAGGACGGTCCGGACGGATCGGGCGAGATGTTCGAGCGTCCCGGGACGCCGTCGGATCGCTTCCCGGCACCCTTCCCGAATCCGGAAGCGGCGGCGGCAGCCAATAACGGCGCCGTGCCGCCGGACTTCTCGCTGCTCGCCAAGGCCCGTGCCGTCGAGCGTGGCTTCCCCACCTTCGCCTTCGACATCTTCACCCAGTACCAGGAAGCCGGCGTAGACTACATCCATGCGCTCCTGATGGGCTACGGGGAGGAGGCACCTGCGGAACTCGAGATACAGCCGGGCACCTACTACAATCCCTATTTCATCGCGGGTCCTGCGCTTGCCATGCCGCCGCCGCTTTCCGACGGACAGGTGGAGTATGTCGACGGCGCGCCGGAGACGGTCGACCAGTATTCGCGGGACGTCTCCGCGTTCATGATGTGGGCGGCCGAGCCGCACCTCGTCGAGCGCAAGGCCACCGGCTTCGTGGTGATGATCTTCCTGGTCATCTTCGCGATCCTGATGTTCCTGGTGAAGCGCCGGGTGTGGTCGAACACGCCGCATTGAGCGGCGCGGCTCATGTCGAAATGACGAAAAAGGGAGCCCGGGCTCCCTTTTTCTTTGCCGGCGGCTCGTGCGAGTTTGCGGACCGTCGAAAGCGGACGATCAGGCGCACAGGAGAACGATCATGTACATCGCGATGAACCGCTTCAAGGTTCTGCCGGGAGCGGAGGGCGATTTCGAGACGCTCTGGATGAGCCGCGACTCGCGTCTGCGCGACGTGCCCGGCTTCGTCGAGTTTCACCTGCTGAAGGGACCGGAGCGGGAAGGGCACCGCCTCTACTCGTCGCACACGATCTGGGAAGACTACGCCGCCTTCGAGGCCTGGACCCGGTCCGAAGCGTTCCGTGCCGCCCATGGCGGTGCCGGCAACACCAAGCCGCTCTATGACGGCCCGCCCCAGTTCGAGGGGTTCGAGGTCATCCAGACCATTGGCCGGGACAGCTGACATGGCCGTTGATGCTGGGTCGAGCACCACGACAAGCGAGGCGATCGATTTCGCCGAAGTGATCCGCACGATCCCCGACTATCCGAAACCCGGGATCCTCTTCCGCGACATCACCACGCTGCTCGCGGACCCGGTGAGCTTCAGCGCTGCCGTCGACTCGCTGGTCGAGGGACACCGGGACGACCGCGTCGATCTCGTCGCCGGCATAGAGGCGCGCGGCTTCATCCTGGGCGGCGCGCTGGCGCACCAGCTTTCCGCCGGCTTCGTGCCGATCCGCAAGAAGGGCAAGCTGCCGCACGACACGGTGCGTATCGCCTATAGCCTCGAATACGGCGTCGACGAGATGGAGATGCATCGCGATGCCGTCCGGCCGGGGCAGCGCGTGCTCCTGACCGACGACCTGATCGCCACGGGCGGTACGGCCGAAGGCGCCGTGCGCCTGCTGCGGGAGCTGGGGGCGGAGATCGTGGCGGCCTGCTTCGTCATCGACCTGCCGGATCTCGGGGGGCGGCGGAAGCTGGAGGCGATGGGCGTCGAGGTGCGCACGCTGGTGGCGTTCCCGGGCCCCTGATGCCGCTCGACCCTGGCGCGGACGGTCGTGGCCCGCAGTTCGGCGACGACTTCCACGCGGCGTTCCTCACGCTGCTGCGCTGGCGCCGCGACGTTCGCACCTTCGATCCGCGGCCGGTACCGGAAGCCGAACTGGCGCTGGCGCTCACCGCCTGCGACCACGCCCCCTCGGTCGGCAACAGCCAGCCATGGCGCTTCGTCAACGTGGCCGATCCGGCTCGACGCCTGCGGGTTCGCGACAGCTTCCTGCGCTGCAACGCCGAGGCGCTGGCCAGCCAGCCGGAGGACAGGGCGCCGCTCTACGCCCGGCTGAAGCTGGAGGGGCTCGACGCGGCACCGGTGCATCTCGCCGTGTTCTGCGACGAGGCGACGGTCCAGGGCCACGGGCTCGGCATCAGGACCATGCCGGAGATGCTGCGCTACTCGGTGGTCACCGCGATCCATACGTTCTGGCTCGCCGCCCGCTGCCGCGGCATCGGCGTCGGCTGGGTATCGATCCTCGAACCCGAAGCGGTGCGGGCGGCGCTGGACGTGCCGCCGGCATGGCACCTCGTGGCCTATCTCTGCGTCGGCTACCCACTCTCGCCCGACGACGTGCCGGAACTGGAAAGCGACGGCTGGCAGGCGCGCAGCGAGGGCGGCCTGCGGCTGATCCGACGCTGAGCCGCCGCCCGTCGTCGATCAGTCGGTGCCGTAGAAGGCGGCACCGTCGAAGGAGAAGACCGGTTCTCCCTGCTGGTTGACGGCTTCGCAGGTGAATTCGACGACGCCCCACCCGGGACGGCTCGCCGATCTGCGCTTGGCGGTGACGTGCTGCGTGAAGGTCACCGTGTCGCCGGCATAGACGGGCTTCAGCCAGCGTATGTTCCTGACGCCGGGGGAGGGGCCGAGCTTCGGCGCCGCATTGCCGGCCGCGACATGGGCCTTGATCCGGGCGGTCTGGCTGTCGACGTTGAGCCGCATCCATGCGGCCGTCGTATGCCAGCCGGAGGCGCAGAGCCCGCCGAGCACGCTCTCGCGCGCGGCCTCTTCGTCGAGATGGAATGGCTGCGGATCGTATTTCGCCGCAAAGCGCTTGATCGCCGCCGCGTCGAAGCGATGCGAGCCGATCTCGACCTTCTCGCCGACGACCATCGTGTCCCAGTAGCTCATGCCGCCACCCCGTCGCGCGTCAGCAGCAGCAGCGTGTACTCGCTTTCCAGCACGGGCTCGTCCCGCTGGTTGCGGATGACGGTGATGATCTTTGCCAGGCCGAGCGTCGGCCGTTTCGCCGAGAGGCGACGGGATGCGACGCGCGCCGTGCCGGTCAGAACATCGCCCGGAAACACCGGACGAAGCCACTTCACCGTGTCGACGCCGGGCGAGCCCTGCGAGCTGGAATCGAGGACGTAGCTGTCGGCCATCATCCGCATCGTCATGGCGCATGTATGCCAGCCGGAGGCCGACAGGCCGCCGAGCAGGGAGTCCCTGCCGGCCTGCTCTTCGAGGTGGAAAGGCTGCGGGTCGAACTCGCGCGCAAACTCGAGGACTTCCTCCCGCGTCACCTCGTAGGGACCGAGCGGCAATTCCAGCCCCTCGGTGAAATCCTCATATGTGCGCATCGAATCCCCTCTGACGGTCCGGCAGCGCGCTTTCCGTGGCGACGCGACCAGCGGGCCGGCCTCGCGTCCAGCGCCCGTCCGGCGATCAGTTGTTGAACTTGAACATCAGCACGTCGCCGTCCTGGACGACATATTCCTTGCCTTCGTCGCGCGCCTTGCCGGCTTCCTTGGCCGCGACCTCGCCGCCGAGCCCGACGAAATCGTCGAAGGCGATGGTCTGGGCGCGGATGAAGCCCTTCTCGAAATCGGTGTGGATCACGCCGGCGGCCTGCGGCGCCTTCGCCCCGCGCCGCACCGTCCAGGCCCGCGTCTCCTTCGGGCCGGCGGTGAAATAGGTGATCAGGTCGAGCAGTTCGTAGCCGGCGCGGATGACCCGGTCGAGCCCGGGCTCGGTCAGGCCCATCGACTCCAGATATTCGCCGACCTCGGATTCCGGCAGCTGCGCGATCTCGGCCTCGATGGCGGCCGAGATGACGACGCTCTGCGCGCCCTGGCGCTTCGCCATGGCGGCAACCGCCTCGGAATGGGCGTTGCCGTCCGCGGCGTCCGCCTCGGCGACATTGCAGACATAGAGGACCGGCTTCGACGTCAGCAGGTTTAGCGCCTTCAGCTCGCGCCGCTCGTCCGCGTCCATGCCCGGCAGAAGCACGCGCACCGGCTCGCCGTCCTGCAGCTTGGACAGCGCCGCTTCCATCACCGGCAGTGCCTGCTGGGCTTCCTTGTCCTTGCCGGCGGCCTTCTTCCGGGTGGCGACGGTGCGCCGCTCGAGGCTCTCTAGGTCGGAAAGCATCAGCTCCGTCTCGACCGTCTCGGCATCGGCAACCGGATCGATCCGACCCTCGACATGGGTGATGTCGTCGTCCTCGAAGCAGCGCAGCACGTGCACGATGGCGTCGACCTCGCGGATATTGGCGAGGAACTGGTTGCCGAGCCCTTCGCCCTTCGAGGCACCGCGCACGAGGCCGGCGATGTCGACGAAGGTGATGCGGGTGGCGATCGTGTTAGCGGACTTTGCGATGCCGGCAATGTCCTTCAGCCGCGGGTCCGGCACCGGCACGTCACCGGTGTTCGGTTCGATCGTGCAGAACGGATAGTTGGCGGCGGCCGCGGCCGCGGTCTTGGTGAGGGCGTTGAACAGCGTCGACTTGCCCACATTCGGCAGCCCGACGATCCCGCATCTGAAACCCATGGGGTGGTCCTTGTCTCTTGCTCGCGGAGGGCAGGGGCTCTTCGCCGCTCAGTCCTTGCCGCCGAATAATCGCTTCAGCATGTCGGCCATCGGCCCGCGTTCCGGCACCTTGATCTGCGGCCCTGCGCCGCGTGCCTGGCGGACATGGCTCTGGCCCTTGGGCCGCGCGGGCGCCGCCGCGGTTGCCGAGCCCTTCGCGCCGGAAGGCTCGTTCGCACCGGTCGCCATGGCGACCTTGTTCATGAAGACCGCGTCCTCGCCCTTCGCCAGGCTCTCGGCGTTGCGGGCGATGGCTTCCAGGAACGGCTCCAGCCATTCGCGGTCGACCTTGGCGAAGTCGCCGAGCACGTGCGGCGTCACCGCTTCCTTGCTGCCGGGATGGCCGATCCCGAGGCGGACGCGCCGGTAGTCCTTCGTGCCCAGATGGGCGTCGATCGACCGCAGCCCGTTATGTCCGCCGTTGCCGCCGCCGGTCTTCACCCGGAGCTTTGCCGGCGGCAGGTCGAGCTCGTCGTGGATCACGACGACCTGCGACGGTTCCAGCTTGTAGAAGCGGACGGCATCTCCGACCGAGCGGCCGGATTCGTTCATGAAGGTCTGCGGTTTGAGCAGCACCACCTTCTCGCCGCCGACCTGGCCCTCGGCGATCTCGCCGGAGAACTTCTTCGACCAGGGACCGAAGGCGGGGTCGCGGGCGATCTCGTCGACCGCCATGAACCCGATATTGTGCCGGTTTCCGGCATAGCGGGAGCCGGGATTGCCCAATCCTGCGATCAGCAACATGACCCGGCTCCTCTAGCTCAACGTCGACGTGTGCCGTCGACCGTTCAGCCTTCCTTGTCGGCTTCGGCTTCGGCTTCGGCCTCGCCCTCGGCCTCAGCCTCTTCCGGCTCGGCTGCCGCCGCGGTCTCTTCGGCCTCATCCTCTTCCGAGCGGAGCGCCGCCGGCGCCGCGATCGTGGCGATGGTGAAGTCGCGGTCGGTGATCGTCAGGGCGACGTTGTTCGGCAGCGTGAGCGCCGAAGCGTGGATCGAGTCGCCGATCTCCAGCCCGGTCAGGTCGATCGGGAAGGCTTCCGGGATCGCCGTCGCCGGGCACTCCACCTCGATCTCGTGACGGACGACGTTGAGCACGCCGCCGCGCTTCAGGCCGGGCGCTGCGTCCTCGTTCTCGAAATGCACCGGGACCTGGACCGTCACGCGGCTCTTCTCGGAGACGCGCAGGAAGTCGACATGCATCAGGAAGTCGCGGACCGGCTCCAACTGGTAGTCCTTCGGCAGGACCTGGATCGTCTGGCCGCCGACCTCGATCGTGCCGATATGGGTCATGAACCCACCACCGTGCAGCGCGAGGAAGGTTTCCTTGTAGGGGATGGCGATCGGCAGCGGGTCCTGCTTGTCGCCGTAGATCACTGCGGGAATCATACCGTTGCGGCGAAGATGTCTGGCGGCCCCCTTGCCGACCTTGTCGCGCGCCTCGGCCTTGACCGTGAAGGTCTTGCTCATGGCTTTTCCTTTTGTTCGTGAGGGGTCGACCGGGCGCCTGCCCGAAACGACGAAGAGCGGACCCCGTCAGGGACCGCTCAACTCCGCGCTGCCTCCAAGGGTGTCCGCGCGGACGACGTGCCTATAGCGCAGCGATGAAAATCCGGCAAGCCGGCGCCCGGGTCGGCGCAGCCTGCGGGGTGGGTCTCAGTCGAAGAGGCTGGAGACCGATTCTTCCGACGCGGTCCGCTGGATCGCCTCGCCGAGCAGGTTCGCGGTCGTGATGACCCGGATGTTCGGGGCATCCTCCACGGCCTTGGTCGGCTGGATGGAATCGGTGATCACCAGTTCCTTCAGGCTCGACGCGCTGATCCGCGTGACCGCTCCGCCCGACAGCACGCCGTGGGTGATATAGGCCGAGGCGCTGTTCGCGCCGGCCCGCATCAGCGCGTCCGCCGCGTTGCACAGGGTGCCGCCGGAATCGATGATGTCGTCGATGAGGATGCAGTTGCGGCCGGTGACGTCGCCGATGATGTTCATCACCTCCGATTCGCCCGGCCTGTCGCGGCGCTTGTCGACGATGGCCAGCGGCGCATCGAGGCGCTTGGCCAGCGAACGGGCGCGCACCACGCCGCCGACGTCGGGCGAGACGACCATCAGGTCGTCGAGGTCCTGGTGCTCCTTGACGTCGCGGGCGAGCAACGGCACCGCGAAGAGATTGTCGGTGGGGATGTCGAAGAAGCCCTGGATCTGGCCGGCATGCAGGTCGAGGGTCATGACCCGGTCGGCGCCCGCTTCGGTGATCAGATTGGCGACCAGCTTGGCCGAGATCGGGGTGCGCCCGCCGGCTTTGCGGTCCTGCCTTGCATAGCCGAAATACGGCAGCACCGCCGTGATGCGCCGGGCAGAGGCCCGCCGCATCGCGTCGATCATGATCAGGAGCTCCATCAGGTTGTCGTTGGCCGGGTAGGAGGTCGACTGGACGATGAAGACGTCCTCGCCGCGCACGTTCTCCTTGATCTCGACGAAGACCTCCTGGTCGGCGAAACGGCGGACCATCGCCTGACCGTTCGGAATCTCCAGATAGTTGGCGATGGCTTCCGCCAGCACGCGATTGGAGTTGCCGCTGAACAGTTTCATCGCGTTGTTTCCGCTGGCGGGACGGCGACGCGGTACCTGGCGCTGCATGCGCATCCTTCCGCTGCTGCCCATGGAGGGCCGATTGATGCAGGGGCTCATAGCAACATCGACCGAAACTTCAACCCGCGGCGAGCGGCCGGGGCGATCGGTACGGAACGCTATCCGGCCTGGCCCGCGAGCGCGGCGGCATCGCGCAGCGTGCGGTCGGCGACGGCGTCGAGCGTCGGCTGGCCGATAGCGGCCCAGGGATCGCTCGACGCGCCGGGAACGCTCTCCTGGCCTTGGATTCGGTGGATGCGCTGGTCGCTCGGATCCAGCACGTCCCAGACATAGACGAGGGTCGTCGACGAGCCGTCGTTGAAGGCCGAGAAATATCCCTTCAGCCGCACCGGCGTCGGCGCCCCCCCGGCGGGGCGAATTGCCACGCCAGCGGTGGCGGCGCTTTCGGAGAGCGAGCGCGCCAGCATGACCGCCTTGTCTTCCGGTGCCCCGGTCAGCGGCAGGAACTGGATTTCGCGGCTTGTCAGCGACGCGGTTGCCGGGGCCGGAGCGGCTGCCGGCTGCGCCGCCGCCACCTGCACCGGCTGTGCCGGTTGCGCCGCCTCGTAGGTTTCCACCGGCGCGGGGTCCGGCATGGACGGCGCCGTTCCGAACGGCACCGAGGGTGGCGGCGCCAGCGGCTCGGACTGGCTGACGAAGGGCTCGGGGGCCGACGTTATGGGGGCTGGAGGCTGTTGCATCACGCCGCTGCCGACGGCGACGTCGTAGGGCTGCGACGCTGCAGGCGCCAGCGACGGCGCGACGTTCAGGCCAGGGTAGCCGACGTCGACGCTCGGAACCGGGCTGTCCAGTCCCATGCCGATCATCGGATCGACGCCGGTGCATCCGGCCAGCGTGGCACAGAGACCGGCTGCCAAGATCGGCCTGCGAAGGTTGGTGCGAGCTTCCACGGCGCGCTCCCCTGCCTTGGTCGTTCCGCGTCCGTCGACCGGACGCCAGACCTCCTAGTGGCAGAGAAACGTTAAGATACCCCTCGAACGGCGGCTCCTTGGCCTCAGGACACGACCACGAGCTCCAGCGGGAGTCGGGACAGCGGCTCCGGTGCGCCGGGCGTCGTGAGATAGGTGCGTCCGAGGGTCATCGCCGTCTCGGTGTCGGAATCCATGATGATCATGTGGGCGAACAGCGTCATGCCCGGCACGATCTCTTCCGGGTTGCCGGAGTAGAACATCGGCATGTCCATCCAGGACGGGGCGTAGCGGGCGCCCAGCGAATAGCCGCAGGCGCTGAGGCGGTGGCGGGCGAGCTCGTGGGCTTCCATCACCGTGGCATGCGCGTCGAAGACGTCGCCGAAGGTTCTGCCCGGCTGCATCGCCGCCTCGACCGCCTGCAGCGCCTCGAGTGCGGCCGCATGCAGTTCGCGATGTCGCTCGGTCGGCGTGCCGATGATCACCGTGCGCATGAGCGCGGCGTGGTACTGCGCCTTGACGCCGGCCCATTCGAGGGTCAGCTGGTCGTTGGCGTCGAGCTTGCGGCGGCCGGACTTGTAGCGGCAGAGCAGAGCGTCGCGGCCGGAGCCGACGATGAAGGGATTGGCGGGATAGTCGCCGCCCTCCGCCAGCACGGTTCCCTGCATCGTCGCCAGGATCTCCGCCTCGTCGGCGCCCGCCCGGATCAGCGGCAGGGCCGCCTCGAAGGCGGCGTCGCCGAGCCGCGCGGCCTCGCGCACGATCTCGATCTCCGCCGGGCTCTTCACCGCGCGCAGGAGGGGGATCAGCGTGGAGGCGTCCTTCAGCGTGGCGAAGGATCCGAGCCGCTCCTCGACCGACCGTCCGTTCGCCGCCGTCAGGCCGTGCGTCGCCCATTCGACGCCGATGCGGGCGCCCAGCAGGCCCATGTCGTCCAGCATGTCGCGCAGTTCGATGACCGGCTCGGCATTGCCGCGGTCGCGCCAGACGGAGATCGAGTCGATGATCGACGTATGGCGCGCCTGCCGCAGATCCGCCGAGCGGGTCAGCAGCCGCATGTCGCCGTCCGACTTCACGACGAGGCACTGGAAGAAGCAGAAGCCGAACGTGTCGTAGCCGGTCAGCCAGTACATCGAATCCTGCGCGAACAGGATCATCGCATCGAGCTTCTGCTCGCCCATCTCGAGGATCAGCCGGTCGCGCCGGGCCTCGTATTCGTCCCGTCCGAAATGAAGCATTGTCTCAGTCCCGCAGAGCGATCGCGGAAAGCTGCCGGCCATAGTCGGGCTCGCCGCGGTGGGTTGTGCGCCGGAAGGAAAAGAAGCGTTCCGGCTCGGTGTAGGTGCACAGGCCGACGAAACGCGCCGAGACGCCGTTGTCGATGAGCCGCGCAACGATGAAGCCGGGCAGGTCGAACTGCCGCTTGTCGGCGGTGCGCCCCGGGGCGAAGAAGCGCTCCCGCGTGGCATCGCCGTCGAGGAATTCCGCCATCATCGCGGTGCCCACCTCGTATTGGGGCTGGGTGATGGTGGGCCCGAGCACCGCCTTGATCGCCTCGCGCTCGGCACCCGCCGATTCCATCGCCGCGATGGTGGCCTCCAGCACGCCGCCCAGCGCGCCGCGCCAGCCGGCATGCGCCGCGGCCACGACGCCGTTGCGCGCATCGGCGAAGAGCACCGGACCGCAATCGGCCGTCACGACACCGATGGCCAGGCCGGGGCGCGTGGTGACGATGCCGTCCGCCTTCGGCCGCTCGCCCTCGAACGGCGCGTCCACGACGATGGCGTCAGGCGAATGCACCTGCCAGGGCGTGATGAAATCGCCGCCGCCGAGGTCGAGATATTCCATCGCGCGGCCGCGATTCTGGGCAACCAGACCCCTGTCGTCGTCCGATCCGTAGCCGGCGTTGAGGCCGGCATACATCCCCGACGACACCCCGCCACGGCGTGTGAAGAAGCCGTGCCGCACGGCCTCGCCCTCGGCGAGTTCCGGCGCATGGACGACGTCGGAAACGGCAAGGGCCGAAGCTTCCTTGGATCGGGATTCGGACATGGCGCGGGATGGTGGTCGAGGGGCGAGGGGAAGTCAATCGGCGTGGTCGAGGCCGAACGGCGGCAAAGGCAGCGATTCAGAAGCTGCGCATAAAACCTTGAAAAGACGTCCCATTTCGCCCTTGCCCGTTCCGGCGAGGCGTTGCGCCGCCGCATCGATCTCTGCACAGGCGCCGGCTTCCGCCTGCCTTGCGAGGGCCTCTGCGCGCTCGCGAAGGCCGAGCGACAGCAGGAAGGCGCCCTGCGTGACGATCGGCGAGACGGCGAGCCCGCGCTTGCGAAAGATCGCTGCGATCCGCCCGAAATCGACATGGCTGGTGATGTCGCATTCGCCCGGGCGGTCGAGCGGGTCGGCGTAGGCATGGCCGTGGACCGCCTGCAGCGTGTCGCCGAAGGCCGTGGCGGCATGCCCGTAATCGATGAAGAGGCCGGCCCCTTTGTTCCGCGCCAGCCGATCCGCCAGTTCGCCGGCCAGCGCTTCGCGTGCCGGCGACCATTCCAGGACGGCGCCGGCCAGCGGCTGGATCCCGGCCAGTTCGCTCGGCAGGTCATCGACGTCGGGGCAGAGCACGAACTCGAAGCGGCCGGTGCTGGAGACGGCGACGCAGCGCTCGCGCCAGGCATCGCCGTCGAAGACGAACTGCCGCGTGGCGAGCGCGTCGAACAGCTCGTTGGCGACGACGACCAATGGGGATTCCTCGAGTTCGGCGATCCTCCTGCATCGCCGGATCGGCATGTCGAAGCGCTCCAGCGCCATGGCCTGCACGGCGGCCAGCCGATCGCTGGTCTCGACGAGGCGGATCTTCACCGCGCGCATGCAGTCGGGCGCGATCCGGCCGATCGTGCGCAGCATGTCGGCCATCAGCGTGCCGCGCCCCGGCCCGATCTCCACCAGCAGGAACGGATCGGGCGAGCCCAGCGCCCGCCATGTGGCGACTGCCCAGGCGCCGATCAGTTCGCCGAACATCTGGCTGACTTCCGGCGCGGTGACGAAGTCGCCGGTGGCGCCGAAAGGCTCTTGGGTAGTGTAATAGCCGTGCTCGCGGTCGAACAACGCCGCTGTCCAGTAGCGATCGAGGCGCATGGGTCCTCGCGCGGCGATCTCCGCGGCGATCCGGCTCCCGAGGGCGTTCACGGCCTGGCGGCGTCCCGTTCCGTCGCCCTGTCGGGAGTCGGTGCGTAGGCGCGAGGCCTGGCGCTCGCCATGGCCCAGATGCCGATCAGCAGCATCGGGAAGGACAGGACCATCCCCATCGTCACCCAGCCGCCGTAGAGATAGCCGAGTTGGGCGTCCGGCATGCGGAAGAACTCGACGAAGATGCGGGCGCAGCCATAGCCGAAGATGAACAGCCCGGCGGTGAAGCGCGGACGGTGCAGTGTCTTGAAGTAATGGGTCGCGATACGCAGCACGATGAACAGGACGACGCCTTCGAGCAGCGCCTCGTAGAGCTGGCTGGGATGGCGCGGCAGCGGCCCGGCCTCCGGAAACGCCATCGCCCAGGGTACCGTGGACGGCGCACCCCACAGCTCGCCGTTGATGAAATTCGCGATGCGGCCGAAGAAGATGCCGAAGGGGACCGACGCCGCGACGACGTCGGTGAGGCTCCAGAGCGGCACCTTGCGAACCCGGCAGAAGATGGCGATCGCGACGACGACGCCGATGAGGCCGCCATGGAACGCCATGCCGCCCTCCCAGACGCGGAAGACGGCGAGCGGATCCTCCACGTAGCGGGCGAAATCGTAGAACAGCACCGAGCCGAGCCGGCCGCCGAGCACGATGCCGATCGTGATGTAGAGGATGAAGTCGTCGATGTCGGTCTTGGTGAAGGGCGAGACGCCGTTGACCCAGAGACGCGGGTTGCCGGCGAGATAGCGCCCGTACAGCCAGCCGCAGAGGATCCCGGCGACATAGGAAAGCCCGTACCAGCGCAGCTGGATCACGCCGAGGTCGAGGAAGACGGGGTCGATCTGCGGGTAGGTCAGTACGCCGAAGAAGGGAAGGGTAAGCATCAGGCCGCCGCTGGTTCTGGTCGCAGGCGCCGTGCGCCGCGGGAAAGGCGGCGCGACATTGGCCCGTGCCCGGGGCAGGGGTCAAGGCGATAGGAACGCTGGAAAGGCTCGCGCGCCGCCGCCATTGCCTTCCCGCCGGGCGGTCTCTACCTCCCGAGAACGATGCAACGCGCAAGGGCGCCAGAGGAGATCCCCCATGTCCAGTACAGGCCCCGGCCGGCAAGGCCCGAACCGCATGCTCGACGAGTTCGCGCGGATGATGACCGATGCCGCGGGCGCCGCCCAGGGCGTCCGGCGCGAGATGGAGACGATGTTCCGGGCGCAGGGCGAGCGACTGCTCAACCAGATGGAGATCGTCCAGCGCGAGGAGTTCGAGGCGGTGCGCGACATGGCCGCCAAGGCGCGGACCGAGAACGAGACGCTGAAGCGGCGCCTGGCGGATCTCGAGGCCCGTGTGGCGGGTCTTGCGGGTTCGGCTGCCGGCTCCGACGCCAAGAACGGCGGGAACTGAGGTTCTCCACAGACTTTCAACAGCTTCTCCCAGCCACCGTCGCGGCTTCGGTCGGGGCGGAAAGCGCTTTGCGGCGAGTCGCTTAAGACTCGCCGTCGATGCGGCGCACGAGCCGCCGCATCCGATGAATGGTGAATAAAACGTTCACGCCCTTAGCGCGAAGACTCCCGGTCTATATGCTGATTCATAAGGGTGATTCGACGCCGGATGGCGCGGATGCCCGGGCTTCGGGGAAGGCGTCGCGGCGGACGCATCCTTCCTGAAGCGGATACGGGGACGCTGGGGCGAGCGAATGAATCTGACTGACTATGCATCCTTGCGGCAATCCAATCCGGTCGATGTGATCGAATGGGTGGCCGCAACGCGCGAATGGGCCTTCGAGCGCTCCTGCGACGACGAAATTGCCGTGGCGGTGGCCGGCGTCTGGACCGACTATGCCGTGTCCTTCTCCTGGCTGGAGAATATCGAGGCCCTGCATCTGGGCTGCGCCTTCGATCTGAAGATTCCGGCGCACCGGCGCGCGGAAGTGCTGCAACTGCTGGCGAAGATCAACGAGACGCTTCTGGTCGGTCATTTCGACCTCTGGCAGCAGGAGGGGGCGGTCATGTTCCGCCACGCGCTGCTGTTGTCGGGCGGAGCGGAGCCCACCAGCCAGCAGGCGGAGCGGATGCTGGCGACGGCGCTGGAAAGCTGCGAGCGGTTCTACCAGGCGTTCCAGTTCGTCATCTGGGCGGAGAAGCCGGCGGAGGAAGCGATGGCCTGCGCGATCTTCGAGACGGCGGGAGAAGCCTGATGGCGGCGGCCGAGCGCATCCTCCTGCTCGGTGGCGGCAACATGGGTGCCGCGATGCTGGCGGGCTGGCTGGACAAGGGGGTCGATCCGGCGCGCGTGACGGTGGTCGATCCCCGTGTCGGCGAGGCGTTGCGGCCGCTCGTCGAGGAGCGCGGGGTGACCCACGCCGAACAGGTTCCGGGCGAGATCTTCGACGTCGTCGTCCTGGCCGTGAAGCCGCAGATGATGGGCGAGGCGCTGGTGCCGCTGCGCGCCGCGCTCGCGGAGACGGCGATCATCGTCTCCGTCGCCGCCGGCACGACCGTCGCGTCCATCGAGGCGGCGATCGGCGAGCGTCCGGTGGTGCGGGCCATGCCCAACACGCCGGCGCTGATCGGCCGCGGCATCACGGGTGCCTTCGCCAATGGACTGGTCGACGAGGCGGGCCGGGCGCTGGCGGACGGGCTGCTCGCCGCCAGCGGCCCGGTCGAGTGGGTGGACAGCGAGAGACTGATCGACGCCGTCACCGGCGTCTCGGGCAGCGGCCCGGCCTATGTCTTCCATCTGGCGGAGTGCCTGGCAGAGGCCGGCGTCGCCGCAGGGCTGCCCGCCGATCTGGCGATGCGGCTCGCCCGCCATACGGTCGCCGGGGCCGGCGAACTGATGATCCGGTCGGCGGAGACGCCGGAGAAGCTGCGCCGCAACGTGACCTCTCCCAACGGCACGACGCAGGCGGCGCTGGACGTGCTGATGGCCGAGGACGGGCTGGCGCCGCTGATGCGGCGCGCGGTGCTGGCCGCGCGCGACCGGGCCGCCGCACTCGCGAAGGAATGATCGATGGCGCAAGAACCGGCCGACGCGATCGCGTTCGACGATTTCCTGAAGGTCGACATCCGTGTCGGGACGGTCGTCGAGGCAGCGCCGTTCCCCGAGGCGCGCAAGCCGGCCTATCGGCTGGTCATCGATTTCGGCGAGGCGATTGGCCGCAAGAAATCCTCCGCGCAGATCACCGCCCACTACACGCCGGAGAGCCTGATCGGCCGCAAGGTCGTCGCGGTGGTCAATTTCCCGCCGCGGCAGATCGGGCCGATGCGCTCGGAGGTGCTGACGCTGGGCGTGCCCGATGCCGACGGCGAGGTGGTGCTTCTCCAGCCCACCCACGACGTGCCCGACGGCGGACGGATGTTCTGAAGCGGGCGGTCGGCCGCCGGCCTCAGGCCGGGATGCGGACCAGCGCCCGCAAGCCGCCGAGCTTGCTTTCCAATAACAGGATGTCGCCGCCGTGGCTGCGCGCGATGTCGCGGGCGATCGCCAGCCCGAGACCCGTGCCGCCGCTGTCGATGTTGCGCGCGGTGTCGAGCCGCACGAAGGGCTTGAACACTTCCTCGCGCTGATCTGCGGCGATTCCGGGCCCGTCGTCCTCGACGCTGACGGTCAGCCAGCGGCCCTCGTGGCTGGCGCGGACCGCAACGTGCGTGCCGTGACGCATGGCGTTGGCGACGAGATTGGTGATCATCCTCACGAAGGAGTCCGGCCGCACCGTGATTCGCGGATCGCCGGCGATGTCGATCGTGATCTGCCGGCCCTGCAGCTTGGCGTCGTTGTGGAACTTGCCCAGCATCTGGGCGAGATCGCATTCGCCGACGTCCTCGCCGGCCTCGTCCTTGGCGAAGGCGAGGTAGCCCTCCAGCATGCGCTGCATCTCGTCGACGTCCTGGTTCAGTTCCGCCTGGTCCTCGCCCTCGCCGAGCAGGGCGAGTTGCAGGCGGAAGCGCGTGAGGATGGTCCGCAGATCGTGGCTCACGCCAGTCAGCATCGCCGTCCGCTGCTCCATCTGCCGCTCGATGCGGTCCCGCATCTGGATGAAGGCGAGGGAGGCGCGCCGCACTTCGGAGGCGCCGCGCGGGCGGAAGTCGCTCGGCATCGGCTGGCCTCGCCCGAACCCCTCCGCAGCCGCGGCAAGCGCCTGGATCGGGCGGATCTGGTTGCGCAGGAACAGGATCGCGATGATCATCAGGACCAGCGACGTGCCGACCATCCACACCAGGAAGATGTGCGTGTTGGAGGCATAGGCGGAGTTGCGCGGTGCGAATACCCGCAGCACCTGGTCGGCCAACTGAATGCGGATCTCGACGATCTTCGAATTGCCCACCGTATCGATCCAGAACGGCCGGCCGATCTGCCGCGTGATCTCCTCGCTGAGAATCCCGTCGAGAATGTTGAAGAACGGCTTCGGCGCCGGCGCCGGCAGCGGCTCCGGGGCAAGGATGCTGACATTCAGGCCGAGATGCTCGCGGGCGATCCGGACGATGTCGCTCTTGTCGGCGCCGGCGGGCCGTTCCTCGACCATGGCGGTGATGGCGGCGACGTCCTGGACGACCGCCTCCGAAAGTCGCTTGGTCACCAGCTGCCAGTGCCGCTCCATGAACACCACGGTCACGACGCTCTGCAGGATCACCACCGGGGCGATGATGATGATCAGCGAACGGGCGTAGAGGCCCGTCGGCATGTAGCGCTGGACGATGCGGGGAATGTGCCGGAGCGGCCCGCGCCAGATCCGGATGCTCGGCAGCTGCCACCCGAAGCGCCGCCCGCGCGGCAGCCGGTCGAACCACGCCTTCCAGCGCGACCTTCCGTCCGGTCGCCGCGAGGGTCTGTGCTGGATGAGGCGCTCGATCAGGGTCACTTGCGGTCTCAGTCGACGTTCAGGCGATAGCCGATGCCGCGGACCGTCTGCAGCCAGAGCGGATTGGCCGGATCGCTCTCGATCTTGCGCCGCAGGCGGTTGATCTGCACGTCCACCGTCCGCTCGCCCACTTCCGTCTCGTCGCCCAGCAGTTCCTGGCGCTGGATCGTCTCGCCGGCGCGGCCGGCAAACAGGGTCATGATCTCCTGCTCGCGGTCGGTCAGCCGGATGATCTCGGCGCCCCGCTTCAGTTCGCGCCGCGACAGGCTGAAATTGTACGGGCCGAACCGGACGTGCTCGAGCTTCTGGATCGGCGCGGGCGTGCCGCGCTTGAGGATGTTGGTGATCCGAAGCAGCAACTCGCGCGGGTCGAACGGCTTGGACAGATAGTCGTCGGCCCCGGCTTCCAGCCCCTCGATCCGCTGCTCCGTTTCCGAGCGCGCCGTCAGCATCAGTATCGGCGCGGTGCGGTTCTCGCGCAGCGAGCGCACGAGGTCGATGCCGTTCTCGCCGGGCATCATCACGTCGACGACGAGCAGGTCGAAGTCGAGGCCGCCCAGGATCTTGCGCGCTTCGGCGGCGTTCGCCGCCACTGAAACCCGGAACCGCCGCTCGGACAGGAAGCGCGACAGCAGCGAGCGGATGCGGCGGTCGTCGTCGACGATCAGGATATGCGGCGCGTCGTCGCCGAGCGGGACGATGTCGGTCGGGATGGCGAGGGCGGCGTCTGTCATGCGGGATCTTTCCTGTCGATGCCCTGCTTCCTGAACCATTCTTGCGTGGCCCGCCGGTCGGAAGCCATCTGCATCAGGAAGCTTCCGATCGGCGCGGCATCCGCCGGAGCCGTCGAACCCAGCGCCGCGTCGATGCGGCGTGACTGCGCGCGCGACAGCTCCAGCGTCAGGTCGCGGCCCTTCTGTGTCGGGTAGAGGCAGCGCTGGCGGCGATCCTCGCTGCCGGGCATCTGCCGCACGAACCCCTCGTCGATCAGCTGCCTGAGCACGCGCGAGAGCGACTGCTTGGTGATCTGCAGCAGCTCTAGCAGGTCGGCAATGGTCATGCCGGGATCGCGATTGACGAAATGCAGGATACGGTGGTGAGCCCGGCCGAAGCCGTACTCCTCCAGGATCGAATCCGCGTCCGACGTGAATTCCCGGTAGGCGAAGAACAGGAGTTCGATCATCCGGAAGTCCAGCTCGCCGCGCGTCGGCAGAGGTTCGCGGACGATGACGGCGCTGGCGTCGGGTGGGCTCGCCTGGGCAGGCGGAGAAATTTCCATGATAATAGGTCAGCACCATTGACGTAATTTGGTACTATTGTTACACCGGCAGACGAAGAGGGGAAACTGTCGCCTGCCACTGTCTCCGCGCCCGGTCCCCGCGTCGATCCTGCATTGACGGGGGTCCACCCTCGACGGAAACTCGGACGCAAACAAGAAACCATCAGGGAGGACGCCCCGAAAGGCGTCGCGCATCGATGAGCAACGTTCCCTTCGACCAGCTGGACGGCGAAATCTGGTTCAACGGCGAGTTCGTGCCGTGGAAGGATGCCAAGATCCACGTGCTGACCCATGGCCTGCACTATGCGAGCGGCGTGTTCGAGGGCGAGCGCGCCTATGGCGGCTCCGTGTTCAAGCTGCGCGAGCATACCGAGCGCCTGATCGAGTCCGGCCGGCTGCTCGGCTTTGATATCCCGTACAGCGCCGACGCGATCGACGATGCGACGAACGAGCTTCTCCGCCGCCAGGGGTTCTCGGACGCCTACGTCCGGCCGATCGCGTTCCGTGGTTCAGAGATGATGGGCGTTTCGGCGCAGAAGAACCGCATCAACGTTGCGATCGCGATCTGGCAGTGGCCGAGCTACTTCGATCCGGAGCAGCGGATGAAGGGCATCCGCCTCGATCTCGCGGAATTCCGCCGGCCCGATCCGCGTACCGCGCCGTCCAAGGCGAAGGCCACCGGCCTCTACATGATCTGCACGATCTCCAAGCACGCCGCGGAGGCGAAGGGCTATGCCGACGCGCTGATGCTCGACTGGCGCGAGCAGGTGGCCGAGGCGACCGGTGCCAACGTCTTTTTCGTCAAGGACGGGGTCGTTCACACGCCGGTCCCCGACTGCTTCCTCGACGGGATCACGCGGCGAACAGTGATCGCCCTGGCCAGGCGCCGCGGCATCGAGGTGCGGGAGCGGGCGATCCTTCCCGCCGAGCTCGACGATTTCGACGAGTGCTTCCTGTGCGGGACGGCGGCCGAAGTGACCCCGGTCTCCGAGATCGCGCACTGGTGTTTCACCCCCGGCGCGACCACACGCCTTCTGGTCGAGGACTACGCCAACGAGGTGCAGCCGAAGCGCGCAGCGGCGGAATAGGTGGCGGTGGGCTTCCACCGGCGCCCGCTCGTCAGCCTGGCGGGTGACGCCCGCCTGGCCGCAGGGCACTCCTGCCCGTGATCCCCTGGGAGCATCTCGATAGCGCCTCGATCCCCGGGGACGACGGCGAACTGCGCCTGATGCGGCGCGGCAGCGAGTTCTCGATCATGCTCGGCGGCAACGAGCTGATGAACAGCCGCCTGAGTGGGTCGGAGGAAGCACTGGCCCGGCTGTCGCTGGAGCAGATTCCCGATTGGCCACGGCCATCGGTGCTGGTCGGGGGGCTCGGCATGGGCTTCACGCTTCGGGCACTTCTCGCCGCGATGGGCGCCGAGGCCCGCATCACGGTCGCCGAACTCGTGCCGGCCGTCGTCGAATGGGCGCGGGGGCCGATGGCGGAGATCTTCGCCGGGAGCCTCGACGATCCCCGGGTGACCATCGCGGTCGGCGACGTGGCGGAGCTGATAGCCGGTTCGACGGCCGCCTACGACGCCATCATCCTTGACGTCGACAACGGCCCCGAAGGGTTGACCAGCAGCGCGAACGACCGCCTCTACGCGGTGGCCGGTCTCGGTGCGGCGCGGGCCGCGTTGCGTCCGGGGGGCGTTCTCTCCGTCTGGTCGTCGGGTCCCGACAGTTCCTTCACCAGCCGGCTGCGGCAGGCGGGCTTCGTCGTCGAGGAAGCCCGTGTGCGGGCCAGCCGCAAGGGGCGGGGCGCGCGGCACGTCATATGGCTGGCGCTGCGGCCCTTCAGCTGAAGCGTCCGGCGGCAGGGTTTGCGCCTCCTTGCCGCGCCCGCTATTCGTCCCGCCTAGGTCGCGGCGGCATCTGCCTTTCGCGACGGCGACAGGCACGGAAGGCAACTCCTTGACAAAGCTCAGCGCCCAGATCGTTCCGGTGACGCCGTTCCAGCAGAATTGCTGCATTCTCTTCGACGCCGAGGAGAAGGTCGGGGTCGTCGTGGACCCGGGCGGCGACGTCGACCGGATCGAAGCGGCCATTAACGAGGCGGGCGTTACCATCGAGGCGATCTGGCTGACCCACGGCCATATCGATCACGCCGGCGGCGCCATGGAGCTGAAGGAACGGCTCGGCGTCGATATCATCGGCCCGCAGCGGGCGGACGAGTTCCTCCTCGCCGGCCTGGCGGACCAGGCGCGCATGTTCGGCGTCGGCGGCGCGGTTCGCAACTGCACCCCGGACCGCTGGCTGGAGGAGGGCGACGTCGTCGGCTTCGCCGGCCATCGCTTCGAGGTGCTGCATACGCCCGGCCACGCGCCCGGCCATGTCGTGTTCTTCAACCGCGACGCGAAGTTCCTGCACGCAGGCGATGTCCTCTTTGCCGGCTCGATCGGCCGCACCGACCTGCCGGGCGGCGACCATGCAACGCTGATCCGCACGATCAAGGAGAAGGTGCTGCCGCTCGGCGACGATGTCGGTTTCCTCTGCGGCCACGGGCCGGGCGGGCGTATCGGCGACGAGCGCCGGACGAACCCGTTCCTCCGCTGACACGCCGCGGGCTGCGTCGCTCCCGGCGTGCAGCGCCGGACTACTCGCCGGTGCAGAAGCGGCTGGCGCCATCCCGGCCACGATACGTGCCGAGATCGGCGTCGAAGCTCCGATGGTTGCGCGAGCACCAGGAGAGCCATGCCGGCGACCAGGGCTCCATCGCAGGAGAGCGGTCTGCGTCCGTCGCCTTGATCGCGGCGGTGCCGGTACGGTCGTAATCCTGCGCGATCCGTATGATCTTCGGCCCGCCGGCGTTGATTACCTCGATCCCGGAGGGCGGAATGGGGCGGCGGTCGAGACGTTCGCTGGCAACGTCGATGACCTTGGGCTCGTAGCTCAGGCCGGGCGCACCGAAATCCACGGAGGCGGGCAGAATCGGCAGGTGTCGCCGGTCTCCCAGATCGGAATAGACGACGGTGAAGGAACCGCTCGTGCGGTGGCTGGTGCGGCGCGAGGGCAGGTCGCGCCATCCGCGAACGTCTTGCGGCTTCCGGAATTTCAGCGTCCGCAGATTGCGGTCCGGCGCCGAGACGCCGCCACCATCTTCCAGGAACTCCTTGCGTTCATCCGTGAAATAGCGGTCTGGCGCCGATATGCCGCCGCTATCTTCCAGGAATTCCTCTCGCTCGTCGGTGAAATAGAGGTCCGGCGCGGTGCGCGTACCGCGCTTTCCCCCGAGCAACTGGCCGTCTTCCCCGTTGCCGCCGAACAGCGGCCTGGCCGGGACGTAGCGGTCGTCGCCGCGCCTGGTCCCAGGGACAGGGCGATCCCCGCCGAAGCTGTCGGCGGCGGCATCGCGGGACGCGTCGCGCGGCGCGGCGGGCTGCGCCGTCATCAGAACGAGCAGGGTGGCGAGCGTACTGCCGGCTATCCGGTATCCAACTCCTGGCATGGTGGTCTCCCGTCTGCGATGAGATGTTCGGGAACTGCCTTGCAGAGTTCGTGCCAGATGATTCCGTGCCATTTCGAAACAGGAGCACGGAGTACGGTTGTCAAAAAGCCCGCCGCTGGTCTGCGACGGGCTATCCAGAACTTAATCGCCAGCGACTGGCGCAGAGCCGAAAACGGATGGGTTCAGCTGGCCGACTGCAGGTTGACGGCCTTCGGTCCCTTGCCGCGCTTGTCCGGTTCGGTGTCGAAGGAGACCTTCTGGTTCTCCTCGAGCCCGGGCAGGCCGGACGCCTGCACGGCGGAGATGTGCACGAAGATGTCGGCTCCGCCATTGTCGGGCTTAATGAAGCCGAAGCCTTTCTCCGTGTTGAAGAACTTGACCGTTCCGGTTTGTGCCATCGTCGGAATCCTTATCCTGGCATTACGTGTCGCCGTCTGGCGGTGGCAGGCAAGTCTTGACTAGGATAGGAACCGATACATCGCAGGACAGCACTCTCGCACGGCCCGCCCGGGAGATGCGCTCCCGATACGCATTCGTCCTTGACCCGTGTTCGCGAAATTGCCCGAACCTCTTTTCAATGATATCCCGCCGCAAGCTTGGCAAGCAAAAGTTTGCTGCTGTGCTTCACGTTTCGTTTCGGGACTCGGTTGAATCCCGTCCATAAGTGTAACT
>DASYHY010000003.1:0-12906 GCA_036252795.1 Aurantimonas sp. | reverse complement strand
GCGAATGCCGGCCATCAGCGACTGGTAGTAGGCGAGATTGTTCCAGGTCAGCAGCATCGAAGCGAGCGCCTCGTTGGAGCGGACCAGATGGTGCAGATAAGCCCGCGAGTAATCGCGCGACGCGGGGCAATCGGACGCCTCGTCCAGCGGCCGGTTGTCCTCGGCGTGGCGGGCGTTCTTCAGGTTGACCTTGCCGACACGGGTGAAGGCGAGGCCGTGGCGACCGGAGCGCGTCGGCATCACGCAGTCGAACATGTCGATGCCGCGCGCCACCGAACGCAGGATGTCCTGCGGCGTGCCGACCCCCATCAGATAGCGCGGCT
Source organism: Aurantimonas sp. (assembly GCA_036252795.1). Classification (GTDB taxonomy): domain Bacteria; phylum Pseudomonadota; class Alphaproteobacteria; order Rhizobiales; family Rhizobiaceae; genus Aurantimonas. The sequence continues at coordinate 12,583 of DASYHY010000003.1, read as the reverse complement.
TCTCAGCCGGAAGGACGGGGAGCGTCTCGTCCAGCGTCGCCAGCATGACCGCCTGCGGCTCCCCCACCGCCAGCCCGCCGACGGCGTAGCCCTTGAGACCCATCGCCGCGAGACGTTCGGCCGAACGGACCCGCAGATCGATGACATCGCCGCCCTGGACGATACCGAACATCGCCTTCCCCGGCTGATCGCCGAACGCCACGGCGCAACGTTCGGCCCAGCGCAGCGACATCTCCATGGCGCGCTCGATCTCGGCGCGTCCGGCGGGCAGCCGGATGCACTCGTCCAGCTGCATCTGGATGTCGCTGTCCAGAAGGCCCTGGATCTCGATCGAGCGTTCCGGCGTCAGCGCGTGTTCCGAGCCGTCCAGATGCGAGCGGAACCTGACGCCGTTCTCGTCGAGCTTGCGCAGGGCCGCGAGCGACATGACCTGGAAGCCGCCCGAATCCGTCAGGATCGGATGCGGCCAGCGGGCGAACTCGTGCAGGCCGCCGAGCCGCGCGACCCGCTCGGCGCCCGGTCGCAGCATCAGATGGTAGACATTGCCGAGGATGATGTCGGAGCCGAGCGCGCGCACCTGGTCGAGATACATCGCCTTGACCGTGCCGGCCGTGCCGACAGGCATGAAGGCCGGCGTCCGCACCGTGCCGCGCGGCATGGTGATCTCCCCGCGCCTTGCCTTGCCGTCGGTTGCTGTCAAACGGAACCGGAAATCGTCGCTCATGTGCCGGCCCGGTCGAGAAGACACGCGTCGCCGTAGGAATAGAAGCGGTACCCTTTCGCGATCGCATGGGCGTAGGCGGCCTGCATCGTCGCGAGACCGGAAAACGCCGAGACCAGCATGAACAGCGTCGAGCGCGGCAGATGGAAATTCGTCATCAGCCGGTCGACGGCCTTGAAGCGATAGCCAGGGGTGATGAAGATCTCCGTCGATCCTGAAAACGGCGCGATGCTGCCGTCGTCCAACGCGGCGCTTTCCAGCAGCCGAAGCGAGGTGGTGCCGACGGCGACGATCCGGCGGCCGGCGCGCCTTGCCTCGGTCAGGCGGCCGGCGGTGGCGGCATCGATCTGGCCGGTTTCGGCGTGCATGCGGTGATCCTGCGTGTCCTCTGCCTTCATCGGCAGGAACGTGCCGGCGCCGACATGTAGCGTGAGGAACTCCGTCGCAATGCCGCGTGACGACAGGCGCTCGAGCAGCGCCGGGGTGAAGTGCAGGCCCGCCGTCGGAGCGGCGACGGCGCCCTCCTCGCGCGAATAGACCGTCTGGTAGTCACGCCGATCATCCTCGTCCACCGGCCTACGCGAGGCGATATAAGGCGGTAACGGGATGGATCCGACGGTGGCGATCGCCTCGTCCAGCGCGGCACCGTGAAAGGCGAAGGCGAAGGTGACCTCGCCGGCCTCCCCCTTCTCCTTCACGACAGCGTCGAGCACGCCGAGAAGGCACACCCGGCCCTCGGCGCCGAAGCGGACGGTGTCCCCCGGCTGCAGCTTGCGGGCGCCGCGCACGAAGGCCTTCCACGTCGAGCCGTCGAGGCGCTGGTGCAGCGTCACGCCGACTGCCGGTTCGTCCGAGCCTCGACCGACGCGCCGGCCTTCCAGCTGCGCGGGGATGACCTTGGTGTCGTTGAAGACCAGCACGTCACCCGGTTCGACCAGCGATGGCAGGTCGTCCACCCTCAGGTCCGCAAGGCCGCCGTCAGCCGACACGGCGAGCAGGCGGGCGCTCTCGCGCGGGGATGCCGGCCGAAGCGCGATCAGGTTTTCCGGAAGTTCGAAATCGAATTGGTCGACGCGCATCTCGCTCGATCGCCGGTCACGAATGGGAAAATCCCGGGGCCATTGCGGACCCCGGGATTGGTTTGGGCAAGACTGACGGGTGCGAACGGCGGTTTCTCCACCACCCCTCTGATCCGTCAGACGTCGGCGGCGACGCGCATCGTGGTGATCGAGTCGGGGTCCTTCACCGGCTCGCCGCGCTTGATCTTGTCGACATTCTCCATGCCCTCGATGACCTCGCCCCAGACGCTGTACTGCTTGTCGAGCCAGGGCGCCCGGTCGAAGCAGATGTAGAACTGGGAATTGGCCGAGTTCGGGTTTGCCGTGCGGGCTGCCGAAACCGTCCCGCGCTTGTGCGGCTCGGCGGTGAACTCGGCGACGAGGTCCGGCTTGTCGGAACCGCCCGCGCCGGTGCCCGTCGGATCGCCGGTCTGTGCCATGAAGCCGTCGATGACGCGGTGGAAGACCACGCCGTCATAGAAGCCCTCGCGCGCCAGTTCCTTGACACGGGCGACGTGCCGCGGAGCAAGGTCCGGACGAAGCCGGATCACGACGCGTCCCTTCGTCGTCTCCAGGATCAGCAGATCCTCGGGATTGTCCTGCGCCATCTCGTTCTCCTTGAAATTCCAGCTCAATGCCGAAGCACCCCGCGTGTCCCGCAGGGTGCCCATGGGCCCTTCCTTGGGCGAAATCGGCCGTTCCGGCAACCCCTGATGCGGGGGCCGCGCCGGGCGACTATTCCTGGCCGGCGAGGCGGACGTTCACCATCTTGTCGGGGTCTTCGACCGAACCGTTCTGGGCGGGATCGCCCTTCTTGATCGCGTCGACATGCTCCATGCCTTCGACGACGTCACCGACGATCGTGTACTGGCCGTCGAGGAAGTCCCCGTCCGCGAGCATGATGAAGAATTGCGAGTTGGCGGAGTTCGGGTTCTGCGACCGGGCCATGCCGACGGTGCCGCGATCGAAGGTCTCGTCCGAGAACTCGGCCTCGAGATCGGGCATGTCGGAGCCGCCCATGCCGGTTCCGGTCGGATCGCCCGTCTGCGCCATGAACCCCTCGATGACGCGGTGGAACACGATGCCGTCGTAGAATCCGTCGCTGGCGAGCGCCTTGATCCGCTCCACGTGTTTCGGCGCGAGATCGGGCCGGAGCTGGATCTCGATGTCGCCCGAAGTGGTCGTGATGATCAGCGTATTCTCGGGGTCCGATGACTGCGCTGCGGCGGAGCCGAAGGCTGCAGCCGTCATCGCGGCCGCGAGACCGATCGTTGCGAACAGTTTCATAGTGTCTCCATCCCGGACTTCGCCCACGCAACGGCGTCAGGCGATTTTCTCTCGTATCGCTTCCGCGACGTTGGCAGGCACGAACGATGAGACGTCGCCACCCATCTGCGCGATCTGGCGAACCAATGTGGCGGTTATGGGCCTTGTCGGCGCCGACGCCGGAAAGAAGACCGTCGCGATCTCCGGCCGCATCGCGGCGTTCATGCCCGCCATCTGCATCTCGTAGTCGAGGTCGGACCCGTCGCGCACCCCGCGCACGAGCGCGACAGCGCCCGCCTCGACTGCCGCGGCGACCACCAGTCCATCGAAGGCGACGACCCGCACCGTCCGATCGAGACAGCCGCCGATCAGCGCGGCTCGTTCGTCGAAACCGAACATCGGCGCCTTGCCTGGATGCACACCGATCCCGACGACGACCTCGTCGAATATCCCGAGGGCCTGACGCAGGATGTCGAGATGACCATTGGTGATCGGATCGAACGATCCCGGATAGAAAGCGCGGCGCATTGAACTCGCCTAGCCTGTCGAAGCGTCCGAAGCAAATGGCGACGTGTGTTCCGTACCGACGAACTGAACGCCAGATGAAGACCCGATTCCCCCGCCGTTCAGCCGAAAAGCGCAAATTGGAACGAAAGATGCGCTGGACGGTTGTCAGCCCGAATAGATGGAGAACTCCAATGCTGGTCTTCGCACTCTCTCTCGCCATGGTCGTCACGCTGGCAACCGCCACCGTCGTCAGCCTTCATAACGAGGCCCAGCGCGCACGCGTAAAGGCAACGCAGCGTTCGCGCCTGATGCGCTGAGCGCCTGCGTCGACTGCCGCACGCCCGGCGTCTTCACTTCGAGCTTGCTCAGCCGCGTTCCGCTAGAGCCAGCGACTGAGACGCCGCAAATACCCAAGAAAGGCCGCCCGGTTCAGCCGGGCGGCCTTTTCTCGTTTCAAGCCGGAGGAAGATCGTCCGGCGCATCGGGTGCTTCACCCGACGGCGGGAGATCGTCGGTGGTGTCGGCATCCGCCTCGCCAGCCTCGTCGGTCCCCTGATCCGGGATCCGCTCGACCGAGACGACGCGCTCGCCATCGGCAGTACGGAAGATGGTCACGCCCTTGGTCGCGCGGCCCTTGAAGCCGATGCCCTCCACGGGAACGCGGATCATCTGTCCGCGATCGGAGATCAGCAGCAACTCGTCCTCGGCCTCCACCGGGAAACCGGCGATGAGCGGTCCGATATCGGCCAGGCGCGAGACGTCGGTCGCCCTTATGCCCTTGCCCCCACGGCCGCTGGTGCGGAACTCGTAGGACGAGGACCGCTTGCCGTAGCCGAACTCGCTGACGGTCAGGATGAACTCCTCGGCCGCGCCTAGATAGGCATAGCGCTCCTGATCGATCGCGACGTCCTCGACGCCCTCCTCCTCGACGATCGGCTCGGCGGTGGCCTCGCTTGCGGCCTCCCCTTCCACCGCCCGACGCATCTTCAGGTACGAAGCGCGCTCCGCCGGCGTGGCGTCGACGTGGTTGAGGATCGCCATGGAGATCACCCGCTCGCCCGCGCCGAGCGAGATGCCGCGCACGCCGACCGAGTTGCGGCCCGCGAAGACGCGCACGTCCGTCACCGGGAAACGGATGCACTGGCCGGACGAGGCCGTCAGCAGCACGTCGTTCTGCTCCGAGCACGTGGCGACCGCGAGGATCTCGTCGCCTTCGTCGAGCTTCATCGCGATCTTGCCGTTGCGGTTGACCTGGACAAAGTCGGAGAGCTTGTTCCGCCGGACGGTGCCGCGGGTGGTGGCGAACATCACGTTCAGCTCCTCCGCCGCCTCCGGATCGCTCGGCAGCGGCAGGATCGAGGTGATGCGTTCGCCCTTCTCCAGCGGCAGGAGGTTGATCAGCGCCTTGCCGCGCGATTGCGGCGTGGTCAGCGGCAGGCGCCAGACCTTCTCCTTGTAGACGATGCCGCGCGAGGAGAAGAACAGCACCGGCGTGTGGGTATTGGCCACGAACAACCGCGTGACCGAATCCTCGTCGTTCTTCAGGGCCATGCCCGAGCGGCCCTTGCCGCCGCGCCGCTGCGCCCGGTAGGTGGCGAGCGGCACGCGCTTGATGTAGCCGCCATGGCTGACGGTGACGACCATGTCCTCGCGCGGGATCAGGTCCTCGTCGTCCATGTCGGCCGCGCCTTCGCTGAGGACGGTGCGGCGCGGCGTCGCGAACTCGTCGCGGATCGCCGTCAGTTCGGCCTTGATGATCTCGCGCACCCGCGTGCGGGACGAGAGGATCTCCAGATACTCCTTGATCTCGGCGCCGATCTTGTTGAGTTCGTCGCCGATCTCGTCGCGGCCGAGCGCCGTCAGGCGCTGCAGCCTGAGGTCCAGGATGGCGCGAGCCTGCGCCTCCGAAAGCCGGTAGGTGTTCTCGTCGGTGATGCGGTGGCGCGGGTCGTCGATGAGCCGGACGAGCGGCGCCACATCCTTGGCGTCCCAGTGCCGCTCCATCAGCTGCTCGCGCGCCGTGGTCGGATCCGGCGCCTGGCGGATCAGCTTGATCACCTCGTCGATATTCGCGACGGCGATTGCCAGACCCACCAGCACGTGGGCGCGCTCGCGCGCCTTGCGCAGCAGGAACTTGGTGCGGCGGTTCACCACCTCCTCGCGGAAGGCGATGAAGGCCGACAGCATGTCCTGCAGCGTGAGCTGCTCCGGCTTGCCGCCGTTCAGCGCGACCATGTTTGCGCCGAACGAGGTCTGCAGCGGCGTGAAGCGGTAGAGCTGGTTCAGGATGACGTCGGCAGAGGCGTCACGCTTCAGCTCCACCACGACGCGGTAGCCGTCGCGATCACTCTCGTCACGAATGTCGGAGATGCCCTCGATGCGCTTGTCGCGCACGAGTTCGGCCATCTTCTCGATCATCGACGACTTGTTCACCTGATAGGGAACCTCGGTGACGATGATCGCCTCGCGATCGCCGCGGATCGCCTCGGTGTGGACCTTTCCGCGCATCAGGATCGAGCCGCGCCCGCTCGAGTAGGCGGACAGAATGCCGGCCTTGCCGAGCACGATGCCGCCGGTCGGGAAGTCCGGGCCCGGGATGATCTCCATCAGCTCTTCGAGCGAGATGGTCGGATTGTCGATCGTCGCGATGCAGCCGTCGATCACCTCGCCGAGATTGTGCGGCGGGATGTTGGTCGCCATGCCGACCGCAATGCCGCCGGAGCCGTTGACGAGGAGATTGGGGAACCGGGCCGGAAGCACTACCGGCTCCTGCTCGCGCCCGTCGTAGTTCTCCTGGAAGTTGACGGTTTCCTTGTCGATGTCCTCGAGCAGCGGGTCGGAGATCTTCTCCAGCCGGCACTCGGTGTAGCGCATGGCCGCCGGGGGATCGCCGTCGATGGAGCCGAAATTGCCCTGCCCGTCGATCAGCGGCGCCCGCAGCGACCAGTCCTGCGCCATGCGGACGAGGGCGTCGTAGATGGCCGAGTCGCCGTGCGGATGAAACTTACCCATCACCTCGCCGACGACACCGGCGGACTTGCGATAGGATCGGTTGTGGACGAGGCCCATCTCGCGCATCGCGTAGAGGATGCGGCGATGCACGGGCTTGAGACCGTCGCGCACGTCGGGGAGCGCGCGGCTGACGATCACGCTCATCGCGTAATCGAGATAGCTGCGCTGCATTTCCTCGATGATGGAGATGGAGTCGATTCCGCTCGGGCGCTCCGGCGGCGGCGTCATGTCGTCTTCTTCGGCCAAGAAATCGTCCTGAATGGCTCGGAAATTGCTTCCCCGCTATAGCGCGGATTGCCGGCTCGTAGCAAATCGGGAACCCATATCAGGTAGGCATTTCTAACAGTCTTTACAAGCGCTTGCGGCGCCACGAAAAGAAAGCCGTCCGATCCGCCCCGCCATGGCCCGCTTGGCGGAGCGAATCACTGCTGGGGCCGCGGCGAGTCCGGCGGTTGACCCGGCATCGCCACCTGCTAGGCAGGAGCTTCAGGCCCCTTGGCGGAGCGCGCATGGTTGACATCCTCCTCACGGGCTTCGTGACGCTCTTCGTCATCGTGGACCCGCTCGGTCTGGTCCCGCTGTTCCTCGCAGTGACCCCCGGTGCCAGCGCGGGCGAACGCCGCTCCATCGCCGTGCGGTCCTGCGTCATCGCCTTCGTCATCCTGGCGCTCTTCGCGGTGGCCGGCACCGCGCTGCTGCAGGGACTGGGCATAACGCTCGGCGCCTTCCGCGTCGCCGGCGGGCTGTTCCTGTTCTGGATCGGCTTCGAGCTGGTCTTCGAGCGTCGCCGCGAACGGCACGAGCGAAGTGCCGAACGAGCCGTGGACGATCCGGAAGTGGCCGACGTCGCCGCCTTCCCGCTGGCGATCCCGCTGATCGCCGGCCCCGGCGCCATCTCGGCGGTGATCCTCCTGTCGGGGAATTTGCCGACGGTGACGGGGCGGGTCGGCCTCGTCGCGATCATCTTCGCGGTGATGGCCGCGACAGTCGGCTTCCTTGCCGTCGCGAACCGCATCGACCGCTTTCTCGGCGTGACCGGCCGGGCGGTGATCTCGCGACTGCTCGGCGTGCTTCTCGCCGCGCTGGCGGTGCAGTTCGTCGCGGACGGCGCCGCCCTGCTGATGCAGGCGGAGCATCCCATCACTGCGGGATGAGGTTCCGGTAGGGAGGCGAACGGCCGAATAGGAAAGGGCGGCTGCGCCGCCCTTTCCTTCGTTCAAATCGGGGATTCGTCCCAATCAGGGGCCGGGACAGGATCCCGTGCCGGCGCCACCTGTCAGAACGGGATCTCGTCGTCGAGGTCGCGCGACGAGCCGCCGCCGCCGTAGCCGCCCCGGTCACCGCCGCCCGATGAACCGCCGCCGCTCGGGCCACCGGAGCCACCGCCGCGCGATCCACCACCGCCACCGCCGCCTTCATAGCCACCGCCGGAGCCGCCACCACCGCCTTCGCCGCGGCCGTCCAGCATCTGCAGTTCGCCGCGAAACTTCTGCAGCACCACTTCTGTCGTGTAGCGCTTCTGGCCCGTCTGATCCTCCCAGCTGCGGGTCTGCAGCGCGCCCTCGATATAAACCTTCGATCCCTTCTTCAGGTACTGCTCGGCCACCTTCACGAGGTTCTCGTTAAAGATGACGACGTTGTGCCATTCGGTGCGTTCGCGGCGCTCGCCCGACTGCCGGTCACGCCAGCTTTCCGACGTCGCAATCCGCAGATTGACCACGGCGTCGCCGGAATTCAGGCGGCGCACCTCCGGATCGGCTCCGAGATTGCCGACCAGGATGACCTTGTTCACGCTGCCTGCCATGAGAAACTCCATAAGTTTTGTCGGCGGCGACCATACCGAAGGGGACCGCCGGGCGAAACCGTCGGTGCGGCTCGCCCCGGCTTATCCAGCGGAAGATTCCGATCCTGCACCAGCGCCGCCGCGATGCCGCAGTCATTCGATTGCAGAACGACGCAGGACGCTATAGAACGAAAAGGGAACAGGCAAGGGCCGACCGATTCGCTGCAGATGCTTGGAACTGCGGTGCGGAACACCTAAGTAGTCGCGTCCTCCCACGACAAAGGTATGTCGAGCGCTTCATGGCCGAATTGAAGACGATCTCCATTCGCGGCGCCCGCGAGCACAACCTCAAGAACGTCGACCTCGACCTGCCGCGCGACAAGCTGATCGTGATGACGGGGCTTTCCGGGTCCGGCAAGTCGTCGCTGGCGTTCGACACGATCTATGCGGAAGGTCAGCGGCGCTACGTGGAGAGCCTGTCGGCCTATGCACGCCAGTTCCTGGAGATGATGCAGAAGCCGGACGTCGACCAGATCGACGGCCTGTCGCCGGCTATCTCGATCGAGCAGAAGACGACCTCCAAGAATCCCCGCTCGACGGTCGGCACCGTCACCGAGATCTACGACTATCTGCGGCTGCTCTTCGCGCGGGTGGGCGTTCCCTATTCGCCGGCCACCGGCCTGCCGATCGAGAGCCAGACCGTCAGCCAGATGGTCGACCGCGTCCTCGAACTGGAGGAAGGAACGCGCCTCTATTTGCTCGCGCCGATGATCCGTGGCCGCAAGGGCGAGTACCGCAAGGAACTGGCGGAGCTGCAGAAGAAGGGCTTCCAGCGCGTGCGCATCGATGGCGAGTTCTACGACATCGCCGACGCTCCCGCGCTCGACAAGAAGTACAAGCACGACATCGACGTGGTCGTCGACCGCATCGTCGTGCGCGCCGATCTCTCGGCCCGCCTGGCGGACTCGATCGAGACGGCGCTCGGCCTGGCTGAGGGCCTCGCCATCGCCGAGTTCGCCGACGGGCTCGACGAGAACGGCAAGCCGCGCCAGCTGGTGTTCTCCGAAAAGTTCGCCTGCCCCGTCTCCGGCTTCACCATCCCCGAGATCGAGCCGCGGCTTTTCTCCTTCAACAACCCGTTCGGCGCCTGTCCGCGCTGCGACGGGCTGGGGTCGCAGCAGGCGGTCGATCCGAAGCTCGTCGTGCCCAACGAGGCGCTGACCCTGAAGGGCGGCGCGATCGCGCCGTGGGCGAAGTCGAGCTCGCCCTATTACGGGCAGACGCTGGACGCGCTGGGGCGCGTCTACGGATTCAAGCAGACCGACCGCTGGTGCGATCTGCCCGAGGCGGCGCAGGCGGCGATCCTCGGTGGCACCGGCCGCGAGAAGATCGAGTTCCGCTACAATGACGGCCTGCGCTCCTACAAGACGACGAAGGCGTTCGAGGGCGTCGTCACGAACCTGACCCGTCGCTGGAAGGAGACCGACTCCGCCTGGATGCGCGAAGAGATCGAGCGGTACATGTCGGCGACCCCCTGCCCGGCCTGCGCCGGCTACCGGCTCAAGCCGGAGGCGCTGGCGGTCAAGATCGCCGGGCGGCACATCGGCGAGACGACCGAGCTGTCGATCCGGGGTGCGCGCGAGTGGTTTGAGGCGCTACCGGCGCAGCTCAACGCCAAGCAGAACGAGATCGCCGTCCGCATCCTGAAGGAGATCCGCGAGCGGCTGCGGTTCCTCGACGATGTCGGGCTGGAATATCTGACGCTGTCGCGTGCCTCGGGGACCCTGTCCGGCGGCGAGAGCCAGCGCATCCGGCTCGCCTCGCAGATCGGCTCCGGCCTGACCGGCGTTCTCTATGTACTGGACGAGCCGTCGATCGGCCTGCACCAGCGCGACAACGAACGCCTGCTGGTGACGTTGAAGCATCTGCGCGACATCGGCAACACGGTGATCGTCGTCGAACACGACGAGGATGCCGTGCTGGCTGCGGACTACGTGGTCGATATCGGCCCTGCCGCCGGCATCCATGGCGGCGAGGTCATCGCCGCCGGCACGCCCGCTGAGATCATGGCGCATCCGCGCTCGCTCACCGGCCGCTATCTGTCGGGCGATCTCGGCGTGCCCGTGCCGGAAAAACGGCGCAAGCCGCAAAAGGGCAAGCGGCTCAAGGTCGTCGGCGCGCGCGGCAACAACCTCAAGGACGTCACGGCAGAGGTACCGCTCGGCCTGTTCTCCTGCGTCACCGGCGTGTCCGGCGGCGGCAAGTCGACCTTCCTGATCGAGACGCTCTACAAGGCTGCCGCCCGGCGCATCGCCAACGCCCGCGACGTGCCGGCCGAGCACGACCGGGTCGAGGGACTTGAGCTGCTCGACAAGGTCATCGACATCGACCAGTCGCCGATCGGGCGCACCCCGCGCTCCAACCCCGCCACCTATACCGGCGCCTTCACGCCGATCCGCGACTGGTTCGCCGGCCTGCCGGAGGCCAAGGCGCGCGGCTACCAGCCCGGCCGGTTCTCCTTCAACGTCAAGGGAGGGCGCTGCGAGGCCTGCCAGGGCGACGGCGTCATCAAGATCGAGATGCATTTCCTGCCGGACGTGTACGTCACCTGCGACGTCTGCCACGGCAAGCGCTACAATCGCGAGACGCTGGAGGTCACCTTCAAGGAGAAGTCGATCGCCGACGTGCTCGACATGACGGTCGAGGAAGGGGTCGATTTCTTCGCCGCCGTGCCGGTGGTGCGCGACAAGCTGGCGACGCTGAAGGAGGTCGGGCTCGGCTACATCAAGGTCGGCCAGCAGGCGACGACGCTGTCCGGCGGCGAGGCGCAGCGCGTCAAGCTGGCGAAGGAGCTGTCCCGCAAGGCGACGGGCCGCACGCTCTACATCCTCGACGAGCCGACCACCGGCCTGCACTTCCACGACGTCGCCAAGCTGCTCGAGGTGCTGCACGACCTTGTCGACCGCGGCAACACGGTGGTGGTGATCGAGCACAATCTCGAGGTGATCAAGACCGCCGACTGGCTGGTCGACATCGGCCCCGAAGGCGGCGACGGCGGCGGCGAAATCGTAGCCGCCGGCACGCCGGAGGACGTGGTCAAGGTCGAGCGCTCCTACACCGGCCGCTTCCTCAAGGATCTGCTGCAGCGCCGCCCGGGCATCAGGCGCGAGGCGGCGGAGTAGCCGGCCATCGCAGCCCGTGCCAGCGGGTCGCCGCGTCGTCCTAACGGAGAGAAGTCATGATCCTCATCGGCCAGTATGACTCCTCGTTCGTTCGCCGCGTCGGCATCGCGCTCAGTCTCTACGAGATCCCGTTCGAGCACCGGCCGTGGTCGGTGTTCGGTGATGCCGAGAAGATAGCCGCGTACAATCCGCTGACGCGCGTGCCGACCCTGGTCCTCGACGATTGGGACGTGCTGGTCGACAGCTACACGATCCTCGATCACCTGGACTCGCTGGTGTCCGCCGACCGGGCGATGCATCCGCGCTCGGGACCGGAACGACGCCAGTCGCTGAGGGTGACGGCCCTCGCGAGCGGCCTGGCGGACAAGGCCGTCAGCCTGTTCTACGAGCGGCGCCTGCACGACATTTCTTCTCCGGTGTGGGAAGAGCGATGCCTGCGGCAGCTTCGCGGCACGCTTGCAGCGCTCGAAGCCGATCGGGCTGGCCGGGACGGCCCCTACTGGTTCGGCGAAAGGATCGGCCATGGTGACATCGCCGCGGCGGCATCGATCCGTCACATGACCGATTCCCATCCGGAGCTGGCCGGGCTGGAAGAGTACCCGGCGCTCACCGCGCATTGCCGCGCCATGGAAGCAATGGCCGTCTTCCGGCTGATCTCGCAGCCTTTCATCCCGCCCACCTGAACGAGCGAAGAGGAACGACATGGCTAAATCAGGCGACATTCGCGCGGGCATCGGCGGCTGGACGTTCGAGCCCTGGAACGAAACCTTCTATCCGGGCGACCTGCCGAAGAAGCGCCAGCTTGAATATGCCGCCTCGAAGCTCCGGACGATCGAGGTCAACGGCACGTTCTACCGCAGCCAGTCGCCCGCGACCTTCGCGAAATGGGCGAGCGAGACGCCGGAAGGCTTCGTCTTCTCGCTGAAGGCGCCGCGCTTCGCGGTGAACCGGAAGGTGCTGGCGGAGGGCGGCGAGTCGGTCGAGCGCTTCGTGCAGTCGGGTATTGCCGAGCTCGGAGACCGGCTGGGCCCGATCCTCTGGCAGTTCGCCGCCA
>DASYHY010000002.1:0-8120 GCA_036252795.1 Aurantimonas sp. | reverse complement strand
CGCGATACTCATGGTTCTCGACTCCTTCGGGATCGGCGGCGCCCGTGACGCCGACACATTCGGCGACGCAGGCGCCGACACGTTCGGCCACATCCTGGCCGCCGCGAACGCCGGCGACGCCGATCGGGAAGGTGTGCGCCGGGGTCCCCTCGCTTTGCCCAACCTGCGCCGTCTCGGGCTCTATCGCGCCGCCGGCCACGAAGATGCCGAGCCCGCCGAGGCCGGCCTCTTCGGATCGGCGGGAGAGGTCTCGCGCGGCAAGGACACGCCGTCCGGCCACTGGGAAATCGCCGGCGTCCCCGTCCGCTTCGACTGGGGCTATTTCCCGCGCACCGTCCCGGCACTTCCCGCCTCGCTGATCCAGCAGATCATCGACGACAGCGGCATCCCCGGCATCCTGGGGGACCGGCACGCCTCCGGCACGGAGATCATCGCCGAACTCGGCGAGGAGAGCGTCGCGACCGGCCGGCCGATCTTCTACACATCGGCCGACAGCGTGCTGCAGATCGCCGCCCACGAGGATCACTTCGGGCTTGAGCGCCTCTACGACCTGTGCGCGATCGTTCGGCGTCACGTCGATCCGCTGAATATCGGCCGCGTCATCGCGCGCCCGTTCATCGGCGAGGATTCGCCGAGCTTCCGGCGCACCGCCAATCGCCGCGACTATTCGGTCCCGCCGCCGGAGCCGACGGTGCTCGATCGTGCCGTGGCAGCCGGGCGGAAAGTCATCGCCATCGGCAAGATCGGCGACATCTTTGCCGGAAAGGGCATCAGCGAAGTCCGAAAGGCCGACGGAAACATGGCCCTGTTCGACGCTATGCTCGGCGCGATCGAAGACGCGGCGGACGGCGATCTCGTCTTCGCCAATTTCGTCGATTTCGACATGCTTCACGGGCACCGCCGCGACGTCGCCGGCTATGCCGCGGCGCTCGAGGCGTTCGACGCGCGGCTGCCGGAGCTAGAGGCGAGGCTCCGGCCGGGGGATCTCGCGATCATCACCGCCGACCATGGCTGCGACCCGACATGGGCGGGAACGGACCACACGCGCGAGAACGTGCCGGTGCTGGCCTTCGGGCCCGGCGTCGCGCCCCGCGCCATCGGCCACCGCGAGACCTTCGCCGATATCGGCGAGAGCGTCGCGGCGCATCTGAAGCTTCCTGCCGGCCGGCACGGCACCAGCTTCCTTTGAGTCAGGCCCCCTCGCCGCTCATCCACCCGGCGACCCGGCGCCGGCTGCCGGATTGTCCGGAGCTTGTCGCGATCGCTCTTGGCGCGTCCCCGGCGGGCGGCTAAGCAGGGATCGTCACGGCAGCCAGAAAGCGAGGCCTCATGGACGGCGTCACCGTCATCGACCACCCGCTGGTCCAGCACAAGCTCACGCTGATGCGCAACAAGGAGACCTCGACGGCGAGCTTTCGCCGATTGCTGCGGGAGATCTCGACGCTGCTCTGCTACGAGGTCACGCGCAATCTGGACCTGACGACGATCCGCATCGAGACGCCGCTGGAGCCGATGGACGCGCCGGTCCTGGAAGGCAAGAAGCTGGTCTTCGCCTCGATCCTGCGGGCCGGCAACGGGCTTCTGGAGGGCATGCTGGACCTGGTTCCGGCCGCACGCGTCGCTCATATCGGCCTCTACCGCGACCACGAGACGCTGCAGCCCGTCGAATACTACTTCAAGGCGCCGGAGGATCTCGCGAACCGCCTCGTCATCGTCGTCGACCCGATGCTGGCAACGGCGAACTCCGCCATCGCCGCCATGGAGAAGCTGAAGCAGCGCGGCGCCAAGAACATCCGCTTCCTGTGCCTCCTCGCCGCGCCCGAAGGCGTCGCGCGCTTCCGTGCGGCGCACCCCGACATCCCCGTCTTCACCGCCGCGATCGACAGCCATCTGAACGAGAAGGGCTATATCGTGCCCGGCCTCGGCGACGCCGGCGACCGCATGTACGGGACGAAATAGCACCTCGGAAGGCCGGGACCGCGTTAACGTTTCGGCAACCGCGCGCGCAGAAACCTGCGTCCGCCGGTTGGCCCTTGCCGAAGACTTAAGGCCTGCGGGCCAGCCTGTCGGGGACCCGGAGCCCCGCGCAGACTGCCGCCATGTCGAAATTCGCCTTGATCCTCGTCTTCTCGTCCATCGTCGGCCTTGCCGCGCCCTCGGTGTTCGAGCGGTATCGGGCGCAGATGCTGTCGGGGCAGGTCGAGACGCTGGACCCAGCGCCAGCGGTCCAGGAGGCTGCCGTCGCTCCGCCCGCTCCCCCCGCCCCGGCCGTGGGCCGGGCGGCGCGGCTGACCGCCGATCGCGAGGGGCACTTCCGGGCCGAGGCTCGGATGAACGGCCGGCCGGTCCCCGTCCTCGTCGACACCGGCGCGACGCTGGTCGCCATCGACGCGACGACCGCCCGCCGCCTCGGCGTCTTGCTTCGGCCAAGCGACTGGCGCCACACGGTCCAGACCGCCAACGGGGACGCCGCTGCCGCCATCGCCCGGCTCGACCGCATCGATCTTGGTCCGCTCTCGGTCCGCAACGTCGATGTGATGGTAATGCGTGACGGCATGCTGCCGACCGCGCTGCTCGGCATGAGCTTCCTCAACCGGTTCCGCTTCGAGAGCGACGGGAACAGGCTGACCCTCCGCCCGTGAAGGCAAGATCGGTGCCGGGGCGTCCCGGCGCTCAGGCGATCCGGTCGATCACCGGCGGCGCCGGCTCGTGCGCCGGCACGTCGGCCAGCACATAGGCCGACCGGATCGTCGCGGCGGCCCGAGCCAGCGATGGCTCGTCGCGGGCGTGGATGCGGGCCAGCGGCTCGCCCTTCGCCACGTGCCGGCCGATCGGAGCCAGATCGCTCAGGCCGACGGCATGGTCGACCGCATCCTGCGGCCGGACTCTCCCGCCGCCGAGTTCCACGACGGCAAGGCCCAGCCTGCGGGTCTCGACCCCGACGATCGTCCCCTCTTGCTCGGCCGTCACGTCACGCATCAGCGGCGCCCGTGGCAGATAAGTGTCGAAGCGCTCGACGAAATCCGCCGGGCCGCCGAGCGCCGCGACCATCTGGCCGAAACGCTCCGCCGCGCGGCCGTCCTCCAGCGCCCTTGCCGCCACGCGATGGCCATCCGCCAGTGTCGGCGCAAGGCCGGCGAGGACGAGCATCTCGGCAGCGAGGGCCATCGTCACCGTCTCCAGAGCCGGGTCGCGCTGTGCCCCGGTGAGAAAGCGCACGGCGTTGCGCACCTCGACCGCGTTGCCCGCCGTGGAGGCCAGCGCCTCGTCCATCCGGGTGATCAGCGCGGTGGTCTTGAGCCCGGCGCCGTTCGCCACGCCGACGAGGCTGCTCGCCAGAGCCTTGGCATCTTCCTGCCGGGCCATGAAGGCGCCCGAGCCTGACTTGACGTCGAGGACGAGGCCCTGGAGCCCTGCCGCCAGCTTCTTCGACAGGATGGAGGCGGTGATCAGCGGGATCGATTCCACCGTCGCCGTGACGTCGCGGATCGCATAGAAGCGGGCGTCCGCGGGGGCGAGCCGCGCGGTCTGGCCTATGATCGCGCAGCCCACCTCGCGCACCGTTTGGCGGAACGTCCCGTTGTCGGGCGAGACGCTGTAGCCGGGGATCGACTCCATCTTGTCGAGCGTTCCGCCGGTATGGCCGAGCCCGCGGCCGGAGATCATCGGCACCGCCGCACCACAGGCAGCGACGATCGGCGCCAGCATCAGCGAGACGTTGTCGCCGACGCCACCCGTGGAATGCTTGTCGACCACCGGCCGGTCGAGGCCGGACCAGTCCAGCACGTCGCCGGAATCGCGCATCGCCTCGGTGAGCGCCACGGTTTCGGGCGTCTCCATCCCGCGAAAGAACACCGCCATCGCGAACGCCGCCACCTGGCCCTCGGTGACGCGTTCCCCTGCGAAGCCCGCGACGAACGCCTTCATGGCGGCCGGGTCGATCGTCCCGCCATCGCGCTTCTTGCGGATCATCTCCTGCGGCAGCATCATGATCGTCTCCCGGCAACCGCTGCTTGCGCCCGCGGCTTCAGCCGCCCGGCATATGGCGACGCGTCACCCGTCGAAGGCGCCATTCTCCAACATGCGCTCCATCAGTCGCCCGAGAATCGCCCCGCCCTTCGGCGCCATCTCCTTGGTCTCGCCATGCGAGAGTTCCGCCCCGGTCATGCCCGCACCGTAATTGGTGATAACCGACGCCGCCATGACCCTGAGGCCGCAGAAGCGGGCGAGGATCGTCTCCGGCACCGTCGACATGCCGACCGCGTCGGCGCCGAGCGTGCGGGCCATGCGAATCTCCGCCGGCGTCTCAAAGGAGGGACCGGAGAACCACATGTAGACCCCGCCGAAGAGAGTTTCGCCGACGTCCTGCGCGGCCTCTGCCATCGCCCTGCGCAATCCTGCGTCATAGGCCGCCGTCATGCCGACGAAGCGTGCGTCGCTCGGCTCCCCGATCAGGGGGTTGGCCCCCGAGAAGGCGATGTGGTCCTCGATCAGCATCACCGATCCCGGCGGCATGTCCTGCCGGACCGAACCCGCGGCGTTGGTCAGCACGAGACAGGTGACCCCGATGTCCCGCATCGCCTCGATGACCGGGCGCATCGCCGCGGCATTGCCGCTCTCGTAGTAGTGCACCCGCCCGGCAACGATCAGCACATCCCGCCCGCCGAGCCGTCCGGCGATGATCTCGCCGGCATGGCCGCTGACCCCGCCGGCAGGGAAACCCGGAATCGCCGAAAAAGGCACCCGCACCGGATCCTCGGCGTCGTCGGCAAGGCCGCCGAGGCCGGAGCCGAGCACCAGCGCGACGCGGGGTTGGCGGTCGCCCAGACGGTCTCGCAGAACCTCGACGGCGGGGCTCATCCGAGGCTTTCGCTGGCGAAGCCGCGCGGAAACAGCTCCTGCATCGTCAGCGTCTCCTGGACGCCGCCCGCCGCGTCGCAGAGATGCACGCGGGTGTCCGGCCCCGCGAATTCGGCGATGCGCTGACGGCAACCGCCGCACGGCGTGCAGAGCGCCAGCTTCTCGGCCACCACGGCGATCTCGGCGATGCGGCCGCCGCCATCCATCACCAGATGCGCGATCGCCGTGGTCTCGGCGCACCAGCCTTCGGGAAAGCTGACGATCTCGACATTGCAGCCGGCAAATATCCGCCCGTCGGTGGTGCGCAGGGCGGCGCCCACCGGAAACTTGGAATAGGGCGCGTGGGCACGCCGCATCGCCGACCTCGCCTTGGCGAAGAGATCGTCCGCCATGCTCTACCTTTCCTTCACGTAGGGAATGCCGCCGGCCTTCGGGGGAGTCGCCTTGCCGACGAATCCGGCGAGGAGGACGACGGTCAGGATGTAGGGCAGCGCCTGGACGAACTGCGCCGGGATCTGGCCCACGAGCGGCAGCGAGACGCCCTGGATGCGGATCGAGGAGGCATCCAGAAAGCCGAACAGCAGGCAGGCGAACATCACCGGCAGCGGCTTCCAGTTGGCGAAGATCAGCGCCGCCAGCGCGATGTAGCCCTTGCCGGCGGTCATGTCGCGGGTAAAGCCGGCGGCCTGCGCGACGGACAGATAGGTCCCGGCAAGACCGGTGAGAATGCCGCAGATGATCACGGCCCGGTAGCGCAGCCAGGTGACGGAGATGCCCGCCGTGTCGACGGCGGCGGGATTCTCGCCGACGGCCCGCAGCCTGAGGCCGAAGCGCGTGCGGAACATCACCCACCAGGTGATCGGCACCATCAGGAAGGCGACGTAGACGAGCAGGGTCTGGCCCGAGACGATGACCGCGTAGATCGGCCCGACCACCGGCACGTCCCTGATCGCCTCGGCGCCCGGCAGGGTGATCGAGGCGAAGCGCCCGTCGCCGGTGAGGCTCGGCGTGCGGCCGCCCTGGGCGAACCAGGCCTGGCCGAGAATGATGGTGAGGCCCGCCGCGATGAAGTTGAGCGCCACGCCCGAGACGATCTGGTTGCCGCGATAGGTGATCGAGGCGAGGCCGTGCACCAGCGAGAAGGCGACGGCGGCGAGCACCCCGACGAGGAGCCCGAGCAGGGCCGAACCCCAGACCGCGGCCGCCGCCGCCGAGGCGAAGGCGGCGATCAGCATCTTGCCCTCGAGCGAGATGTCGAAGACGCCCGCCCGTTCGGAATAAAGCCCGGCGAGCGCGGCCAGCAGCAGCGGCGTCGACAGCCGGACGGTGGCATCGATCACGTTGATCCCGGCGCCGAAATCCATCATCGCGCCTCCTCCGCGCCGATCGCCGGCGCCCGGCGAAGCCGCGCCCACCGATAGGCGGCCCCGGCGCCCGGTCGGAACATGTTCTCCAGCGCACCGGCGAAGAGGATCACCAGGCCCTGGATGATGACGATCATGTCGCGCGAGATCGCCGGCATGTCGAAGGCGAGTTCGGCCCCGCCCTGGTAGAGCACGCCGAAGAGCAGCGCCGCCGGGATGATGCCGGCTGGGTGGCCGCGGCCCATCAGCGCCACGGCGATGCCGACGAAGCCGGCGCCGCCCGGAAAGTCGATCAGCAGCCGATACTGGTCGCCCATCACCGGGTTCAGCGCCATCATGCCGGCGAGGCCGCCGGAGATCAGCATGGTCACGACGACGAGCCGCGTGCCGGACATGCCGGCATAGCGCGCCGCGCGTGGTGAGAAGCCAAGCGTGCGGATCTCGTAGCCGAGCCGGGTGCGCCAGATCAGCACCCAGACGAAGAGGCAGGCGGCGAGCGCCACGAACAGCGAGACGTTCAGCGGCGCGCCGCCGAGATTGGCGCCGAACAGCTCGAACAGGCCGCGCAGCTTCGGCAACTGGCCGCCGGCCTCGAAGGTTCGGGTCTCCGGTGCCATCGTGCCCGCCGGCTTCAGCACGTTGACGAGCAGGTAGACCATCAGCGCCGCGGCGATGAAGTTGAACATGATGGTGGTGATGACGATGTGGCTGCCGCGCCGCGCCTGCAGCCAGGCGGGGATCAGCGCCCACAGCGCGCCGCAGGCGCAGGACGCCGCGACGGCCAGCGGCAGGTTCAGCCACCAGGGCAGGATGCCGCCCAGGCTCAGCGCCACGGCGGCGACGCCGAGACCGCCGAGATAGGCCTGGCCCTCGCCGCCGATATTGAACAGCCCCCCGTGGAAGGCGACAGCGACGGCCAGTCCGGTGAAGATGAAGCTGGTCGTGTAATACAGGGTGAAGCCGATCCCCTCCCCGTAGCCGAAGGCGCCCCGGATCATCAGGGCCGCCGCCTCCACGGGACTCTCGCCGACCATGAGCACGACGAGGCCGGCAACCGCGAAGGCGACGACGAGATTGAACAGGGGGATGAGGCCGTAGTCGATCCATGCGGGCAGCTTGGCGAAGGGGCGGCTCATCGGCAGGCTATCCTGCCGTCTTCAGAAGGTCGATATGGCCCCTTTTGGTCAGCCGGAAGAAAGGGTTGTGGGCCAGTTCCCACAGATGGCCGTCGGGATCGGAGAAATAGCCGGAATAGCCGCCCCAGAAGGCCGGCTCCGGCGGCTTGACCGGGACGGCGCCGGCGGCGAGCGCCATGTCGAAGAGCCGGTCGACATCGGCCTCGCTTGGCATGTTGATCGCCAGCGCGACGTTGGGAAACGGGGCCGAACTTCCCTCGACCGAGCTGCCGACGTCCGCGGCGAGGTCCCTGCGACCGAACAGCGACAGGACCATGCGCTCGCCCTGCATGAAGATGACCGTCGCATTGCCGGCGCGCGTCCGCTTCCAGCCGAGCGCCGCATAGAAGGCGGCCGCGCGTTCGAGATCGTCGACCGCCAGCGTCACCAGACATATCCGCGCGTCCTTCACGCCGCCGCCCCCCTCTCTTCGACCCCGGCCATCAGGAGGCCGATCTCGCCCTCGCTGCAGGACGGGTGCCGCTCACCGACGATCCGGCCGGCGAACATCACCAGGATGCGGTCCGACAGCGCGCGGATCTCATCGAGTTCGACCGACACGAGGAGGATCGCCTTGCCGGCATCGCGCATGGCGACGATGCGCCGGTGGATGAACTCGATGGCGCCGACGTCGACGCCGCGGGTCGGCTGGCCGATCAGCAGCACGTCCGGGTCCCGCTCCAGCTCCCGCGCCAGCACGATCTTCTGCTGGTTGCCGCCG
>DASYHY010000001.1:0-6524 GCA_036252795.1 Aurantimonas sp. | reverse complement strand
AGCCGCAGCGGCATGAACAGCGCCCTGCCCTTGCGGCCCGTCGCCTGCCTGACCGCGTCGGTCCACGCCCGCCACGTGCCCGCATCGATGTCGCCCTCCGGCAGCAGCCCGCGCGCCGTCCCGATCATGGCTCTGTCGTCCTCGGACAAGGCGGGCTGCTCAAGCTGTTCGCCGAACACGACGGAGGCCCACTGCGCGGCGTCGCTCACCCTGCCGCAATTGCCGCGGACGGCGCTCCAGAAGGCCGCCGTCCGCTCCGGCGGCACGCCCATCGCCGCCAGCCGCGCGGCCACCTGCTGGTGGTCGAGACCGTGCACGATCTCGGCGTTGAGCCGGTCGAGTTCGGCGGGATCGAACTTGGAGGCCGAGGCGGAGACCTCGTCGAGGTGGAGGCGTTCGCCCAGTGCCGGCAGGTTCGCCACCGCCTCGATCGACCCGGAAAGACCGACCTGCACCGCCAGCGACGCGACGGCCATCGGCTCGTAGCCCTCTTCGCGCAACGAGCGCAGCGAGAGCGCCCCGCTGCGCTTCGAAAGCCCCTCGCCGCCGAGCGCCGTCAGCAGGTTGTGGTGCCCGAAGCGCGGCACCGGCAGGTCCAGCGCCGCGAAGATCGCCGCCTGGACGCCGGTATTGGTGACGTGGTCGTCGCCCCGGATGACATGGGTGACGCCGAGATCGCCATCGTCGACGATCGAGGGCAGCGTGTAGAGGAAGCTGCCGTCCTCGCGCACCAGCACCGGGTCCGACAGCGAGGCGAGATCCACCGTCTGAGGCCCGCGGATCAGGTCGTCCCAGTGGATCTCGGTGCGCGTCGGCGAGAACGGATCGGCGTCGAAGTTCGGCAGGAGGAAACGCCAGTGCGGCCGGCGGCCCTCGCCCGCCAGTGCCGCGCGCTCGGCGTCGGTCAGCCGCAGGGCCTCGCGGCCGTAGACCGGCGGCAGGTTTCGGGCGGCGAGCCGCTTGCGCTTGCGGTCGAGCTCCTCAGGGGTCTCGTAGCAGGGATAGAGCAGGCCCAGTTCCTTCAGGCGGTTCGCCGCCGCCTCGTAGAGGTCCAGCCGCTCCGACTGCCGCACCGCCTGATCGGGCTCGATCCCGATCCACGCGAGATCGGTCTCGATCATGTCGGCAAACGCACGCCGCGAGCGCTCCCGATCAGTGTCGTCGAAGCGCAGGATGAAGCGCCCGCCTTCGCGCCGAACGAACAGCCAGTTGAACAGCGCGGTGCGCAGATTGCCGATGTGCAGATGGCCCGTGGGCGACGGCGCGAAGCGAACGGTGACGGTCATGAGCCCTGCCGTAAAGATCGCCGCGCGTGCTGGCAATCGGGCGGGCACGGCTCCGCGCAGCATTCGCCGACCGCCGATGCCCGGCTCAGATGTCCAGGCGAATCGGCGCGCCCGTCGCAAGCAGCCACGCGAACAACACCAGGCCGGTGAGCAGCATCGCGCTTCCGATCACGAGCTGGCGCGCGGCGTAACGCCGTTCGGGCTCGATATCGGGACCGAAGGCGTCCTGCCGCGTCGCCCGGAAGAAGTCGCCAAACTGGAAGCTCGGCCGATAGCCGACGATCTTCCAGATCCGCCGCATGGCCAGGAAATAGCGCAGGAAGAACAGGAGACCGACGCCGGTGAAGGCGATGGCCAGTGAGTCGAGCGGCGGGATCTCCAGCATGGAACCCTAGACCCCGTGCCGGAAACGGTTGGTGATCGGATAGCGCCGGTCACGGCCGAAGTTCTTCCGGGTGACCTTGGTCCCCGGCGCCGACTGGCGGCGCTTGTACTCGGCGATGTAGAGCAGCCGTTCGATGTGCCGCACCGTCTCCGCGTCGTAGCCACGCGCCACCAGCTCGTCGACGCCGCCGTCATGCTCGACCAGATGCTCGAGGATCGCGTCGAGCACGTCGTAGGGCGGCAGCGAATCCTCGTCCCTCTGGTCCTCGCGGAGCTCGGCCGATGGCGGCTTGTCGATGATACGGGTGGGGATGACGATGCCGTCGGGACCCCGCGAGCCCGTCGGTCGGTGGGCATTGCGCCAGCGCGAGAGGCGGAAAACCTCGCTCTTGTAGAGATCCTTGATCGGGTTGAAGCCGCCGTTCATGTCGCCATAGAGCGTGGCGTAGCCGACGCTCATTTCGCTCTTGTTGCCCGTAGTCACGACCATCGCGCCGAACTTGTTCGAGATCGCCATCAGGATCACCCCGCGGGCGCGGCTCTGGATGTTTTCCTCCGTCACGCCCGGCTCGCTGCCGGCGAACATCGGCGCCAGCGCGTGATTGAAGCCCTCGACGGCCTCGGCGATGGGAATGACGTCGTACCATACGCCGAGCGCTTCCGCGCAGGCCTGGGCATCCTCGATGCTCGTCGCGGCGGTGTAGTGGTAGGGCAGCATCACGCAGTGCACGCGTTCCGCTCCAAGCGCGTCGACGGCCATGGCCGCGACGATGGCCGAGTCGATGCCGCCGGACAGGCCCAGCACCACGGAGCGGAAGCCGTTCTTGTCGACATAATCCCGCAGCCCGAGGACGCAGGTGCGCCAGATCGTCTCGTCGGTGTCCGGCAGCGGCGCCACCGGCCCGTCCTCGCAGGTCCAGGCTTCGTTCGTCTTCTTCCAGCGCGTGACGAACACCCCCTCGTCGAACTGCGGCAGCTGGAACGCCAGGCTTCGGTCCCCGTGAAAGGCGAAGGACGCGCCGTCGAACACCAGCTCGTCCTGGCCGCCGACGGCGTTGGCGTAGACGATCGGCAGGTCGGTCTCGATCACCTGCCGGAGCGCCACCTGATGGCGCACGTCGACCTTGCCGCGATAGAAGGGCGAGCCGTTCGGAACCAGCAGGATCTCCGCGCCAGATTCCGCCAGCGTCTCGCAGACGCCGAGATCGCCCCAGAGATCCTCGCAGACCGGGATCCCGAGGCGCAGTCCCCGGAAGCTCACCGGGCCGGGCATCGGCCCTGCCTGGAACACGCGCTTCTCGTCGAATTCGCCGTAATTCGGCAGATCGACCTTCGACCGCCAGGTCTGGATCTTGCCGCCATCGAGTACGGCCACGGCGTTGAAGAGCCCCTCCTCGTTGCGCAGCGGACAGCCGATGATCACGCCCGGACCACCATCGGCGGTCTCGCGTGCCAGTGTCTCCACCGCATCCCGGCAGGCATCGACGAAGGCCGGCTTCAGCACGAGATCCTCGGGCGGGTAGCCCGCGATGAACAACTCGGTGAAGAGGATGAGATCGGCGCCCTGGCCGGTAGCCTCACGCCGCGCGGCGCGTGCGCGATCCAGATTGCCCGACACGTCGCCGACCACGGGGTTCAGTTGGGCGACGGCGAGCGTCAGGCGGTCGGTCAGGTTCTGCAAGCCAAATCTTCCTCAGCACGTCGAAGCAAACCCGGGCACGCCGTCTTAGCTGCGACCCGTTCCGCACATATCAACCTCCAGCGGATGGTGCGAGACCCGCCGGCGCGGGGGCCTTGCGGACTCGGCCCGCCATCGTCTAGGGGCTGGGACGGCCTGCGGCAGCAAGCAATGGGCGCATCGCGGGACAGCGCTGAAGGCGAGCCACTTCTTTGCGCCGCAAAACCCTGCGAGAAGCCGCGGAAGTGAACCACATGCGGTCGCAGTCATTGCGGTAGCCAGTCCACGTCCCGATGTTCGGAGCCATGGTGTACGAGATTCTGGGCCTCATCGGCCAATTCGGGCCGATCATCGTTCTGGCCGGGACCTTCTTCGAGGGAGAGGTGTTTGCGATCATCGGCGGGTTCCTCGCCTATCGCGGCTCCTACCCGTTCGAGATGATGATCGCGCTCGCTTTCGTCGGCTCGTGCATCGGCGATCTCTCGGTTTTCCTCTTCGCGCGCTACGCCTCGAACCATCGCTGGGTCGCGCGCTGGCGCGATCACGACAAGTTTGCCCGGGCCATCGGCCTGGTCGAGCGGTTCCCCGCGTTCTTCGTCATCGTCAACCGCTACATCTACGGGCTTCGCATGCCGGGGCTCATCGCGCTCGGCCTGTCGCGCATCTCGGTGGTCCGCTTCGCGCTGCTCAATCTGGTCGGCGCGGCAATCTGGGCCGGCATCTTCACCACGATCGGCTTCGTGTTCGGCTATTCGATCGGGTCGGTCTTCGCGCAGTTGCAGGTGATGGAGCAGGGAGTCGGCATCGCGCTGGGCGTGATCGCCGCGTTGCTGGCCAGCTGGTTCGCCTGGCGGCAGTGGGGCCCCGCCCTCACCAGGCGGGTCAAGAAGCGGCGGCGCCAGGGCGCAGGACCGAAGCCACGCCCGGACGAGACGCGGCCGGAACTTGCCGCCCTCAGATCCCGATCGCAGCCTCTCCCCGATCGAGGATCAGAGGAATGATCAGATCCTCCTCGTCGGCCAGATGCCGGATCAGCCGCGTCAGCAGCCGCTCGCTGGCCTCGGCGTAACCATCCGCCGCCCGGCAGGCCTCGTCGCTCGGCCGCGGTCCGGCGGCCACCTCGACCGCAAGGAACCGGTTCGCCGTCTCGGCGGTCTGCAGGAGGTCGTGGTGGATCACCTCGTGATCGGCCTCGAGCAGCTCGAACCCGTGCGCCAGCCGGCGCTCCGCCCGCTGGAACACCGGGAAGTAATGGTGGTCCTCGATCCGGTGATGATCGTCCAGCTGGGCCAGGAAGAACTGCAGCCGTGGCGCGAACCAGCGCCGGAACGGATCGAGCTCGACGGTCCCCTCCCGGTGCTGTGACAGGCCATCCCGCAGCGCGCCCCCCAGCTCGCGGAACATGTCGTGGCGCTGCAGCCAGAAGCGCGCCGCCGTGCCGAGATTGGCGTGCCCCTCCCAGGATTCGCGCGGATAGCGGGCGAGCAGGTCGCGCAGGTCCTCCGGCAAACCCGGACGGGTATCGAGGTCGACCGCTTGTTTCATCGTGAGAACATCCGCCCGCTTCCTGTTCGCGTCGTTGTCGGATTTCCGTCAGGAGAAGGCGAAGGCTTCCATCGCCAGCACGCCGAAATCGTGGCTGGTGTGCAGTTTCCGCGCCTCGGCGCCGGTGCCGGCCGCCCCCAGCGCCACATAGAGCGGCATCAGGTGCTCGTCCGTCGGATGGTTCTCGCGGGCGAAGGGCGCCTCGGTCCGATAGGCCTCCAGCGCCCGCCGATCCCCGGCGACGATCCGCTGCGTCATCCAGTCGGCGAAGGCGGAGACCCAGTCCGGCGTCGTCGCCTGGCGCTCGTTCTGCCGGATCCGCGCGAAAGCCTCGCGCAGATTGTGGGTGAACGATCCCGAGCCGATGATCAGCACGCCCTCGGCGCGCAGGAAGCCCAGCGCCTCGCCCAGCGCAAGATGGTGCCCAGGGCCCGCCTGCGGGTCGATCGAGACCTGCACCACGGGTATGTCGGCCTGCGGATAGGCGAGGTGCAGCGGCACCCAGGTGCCATGGTCGAAGCCGCGGTCGGCGACCACCTCGGCCGCAAATCCGTGCTCGCCAAGCGCGTCCGCAATCTCGGCCGCGAGCCGTGGATCGCCGGGCGCATCGTAGCGGATCTCGTAGAGGCTGGGGTCGAAGCCGCCGAAATCGTGGATCGTCGCCGGACTCTCGTCGCCCGAAACCAGGACCCTGCCCTCGGCCTCGAAATGCGCACTGGCGACGACGATGGCGCGCGGCCGCGGCAAGTCCTCGGCGAGGCTTCGCAGGAAGCGCGCCGCGTTGGTCTCGGCGATCGCCACATCGGGCGAGCCGTGGGAAACGAACAGGCTGGGCATGGTGGACATGGCATGGGCTCCGTGCTGGCCCTGCCAAGATATTACCCGCCTGCCCGGGGGTCATCGTAGCTGTCGCGGACGGATCGTTCACCGATCCGCCCGCGAAGCCGTCAGTTCGGCATGCGCCTCAGCGGCGAACCGCCTGCTGCTGCGACGGCGCCGCCGCATGGTCGTGCTTCAGCAGTTCCGCCACCAGGAAGGCGAGTTCCAGCGCCTGGTTGGCGTTGAGCCGCGGGTCGCAATGGGTGTGGTAGCGATCCGACAGATCCTCGGCGAGAACGGGACGTGCGCCGCCGGTGCATTCGGTGACGTCCTTGCCGGTCATCTCGATGTGGATGCCGCCGGCATGGGTGCCTTCGGCGCGATGCACCGCGAAGAAGCTCTCCACTTCCGAGAGGATCCGGTCGAAGGGCCGGGTCTTGTAGTGGTTGAGCGTGATCGTGTTGCCGTGCATCGGATCGCAGGACCAGACGACCTTGCGCCCTTCCCGCTCCACCGCCCGGATCAGCTTCGGCAGATGCGCCTCCACCTTCTCGTGGCCGAAGCGGGTGATCAGCGTCAGGCGCCCGGCCTTGTTCTCCGGGTTCAGACGGTCGATCAGCCGCAGCAGCGCGTCCGGCTCCAGGGACGGGCCGCATTTGAGGCCGATCGGATTCTTGATGCCGCGGCAGAACTCGACATGGGCGTTCTCCTCCTGCCGCGTCCGATCCCCGATCCAGATCATGTGGCCGGAGGTGGCGTACCAGTCGCCCGAGGTGGAATCGACGCGGGTGAGCGCCTCCTCGTAGCCGAGC